>CALMKO010000314.1 GCA_937867415.1 uncultured Verrucomicrobiota bacterium | reverse complement strand
CGGTGGCAGCCCCGGTAAGGTTGAGGCCTGAGGTATCCGCAACCGCCGCGCCGCCAGCAAGCGTTGTGGTTCCCGAGTTGACATTAAGAGATCCGCTGAAGGTGTTGGTACCTGACAAGGTGAGAGTGGCATCCGAGGTCACAGTCCCCACATTGCTTCCGATGTCACCCGAAACGATGACCGTGCCTCCGCCCGAGGTAAAGTTGAGAGCTTGTGCAGCAGCCGCCCCGTCGATGTCAGAAGCGACCGTGAGACTGTCGCCGGCACCGGCGGCCACGCCCCCCGCGCCCTGCAGTGCGATGCTGCCGCCCGTGATCACCCAGTTTGACGCATCTGGAGAAGACGCATTGAGTCCGCTCACGGTTTGAGTTCCGACGAGGGTGACGGTGCCGCCGACGACCTGTTGGAAGTTGGCGATCGAGCCAGCGACCCAAGTCTGATCCGTGCCACCCAAGTTCGAAAATTGATCCCAGTCCAGATCCGCAGAGTTCCAGATTCCACTTGGGGAAACATCAGGAACCTTGGGATCCCAGAAAAGATCCTGCGCCTGGACCTGTTGGCCGACGAGAGTGATCAATGAAGCGCCAAGGAGGAGCTGGGTTGAGCCGAAGCGGCGTGATTGTTTTTTACCGGCTCGGAGGACGGACGCGAAGACACACGATCTCTTAAGTTTCATGGGGGGTGGGGGGAGTTAACAAGGTAGAATGAGAATTCAAACTAACTGCTATACAGCTGCGTCTATCCAAAGCCGCCGATATGCACAAGAAAAAATTTCTAAAAAAATCACTCTTCACTCATGAGCATTTCCAAAAAGTCCGACATCGATTCGCGAGATGCTCGCCATTTCCGCGCTCTTCAGTTTCAGCCTGAGCACTGCCTGCAAAGCCCCTCCCTGAAAGTAGCTGAAACCGAAAATGTTTTCAGAATTTTGACAAAATCATCGATTTCAAGTAATCGGATCGACTTAATATTCAAATAAAACCTTGCAAAAAATACCGATCCATCGAAGAATCGGCCACCCCCCTTTTCAAAAAGTCACAAGCCACCCGGCAATTTCAACTTTCCCTACCCACGATCCACGATGAAACCAAAATTCCGACGTCTCGTAAACAATGCCTTGCCGGCATTCATTATCGTTCCAGCCATGATCGCCACCGCACCTGCGGATGTCTTGCAGGTGTCTGACTTGGGCAGCATCAACATCCTGCCGGGATTTACGAGTGCGGCATCGATTAACGCGAACGGAGGCTCGAATCCTACGGCGCCGCTTACCGTCACCATTGCCAAAACCGCCACGCTAACGGGGGACATTGATTTTGAAGATGGCATCCGCGTGAGCGTGAGCGACTACACGATTGACAATTTCGGCTCGCTTAGCGCCGCCACCCGAGACGGGATCCGGTTTGAGGCTGACCGGGGCACGGTGAACAACTCAGGTTCGATCACGGGAGTTGCGGATGGGATCAAGGCCTCCAACGGGTTGATTTTAAACAATGTTTTTGTTCCAGCCCCCGTGGATTCCGAGCTTAAGCCCGATTCGCTTGGCGGAACCCAAGCCACCATCACCACGACCAACGGTAGCGCCATCGCCGCCGACAACGATGCCGAAATTTTCAATTGGGGGATCATTTCTTCAACCTCAGGCACCGGCATCACAGTCGGAGATAACGCTTTGATTGAGAATAAGGTAGCTTTCAGCGGGAGCGAGGATTTAACGGCGGGTTCGATCACGGGTGGGATGCTGGGGATCTCGGCCGGAGATGGTCTTATACTTAAGAACTCAGGCAGCATCCTAGGAATTGAAGGAAGCGGGCTCGTCGCAATGGCGGATCTGGAGCTGACAAACGAAACCAACGCAGAAATCCGTGGAAACGATGGGGACGGCGTAATGGCACAGGCAGGTGCAGAGATTATCAACCGCGGCACGATTTTCGGAACCACGAATGGCATCAATATCAGCACAAGCAAGTTGGATCCGCCGCCATACAATCTTAATTATGATGAAGTGATAGAAACCCCCGTGGAAACACGGATCGAAAATTACGGGGCTATCGAAGGGGGCGCGCAGGCTGGGATTGATGGCTCCGAAATGGTTGAATCCGTAGAAAACTGGGGAACGATCGGAGCTTTCTTCCTCGGGATGGACCTCAAAGGAGGAAACGATTCGATTCGACTGAATGCTGGATCGACCATCAATGGGAACATTGATGGTGGAGAGGGATGCGACACGCTGACCTTTACCGATGGAGCCCGTTTCGCTTTCGACAGCGACAGGAACATCGTCAATGGCAGCGTTCTAGGGATGGAGAAGATCACGAAAAACGGCTACGGCACAGCGATCATCCGGAATACCTTCCTTCCATACGCTCTTGATTCAGAATCCATGACGCTCGACAGCCGGTATATGATCCGCCCCTTGGGGTCGGGAGTTGTTCAAGCCAATGAGATTTTCGTGAACAGCGGCGCTCTTTACATCAATGGTGGCGTAGGCCCCAACTACGATGGTTATGGCGCCCGAGGGGTGATGGAAATCATGTCGCTGACCTCAATCATCGCGGATGGTGGGGAAATCGGCGGCATCAATGACCTGTTTTATGGTCCTGTAGACTTGGATCTAAGGTCCCGAGATTATGTGTCGGATGAGCCCAACGCATGGCTTGCCAACATCACGCTTCGCAATGGAGGCGGGATCAGTGCAGGTTCTGAGCCGCCTGACATCGCTACCATCTTCAATAGCTTTCCAGACCAGGATACTGTGGAAACGCGCGACCATAGCTGGGAATCCCCCTCGTCGATCGGGCGGCTTGCGATCCAAGGTGACATTACCCACCAATCCGGCGACTGGTCTTTGGAGAAATCGAGCATCACTCCCCTTCAACCCGCACCGACCTACATCCGAGTGGACATCAATCCAGGGACCGCGATTTGGGAAGGTGTCAACAGCGACCTGATTGTGCAGACGGGCTTGGACAGCGTGTATGACATGACTGGCGCGGAAGTCTGGATCGCTCCGACGAATCAAGACCAGCCATTGACCGCCGGTTCTTACACGATCATCGACAGCCAGCAAAACATTGTTGGGTTTAATTCCGAGACGACGAAAATCGGCGTGGTGGTGAGAAATGAAAGCGCACCCGATGACGTGGGAATGGCGTTCCGCGCTGATTTTGGAGCGCCTTCAGCAAGCACCGTCTCCTACGATACGATTCTTGGGAACTACTTCTCCAAACTTGTCCTGAGAAATCCTGTGCCCGCAGACGACGTGTCGTCGCTGGTCCGGACCGGGATCGAAGGATACGACGTGGCCATGGATGAGCTTGGCACGGATCTGGTTTTGGAGATCAACTATGACTTTTCCGCTCTCCCAGGCCTCACGGAAAATCAATCCTCCTTCGGGCAGGCACTTGACGTATTCATCGAATCACCGGGTGACATCGAGGACGCCGAATTCCAAGCGCTTGGAGAAACCTTGCAGGATCTGGCCATGCAAGACCTTCCGACTGCCCAGGCGGCCTTGGCAACTCTTGACCCAAGCAGTTCATTCGGAGTCGTGCAGTCGGTGGTGAACAGCAACTACCGACTCCACCGACTGACACAAAACCACCTGGCCGCAGTCCGCGGAAGCTCGCAGACCAGCAACGAGGTGGGAGCATCCTCCAAGGATGCCAAGGGCACAATCGTGAATGGTCCAGTGACCACCACTACCACAGGTCGCGGAAATGTGTGGGGAACGATGTCATACGACCGCCAGGACTTCGAGGGAAACCTCAGCGAGGCTGACTTCGACGGAGATACCGGCTCGTTTACCGCCGGAGTTGACTGGTTGGTGGCCCCGCAGCTGATCCTCGGTCTGGTGTTTGATGGCTCCAAGTCCGACTTGGACAGCGAAGGTTCAAACAGCACGGACATCGACAGCTTCCGTGCGGCCGTTTACGGCACTTGGGGTGGAGCGATGGGATTCTATTCCGACTTCCTCGCCGGCTACGGAGATCATAACCTGAACAATACCAAGAGTTTCGATCTATTCGGGAACCTCTCAAGCGAGACGGATGCAAGCAGTTTGCAAGCAATGTGGACCGTGGGCTACACCATGGGAGACGAGAGAATCAAACATGGCCCATTTGCCGGATTGGAATACCAACAAGTGGATGTGGATGGCTACACCCAGGAAGGTCTGGTTCCGATCTCGGTCAATGATTACGACGTTGATTCCTTCCGCGCGCTCGTCGGCTATCGGGTAGATGCAACGCTCGGAAAATTCAATCCTTATGCGGCGTTTGCCTATGCCCATGAGTTCGAGGACGGCTCTAACACGGCAAGCGCTACCGTAGGCGGTGTCCCATTCACCGTTGAAGGCGCGGAGCAAAGTTCCGCATTCCTGATCAGCGTAGGCACCGGCTACGCCCTCACCCAGTCACTGGCCTTGGACCTGGGATACCGCGGCGAAATCGCAACCGATGACGGAATCACCAATCATGGTGTGTCGCTCGGATTCAACTACGCGTTCTGATCGGTTTTAAGCACTCCACTCCGGTTCACGAAAACCTCCGTCCTGCTTCAGGACGGAGGTCTTTTATGCGGCCTCGGCGATGATCATCACCTCGGCAAATGGAAGGTCAGCCAACATTCCAAAGGCCGCATTGCGTGTGAGCCTGGCACGCGTCGCTGCTGGACTTGCCATACCGCATAAAAAACGGGCCAACTGGCGAGGGGTTCCAAGGGCTGCGTGTTTTTCATCCATCAAGGTGCGCACGGCGGCGATTTCCTCATCCTGGATTCGGCGGATTTTTGGGCGTTTGATCACCGTTGCGGCGCGGCCTCGACAGCGATCACAGTGACCGCACGGAGCTTCCAAAGCCTCACCAAAGTGCTTGGTCAGATAGCCCGTTAGGCAGCCTCGATGCGCGGACAAACCGAGAACCTGTCGCAATCTTGCCAAATCCGCCGCCTCTCGGGTCCGGAATTTTTCCGCAAGGGCGCTTGTCAATGCGCCTAGATCGCCTGGATCTTTTCGGAGTCTGTATCCTTGTCGCACCCCCCAGACGCTGAGCATGATGTCCCCTGCCGTCTGGAGGCTGTTGAGCGTGCTGACGATCTTTTCCCGCTGCACCCCTATCTTTTCCGTAAGAATCGACGGGTAAATGTAGAGCCACCCGCGCTTTTTTTCTCCTGAATCGAGAATCTGCTGCATGAGTTTCCGTTCCTTGGCAGCCCGGCCTGCAAAGATTTTTTCCAGTGGTTGAAGCAATCTCAGCCGGTAAGTGGAGTAGAACGTGCCTGTCGCATCGAGAACCCCGTCGATTTCCAGATAGGTCACCACCGTCGCGACGACGCCCGGGCGGATGTCGCAAATGGTGGACAATTCATAAGGCGAAACATCGAACACAGAACCCAAACGCAGCAGGCGGTCGATCAAGTTTCCCAATGCTCGCGACGAAGGAGCATCGGCATAGATGAAATTCTCAAGAACCGTCAGATCCTCACCACAGGCGAGCATTTCGCACCGTGCATATTCCCCATCCCGACCAGCCCGACCGATTTCCTGAGTGTGATTTTCCAGGCTTTTCGGGAGATTGTAATGAAAAACCGCCCGGATATTCGATTTGTCGATGCCCATTCCGAACGCAATGGTCGCCACGATCACCCGGGTCTCGCCCGCCATGAAGCGATTTTGCACAGTTGCCCGGAAATCGGCTGGCAAACCTGCATGATACGCCTGAGCCTGGATGCCGTTTTTGGCGAGATAGGTCGCTACTTCCTCTGCCGTTTCCTGCCGAGTGACATAGACCACCGCCGCGCCATCCACCTCGCGGAGCCTTTCCAGAAGCAATGGCTTGCGCTCACTCTGGGTGCACGGGGTCACCCGCAAATCCAGATTCGGCCGATGAAAACTCAACTGCGTATGATCCGCACGCCCGATCCGGAAAGCCTTGCGTATATCACGAGCTACCTTGGGTGTCGCCGTCGCCGTCAAGCACAGAACCCGCGGCACCTTCATACGACGGCACATGAGCGCCAGCTTTAAGTAATCCGGTCGAAAATTATGCCCCCACTCTGAGATACAATGCGCCTCATCGATTGCAACAATCGCTACAAACAATCGTTTTAAACGATTTCTAAACAATTCATTTCCAAAGCGTTCCGGTGCAACGTAGAGCAACTTGAGCCCCCCCGCATCCAGCCGCGCATAAACATCACGGAGTTGGTCAGCATCGAGAGTCGAGTCGAGTCGGGCAGCCGGAATGCCTCGCCGTGTAAGCGTGTCGACCTGATCCCGCATCAAGGCGATCAGCGGCGAGACGACCAAGGTTAGCCCGTCGAGCAACACGGCCGGCAATTGGTAACAGAGGGACTTCCCTCCCCCAGTTGGAAATACGGCAAGAGCGGACCGACCATCAAGCAAGGCCCGCACGACCTGCTCCTGGCCATCCCGAAAGCAATCGTGACCGAATTCAGCGCGGAGGGTATCAAGCACGTGGTGAATTTTGAGCGAGGCGCAGGAACTGACAAGCGCGAATCGTCAAGAGCGGCAGGCCGCAAGCGTGGCATTCCCCTGCTCCAGCTTGCGTCATCACCCGCTCTGGCGAGTCTGGGAACAAGGCATTCGCGATGATGCGCCGGGCCTGACCAAGCACGGTAATGCCCCAGAGCATCGCCGATCCCCCCCTCGAATCCGGGTTGAAAACGCCTTAAATCCGAGGCGAAACTGCCGATTGCGGAATTATTTTGATTTTTTTGAGTCTTTTATCTTGCCAAGCGGTCCGCCATCGATTAATCCTTCTGCGTCGCAAGACAAGGCGGTCCGACTGAGATGCCTCCCGGGTTAATGGGTTTTCCTAGGAGTGATTATCAGTCGGGCCGCTTATTTTTTTGCCCATTCCATGCGCTTGCGAAGAAGGCTGATGAATTCCGAAAATTGTATCTTCCTGATGCGTGGATCGTTTGTTATCATTCGACCATGAAATTGATCCGCTTTGGCGAAGAAGGCCGCGAGGAGCCTGGAATTCTCCTGCCTGACGGGCGACGGATCGACGCGAGCGGAGAGTTTGCCGACTACGACGAAGGTTTTTTTGCCATGGGAGGCCTGGAGTCACTGGCCGAGTGGCTTGCAGACGGTTGCCCGGGCGGCAGCGAAGTAGATCCCCTCGCAAGGCTCGGACCGCCGCTCAACCGCCCGTCAAAGCTGGTCTGTATCGGGAAGAACTACCTAGATCATGCGAAAGAACTGGATGAGGGAATCCCCTCGGAGCCCGCGATATTCATGAAGGCGACCAGCGCCTGGAGTGGACCGACGGACGATGTGATCATTCCACGGGGGTCTACCAAGCTGGACTACGAAGTGGAGCTTGCGGTGGTGATCGGGCGCACCGCCTCCTATGTGGATGAACGGGTAGCGATGGATTACATCGCCGGGTATTCGACATTCTGTGATTTCTCCGAACGGGCCTTTCAAAAGGAAATGGGTGGCCAGTGGACCAAGGGAAAGAGCGCGGACAGCTTCGCCCCGATCGGGCCGTGGTTGGTCACGGCTGACGAAGTCAGTGACCCGCAGAAGCTGCGCTTGTGGTGCAAGGTGAACGGTGAAATCCGCCAGAACAGCTGGACTGGCGACATGTTATTCTCCGTGAAGCAGTTGATCAGTTACGTGAGCCGTTTCATGACCCTACTGCCGGGCGATGTGATTGCGACCGGCACACCGGGCGGTGTGGCCATGGGGATGAGTCCGCCGCGGTATTTGCAGGCCGGTGACTTCGTGGAATGCGGCGTCGAGGGCTTGGGAGAACTCGGGCAACGGGTAGTGGCGAACCGATAGGGATGATCAAGCGATTTTCCAGAACAAAGCGGGCGCTGCACCCTTGGCCACTCCCGCCGGGTGCCCCGCACACCACCGTCTGTCATTTTTGCGACACGCTGCACGATGCGATTCCGCTCGAAGAAGGAATGGCCGCCCGCTGCCGGTGTTGCGGTGCGGTCCTCTACCAAAACCGCCCTGCGTCACTGGTGCGCTCGACCGCATTCGCGCTGACTTCTTTGATTCTGATGGTCGTGGTACACGCGTTTCCCTTTTTGGTGATGGATGCAGCATCGATCCGAACCAATCTCTCCCTGATATCCGCTTCCGGGGCATTGATCCGCGAGGGCAGTCCCATCCTCGGGATTGTCGTGATCCTATTCACCGTCATCACGCCGCTGATTCTGGCGGGGGGACTGCTTTACGTGTGCCTGCCACTGATGTTCGGGCGGGTCGCTCCGGGGGGATTCTTTGTCGCCAAATGGATGAGCAAATCCGAGCCATGGAACATGATCGAGGTCTTCCTCCTTGGAGTACTCGTCAGCCTGCTGAAACTGAACAAAGTCGCTGATGTGCACTTTGGGCTGGGATTCTGGTCATTTGCCGCGCTCATGGTGTCGATGGCCGCTGCGGTAGCGGCCATTGACCGACACGAACTCTGGGACCGCTTGGAGGTGGCCAAATCATGAGGACCCGTTTCCCCCGTGCGGCATCCTCGGGCCTTGCCGCCTGCCATACCTGCGGGAGGGTCTCCCCCGTCGGTTTGGGAAAGTGCCCGCGCTGTGGAAGCGGCCTCCATTTGCGAAAACACAACAGCATCCGCACCACCATCGCCCTCATGCTGGCGGCTGCCGCCCTTTACGTCCCGGCGAATATTTTACCGATCATGACGGTGATCGAGTTGGGGGACGTCTCGACTAACACCATCGTCAGCGGCATCCGCACCTTCTGGAGACAGGAGGCTTATCCGATCGCCCTGGTCATCTTCACCGCCTCGATCCTGATTCCATTGCTCAAAATCGTCGCGCTCGGCTGGTTGTGTCTGGCGGCTTCTGGCAAGCTACACCCCTCGCCCGGAATGCTTGGCAAAGTCTACTGGTTCACCGAGTTGCTCGGGCGTTGGTCGATGATTGACATTTTTGTGGTCGGGATTTTAGTGGCGCTTGTCCAATTGGGAAATTACATGACCATCACTCCTGGCCCGGGAGCCCTTGCATTTGCCGGGGTGGTCGTTTTAACCATGCTTGCAGCAATGAGTTTCGACCCACGACTGCTCTGGGACCGCATGGACCAACTCGATTCAAATCAATCACTCACCCACGAATCCGACTCTTGAGCGAACCAGCTACCAATCCGCCCTCCACGCCAGCGATCTCACCCGAGTTGCGCGCCGCCCAGCGCTGGAACATCGTCTGGGTCGTTCCGATCCTGGCGCTCGTGCTGGGCGCTTGGATGATTTACCGAAATTTCAGCTCGCAGGGCCCGGTGGCCTACGTCCGGTTCGAGACCGCCGATGGGCTTTCGGCAGGAAAGACCGAAATCCGCTGCCGCTCGGTGCGAGTGGGAGTGGTCAAGGCATTGAACCTGGCGGATGACCTGAATTCCGTGATCGTCGCCGTGGAGCTCAACCCGGAACTGGGCGGCTTGTTGAGAAAAGGAACCCGGTTCTGGGTCGTCCGTCCACGGGTATCCGCCACCGATGTTTCGGGTCTGGGGACACTGATTACCGGTGCGTATCTTGAGCTCGATCCCGGGCCGCCGAATGGTCCTGAGGCGAATCACTACGACGGTTTGGAGACCCCTCCTGCAACCAGCCGAGACATTCCAGGACTGCGAATCGTTCTCACGGCGAACCAAGCGGGCTCCCTCACGGCGGGGTCCGCGCTTTACTATCGGGGATTTGAGGTCGGGCGGATCGAAAATCGGAAGCTCGACATGCTCGGTGAGCAACTCACCTACGACGCTTTCATCCGTGAAGAATTCAGTGACTTGGTCAAGGAAAACACCCGCTTTTGGAACACCAGCGGCATCGACATCAGCGGCGGCGCGGATGGATTCAAGCTGCGAACCCCTTCCCTCCAGGCGCTTGTCGCAGGCGGTGCCACTTTTGGGCTACCGGAAGGCACTCATCCCGGTCCGCCAGCGAAAGACGGCGCCACCTTCACCTTGTTCAGTAACGAGGAAGCGGCCAACAGCGCCGCGTTCAATCCTACGATGAGGTTTGTGCTGCTTTTCGAGCAATCCGTGAGGGGACTCCAAGTGGGCGCACCTGTCGAATACCGGGGCATCCCGATCGGTCGGGTGGCTGGAATCTCCTTTGACTACTCCCCGATGGCGGACGACTCGCGGATTCCGGTCTTGATCGAGCTTGACCCCTCCCTACTCCGCAGGGAGGCGGCCGAAAAAATCAGCAAACCCGACAGCGAATACCTCAAAGACGCTGTCCAAAGGGGCCTGCGTGCCGCCCTCAAAACCGGCAGCCTGCTCACTGGAGCCTTGTATGTGGACCTCGACTACTACAAGCACCCCATGCCCGCAGAACTTTCCACCGTCGGTGAATTTTCGTCGATTCCCACAATTTCCTCCGGCCTGGCGCAGTTGGAAACCAAACTTGGGGCGATTCTTGATAAAATCGAGCAACTCCCGCTGGAGGATGCCATGAGAAAAATCGCGACCGCTGCGGATGAGGCCGCGACGACCGCTGCGGAAAGTCGCAAGGCCTTGAAGGAAATCGAGCTCACCGCCGCTTCGCTTACCAGAACCCTCGATTCCCCGGAATTCGCCAAGCTTCCCAAAGACCTCAGAGGGACACTTGCAGCCTTGGAAAAATCCGTCGCGAGCATCGGCCCGGATGGAGCGATCCAGGGTGACCTCCTGCGAACCTTGGATGAACTCCGAGCTGCATTACGTGCGGTAAACCAAGTTTCCACCGCCATCGATGAGAATCCGGATTCATTGATTTTCGGTCGTGAATCCTCCAGAAACACCGTTCCCAAGGCCCCGAAAGCCGGACGCTGACACCACCTCAACATGAACCGCCTTTTTGCTTTATTCACCGTCCTGCTTCTCGGTAGCTGTGCCCAACCCAGCAAAACCTTTTACATGCTTACCGCCGCAGGCCCCATGCCTCCGGGGGGCGGAGTCGGAATTGGAATCGGTCCAGTCAGTCTGGCTGAATATCTGAACCGACCCAATCTCGTCGTCCAGCAGGAGCCAAATCAACTCGCCGTCGCGGAAGATCACCGCTGGGCCGGAGATCTCGCAGCATCGATCGCCCGCGTTACCGCGACCAATCTCGGCCGCCAGATGAAGTCCGGCAACGTCCGCACCTACCCGTGGCTGAAAGATGACGAGATCCGCTATCAAGTCACCCTCGACATCCGCCAACTCCATAGCGGAGCCGACGGCTATGCGGTCATCGAAGCGGGTTGGCGCGTTTATTCCCTCCCGGAGCGCACCTTAAAGGCCTCAAAGACTTTCGTGGACCGCGAGCCGCTACAAGCGGATGGCTACGGTCCTATGGTAGCCGCGCAATCCCGGTTGATCGAGCGGCTGGCGGAAAACATCGCCGCAAGCTTGCGCCAGTGAGCCGAGAGCCACGCCATCACTGCCTCCACCCGCATCGAAACCTCGCAGGCTTTTTTGACGGGGTGGACAAGTGTCCTCATCGTAAAAACCAGAACCTTCACGTGGCAGCTGAAGCCACTCTTGACACCCGCCAGTCATTCGACCGATAGCTATCTGCCTATTCATTAAACCCGACTCACCATGCCCGCCACCTTGTTTGATCTCACCGATAAAGTCATCGCCATCACTGGTGCTACCGGAACTCTCACCGGCTCCGCCGCGGGTTACCTTGCAAGTCAAGGAGCCCGTGTAGCTTATCTCGGGCGTTCCCAGGCAAAGCTGGATGCTGCCCTGGCCGGGGTGCTGTCGAAGCATCCGTCAGCCCAGGTTCTCGGGTTGGTGGCGGATGTCGCGGATCGTGCAGCACTGGAGGCCGCTCGTGATGCCATCCTTGCCAAGTGGGGCCGGATCGACGTGTTGATCAATGGCGCGGGAGGAAATCAGCCCGGAGCTACCATCACACCGGACAAGACATTTGCAGATTTGGATTTCGCGGCATTTCACGAGGTCATGAATTTGAATTTCCACGGCACGGTGCTGCCGACGCTTGCGTTTTTACCAGCCTTGCTGGCAGCAGCACCCGGCGCGAGTGTGGTGAATTTCTCCTCAGCTTCGTCCACCCGAGCCATCAGCCGGGTCGTTGGATATTCCGCAGCGAAGGCCGCCGTGGACAACTTCACCCGCTGGCTCGCAGCCGATCTCGGGCGCCGCACCCAGGGAGGGGTCCGGGTAAACTCGCTGGTGCCGGGATTCTTCATCGGCGAGCAGAACCGCCGCCTCCTCACCCAGGAAGATGGCTCGCTCACAGAACGCGGACAGGCGATTTGCCGCCAAACATCCTTCGGCCGCTTCGGCGAGGCGGATGAACTGCATGGAGCAATCCATTTCCTTGTCACCGAGGCGTCCCGCTTTGTGACCGGCACCACCGTGGTGGTCGACGGTGGCTTCTGCATCGACTCCGGCGTCTGATCGCCCCTCTTCACGCTGATGAGTGCCGCCAAGACACCGCTGTTAGAAGAATGCCTCCGCTGGTTCGGACCGGAGGATCCGGTTCCTCTTTCCTACATCCGCCACTCCGGAGCGGCGGGTGTCTTCAGCTCCCTGCATCACATTCCTTACGGCGAGGCTTGGCCGAGGGAGGAAATCCGCAAGCACCGCGAGGAGATCGAAGCTGCCGGATTACGCTGGTCCACGGTGGAGTCCGTGCCGGTGCACGAGGACATCAAGACGGGCCGGGGTGATTTGAAAACGTTGTTTTCAAATTATAACAACAGCCTGCGGAATCTGGCGGCGGAAGGAGTGGCCAACGTGATTTACAACTTCATGCCGGTGTTGGATTGGGTTCGCACGGACATGCGCCACGTCATGCCGGACGGCACCGAGTCCCTGCTCTACAATCCGGTCAAATTCGCCGCGTTTGAGATCCATGCGCTCAAGCGCCCCGGAGCGGAAGAGGATTTCCCGCCGGAGCAGGTCGAGGCAGCCGAGCACTGGTGGCGTGCGCTTCCCCAAGCCGGACGTGACGCCTTCATCCGCGATATCGTGGACGTTTTTCCCGGGGTGAAGTGGGGACTCACCTTGGATGATATTCGTGAACGCCTGGCCCGCTTTCAGGGCATCGGTCGCGTGGAACTGACGGAGAACTTCGCCCGCTTTCTTGAAGCGGTCATTCCCACCGCAGAAGAGTGCGGAGTGCGCCTCGCAGTCCACCCGGATGATCCCCCATTTTCCGTTTTAGGACTGCCGCGGATCGTCAGCACCGAGGCGGATGCCGCAGCCATTCTTGCCTTGGTCGACTCCCCGGCGAACGGGCTTTGCTTTTGTTCCGGATCCTTCGGGGCGAGACTCGACAACGACCTGCCCGCCATGGTCGGGCGCTTTGCACCGCGGATTCATGCCGTGCACCTCCGTGCGACCCGGCACACGAGCGATGGCTCGTTTTGCGAGGCAGACCACCTCGACGGCAATGTGGACATGCCGGAATTGTTAGGTATTCTACTTTCCGAGCAAGACCGCCGCCGCGCCGAGGGCCGCCCGGACTGGCAACTTCCCCTGCGGCCCGACCATGGGCATGTGATGATGCATGACCTCACCCACTACGTCCCGCTCACGCCGGGGTATTCAATCATCGGCCGTCTGCGGGGACTGGCGGAGCTCCGCGGAGTCATGCACGGCATCCGCCACAGCCGTGGCTCGGGGATCCGCTGAATCGCGCACGCTCCAACAAAGTTTCAGCGCCCGGTCCAGCTCTTCCATGCCGCCTCCGCCTCATCAGCACCGATCAGATGGTCAGCGGCGATGATCCGGTATTTTCGCTTGGAAACGGCCGGGTGCGCATCATCCAAGGGAAGCGCTTGATCCTGGACGGGATTGAAATTGATGAAAGGCGCGCCGTTGTGGGCTGATGCGTCCCAGACCCTGAGTTTCTCGGGCGTGGCAGCATCACTCATGATGAGAACCGTCGCCATGCCCGCCGGGCTGGTGCCGCTGACAAGCACCCAGCGGCACTCCGTGCCATTGGCATCCTGGCGACCTTTACCTCCGCTGGTGAGAAGGGTGCTGTTACCCTTGTTCCAAGCAGCAGTGCCTCGCCATGAAAAACCGCTGTATCGATAATTCAAAATCTTCACCGGAACATCCACCGCTTGTTGGTGAATCGCCACATCGAGAACGCAGGCATCCTTTTCCTGAAAAATGGAAACCGTGGACTGTTCATGGATCACGGCCTTGGGTTCAGCGCCCGGGGGCTTGATCACCAATTCATTGACGAACTCCCAAGCCAAAGCGCCGGATTTCGATTCAAGCGGTTTCGCGCTTTTGGCGACATGCGCCCCCTGCCCTTCCTGGATCTCCCAGCAATTGTAGGTCTTACCGTTCACTTCCACGAATTTCCAGGGCCACCAAACCCCGAAATGGTGCTTATGGTCGTCTGGCTGAATCTGCGTCCATTCGAAACCTGAGGGAGTGCGCAACGGATGAAGAAACGCGCTGCCTGCGAACTTAGCCCCGCCCTTGGGATCCCTCAATGGCTCGAGTTGCCACGCGAGCAACGATTTACCTTGCAGAGCGGCTTCAACCCGGCCGTCGCCCGCGATAGCAGTCCATGGCACCTCTCCTGAAACCATGGCCGAGAGCGCACAGCCAAGAGAAGCGATTGCAAACAAATGCGAAAAATTCATCGGGTCGATACGTCTGATTGCGGATGATCCTTACAAGATGTCAGCGAACCGTCCAGCTTGAGAAAATTTGACAGGCTGTTGTAAGGGAAGCGCTTGGCGCGCTCGACTGGATTGACCGCCATCGGTCCAGCCAGCTTGCACCCTCCGGGCTGTTGTAAGGGAAGCGCTTGGCGCGCTCGACTGGATTCGAACCAGTGACCGTCCGCTTAGAAGGCGGATGCTCTATCCAACTGAGCTACGAGCGCGTGCGAGAGGTGTCTAAACAGGTTTACGGGTGAAGTCAAAATCCGGATGCGGTTTTTTCAACTCATTTTAGAGTTTCGGAATCTCGGTTTCCACTTTAGAATCCCCTAATGCGCACCGCGGTTTATGCAGGCTCTTTTGACCCTCCGACAAATGGTCACCTCTGGATGATCGAACGGGGGCTCGAAATGTTTGATCGCTTGATTGTCGCGATCGGCAACAATCCGGCAAAAAGCTACTCGTTTACCGTGGAAAGACGACTTGAACTGCTCAAGGAGTGCACGGGTGAAAACGAACGACTGAGGATCTCACACTTCAACAATCGCTACCTCGTCGATTACGCCAAAAGGAAAGATGCCAGATACATCCTGCGCGGTATTCGCTCACCCAACGACTACGAGTACGAGCGGGTCATGCGCCACATCAATGCCGATATGGCACCTGAGATCACCACGGTTTTTCTGATGCCACCGCGCGACATCGCCGAACTTTCATCGAGCATGATCAAGAGCCTGACAGGCCCTGCCGGCTGGGAAGAAACCGTCCGCCGCTACGTGCCCGACCCGGTTTTCAATGCCCTCGCCGCCCGGGGGGGATCCCTGTAAACCCCTTGCCCGCACGGGGAATTTGATGGGATGACTTGTCAGTGCCGCAGGGCCGGATCGCTCAGCGCTTTCCCCTTCGCATCACGGGGCCTGGGATCCACACGTTAGATCCACACCCAGCAGGCACACATCGTCGTCGAAGTGGTTGCCCTCGGAAAAAGCAAGAACACTTGCCAAGACTCCATCCAACATCCGATCCATCGGCTCCGCCGCGTGGCTGGCGATGATTTCCATCAGCCGGTTTTCAAAAAAGGGTTCGCCATTTTTGTTTTCAGCCTCGAGCACACCATCCGTGAACAAGAGCAACCGGTTGATTTCAGACAATGGAATCTGATTGTTCGGGTAGTAGGCTCCGCCGAAGAGCCCCAGACCCGGACCTTTTTGCGAGCGATCGTTTGCAATCTGCCACACTCCTGCAGGGCCGGCGACGATCGGCCCCGGGTGGCCCGCGCTTGAGTATCTGAAATTTCCATTCGCCAGATCGATGATCCCGAAAAATGCCGTCGCAAACATGGTGGTCCCGGCACGCTCGAGAATCGCCGCCAATCCATCGTTGAGTCCATGCAGGAACAGTCCCGGATCCAAGGCATGGAATCGTTGCTTTTCCAGCAATCCACGCAGCATCGCTACCACCAGGGCCGAGCGGACGCCGTGGCCCATGACATCACAGATCAGCAAGCCGTAGCAATCGTCATTGATCTTGAGCACCTCGAAGAAATCTCCAGCAAGGCCGGAAATGGGGATATACCTTGCCAGGAAATTGAGCTGGTAGTTCCGATTCGTGCTGACCGTGGGGAAACCTTCGCCTGCCAGGGCCTGCTGGATTTCCCGAGCGAGCATGAGCTCCTCCTCATAAGCTTGGTTTTTCTTTTGGAGCTGCAAGGCGAGATCGACGGCCTCCTGCTGGGCATTGACCAGCTTGGTGACATCACTGGAAACGCCGAAGGTGCCCTTGATGTTTCCGTGACGATCCCGCAAGGGAAATTTGGAGGTGATCACCCAGCTTTGGCTGCCATGATACCTCGTTTCACGTTCCAGGAGATCGATCACCGGTTCGCCGGTTCGAATGATTCGTTGTTCGTCCGCCTCGGCGCTTTTCCAATGTTCATCACTGAAAAAATCCTTATCGTGCTTGCCGATGAGCCCGCTTTCATTCGCACAGCCAAGGTGTTCGGCAATGTCCTGATTTGCCATCGTGAACCGAGATTCGAGATCCTTGAAATAAATTTTCAAGGGAACATGGTCGATGAGCTGGCGAAGCAGAAACCTTTCTTCTTCGATCTGGACCTCCGCCGCCTTGCGACGGCTGATATCGATCATCGAACCGGCGATACGGACCGCTTGACCGCTGCGGTTTCTCACGACGGTGCCGCGGATTCTAAGCCAGCGCCAATTGCGCCCGCCCGTGAGGATCCTTGCGTCGATGGCGAGAGTTTCCGGCCCGCCTTCCTGAACCGCCTGGCTCACTGCCGCTGAGAAAGCCTGCTGATCGCCCGCAAAGACATGCTCGAAAGGGGGGATGAACAAGTTGGGTGCGTAGTCGCTTCCACATTCAAGAAACTCAAGAATGCGCCGGGAATAAAAGATTTTCTCTTCGTGAGGATTCCAATCCCAGATTCCCTCGTTGGATGCCCGGAGCGCGAGCTCCAGCCGCTCGAGTTTCAAGCGGCGCTTTTCATTAAACTCATTCGGGTCATCACTCATCCGTTGCGAAGCTTGGTATCAGGGTTGTAGAAATTTCAAGGCAATCTAACGGCGACTCGGAAAAACGGCCTGTCGGCAGGAAACGGCACGGAGACAGCCTGCACCAAGCCGTCATCGGCACGCACCGTGGGAATCTCCGCCGAATCGGTCCACAGAATCATATCGCTGGAGAACTGCGGGGTATAGACAAGTCCGGCTGCTAGATAATCCGCACGGCGTATGAAAACCGCCTGGTTAACCGCAGCCCCGGAACTTTCAACCCAAGGAGTGCCCCGGCGGCTGATCGCCCCCCCGTTGAGCGCGAGCGGGCCTGGCGCGCCGACCAACGGTCCGGTACCGAAGGCATACTCGTGAAGGTTGGGGATACCGTCTTGGTCGGGATCATCCAACCTGCCTGAATTGGCGGTAGTGAGCATCTCAGACAGCGCCCAACTTCCATAAGGGTCGTTTTTCCCGACCTCGACGGAATAAGTGCGGGTGGTCACCCCATCCGGTGCGGTGACCACCACGCTGATCGGGTTGGCCCCGAGCACCAGCGGGATCGGCGAACTTGATATCCCCGAGGCGACCGTCGCGCCATTCACTCTCACCACGGCTCCGGCCTGTAGGACCGTTGGAATCACGCTTAGCGATGAAATCGTGCTGTCAACGCTGGCTGAATACTGATCGATGGTCGTGGAAAACGCGGGTGTTAGCGTCCCTTGACTGAGCGCCAAGGCAGCGAGGCCGGCTTGGCTGGAGAGCCCACCGTTGAGGTTGATGTTGAACGGATTTTTCGCACCCGTGACATTGCTTGCGATCGCAATGGCGGCGGTCCGCGCACCGACGACGGTTGGCCTGAAGGAAATGGTAAACGTGGTGGTCGCCCCCGGTGCCAGGGTGGTGGCACCCAAAACTCCCACAGTGAACTCGGCGTTGTTCGTTCCCGTCTTGGTGATCGCGAGGCTGGTGAGACTCGAACTGCCGGAATTTCGAATCGTGAATGAGAGGATCTTGGTGGTATTGATCGGGACGATATCGAACGGAACGGTGCTGACACCATCGACCAACGGAGCGTTGTTCGGCATCAGTTCCACGGCGATGTCGGGGATGATCCCCGTTCCTGCGAGCTGAACATCGAAAGGGTTTTCGTTGAGGTCGTTGCTTGCGATGCGGATCGCTGCTGTGCGTAGCCCGACCGCGGAAGGTCGGAAGGTGACGGTAAAGGTGGTGCTGACTCCGACCGCCACACTCGCCGCGACCGCACTGACGGTAAAGTCCGCCGCATGGGCACCGTCCTTGGTGATACTGATGCCAGTCAACGCCGAGGTCCCCAGATTACGGATCGTGAAGGTGTTGACGGTCGTCGCATTGACCACGGTCGAAGTGAAATTACTGATGGAAACGTCATCAGTGAGCAATACGGTTGCCGGTTGTTCCACGGATATCTCAGGAAAAAGCCCGGTCCCTGAGAGTGCAATATCAAAAGGATTTTTCGTGCCGGTCACATTGCTGGCGATCCTCAAAGTGGCGGTGCGCGCTCCCGAGGCGGAGGGATTGAAGGTCACGCTGAAGGTGGTGAACCCGGCGGGCAGAACCGGGCTCACCGGAGCCGCGGTAACGGTGAAATCAGCGGCATGGGTGCCGTCGATGGTCAGCGCCAGATTGAAAAGGTTGGCGCTACCTGGATTGCGGACCGTGAAAACTCTGGCAACACCAGTCCCGATGTTTGAGGATCCGTAAGCCACCGTCGATACCGCATCGGCGAGGACCGTGACCTGCTCCACCGAAATGTCAGGAGCCGTGCCTGTTCCTGACAGATTGATGTCAAACGGATTTTCGTCCGTATCATTGTTCGCGATCTGGATCACTGCCGTTCTGACTCCCGTTGCGGATGGATTGAAAGCAACGGTCAGCATGGTAAAGTTCCCCGGCGCAACCGGAGCCACCGGACTCAGAGTCACCACAAAATCATTCATGTGGGTGCCAGCCTTGGTAATGGCGAGGCCCGTGAGATTCGCGCCGCCGGTGTTACGGATGAGGTAACTCCTCAAAATCTGGGTCCCGACGAGGGTGGACCCGTGGGAAACCGCCGCGGCGTTGTCGACGAGGTTGGTTCCGTTTTCCAGCTCGGCCGCGATTTCCGGGGCGATTCCCACCCCCGTGAGGTTGAAGGTGAAAGGATTCATGCTACCCACCACATTGCTCGCGATTGAGATCGCAGCGGTTCTTAGGCCTATAGCGGTGGGACTGAAAGACACGGTAAAGGTGGTGCTGCCACCGGGGGCCACCGTGGTAGCCCCCAGAGGGCCTACCGTGAACTCCGCATTGTGCGTGCCGCTTTTGGTGATGAGAAGGCTGGCCAAACTCGCCGTGCCGGGATTCCGAATCGTAAAGGTGATTCCCTGAGGAGTCACGAGTGGCACCTCACCGAATGCGACCGTGCTTGCGGCATCCGCAAGTGGCGTATTCGCGGGCAATTGCTCGACCGCGATGGCGGGTCCGTTGCCAAATCCGGATAGATGGATCACAAACGGGTTCTCATCGAAGTCATTGCTTGAGAGATGAAGCACCGCCTTGCGAAGCCCTTGGGCAGCAGGCCTGCATGTGACGGTGAAGGTGGTGCTTGCCCCGCCGTTCAACAAGGCTGGGACGGCGCTCACCGTGAACTCCGCCGCATGGGGGCCGTCCTGGGTGGCCACGATATCACGAAGGACATCTGCCCCTGAATTTCTGATGGTGAACGTATTCACGGTGGTCGTATTGACCAGCACCGGCGCGAAAACCACCTCGGATACTCCCGAAGTCAGGGTGTTCGTAGCCGGTTGTTCCACCGCTATTTCAGGGGGAGAAGTCGAGCTCGCGACACTCGCGAAACCATTCCATGTGGGGCTGGTGAAACCGGAGGCTCCCGCCGAATAGGTAACCGTAAATCCGGCACCAACGGGCGAGAAGGCACTCGTGCCGATGCTTGGAGCACTTCCGAAAAATCTCGCCCTTACCAAAAGACCGCAGCCGCTGAATGCATTTTCCCCAATACTGGCCAGGCCTGTGCCAAAGGTGGCTCCTGTGAGCCGGATACATCCGGAAAAAGCAAAACTCCCGATTTCCGTCACCGCATTCCCGACCGTCACACTGGTGAGCCTGGCGCAATCTTCGAAGGTATATTCCAGGATCCGAGTGACGCTTTCCGGAATGACTATGCTCGTCAGCGCACTGCAACGGGAAAAGCAAGAGTCGCCGATGGTGGTCACGCTCGTAGGAAGGCTCAGGCTTGTCAGGCTGGTGGCGAAGTCAAAGGCATATGGCTCCAGCACCACCACACCGGTCGGCACCACATAGCGGCCGGCTTTTTTCGCGGGATACTGAATCAATCGGGTTTGGAATTTATCGAAAAACACACCATCCACACTGCTGTATGAGGGATTGAGCGGATCTACCGTGATCGCCACCAGGTTACTACACCCGGAAAAGGCTCTGGTGCGAATATCGGTAGCCCCGGAACCGATATGGATGCTCGTGATGCCCGTGCATTCGCCGAATGCCAAAAGATCCACCAGCACCACACTGTTAGGAATGGTGATGCTGGTAAGCAGCGTGCAACCGGAAAACGCATAGGCTCCGATGCTGGTCAAGCCGGCAGGAAGAGTCACGCTCGTGAACGCATTGACCGCTCCCTGAAAGGCGAAAGAGGCAATACCCGTCACCGTAGCAGGGACCACATAGGGCCCGGATTTCCTGGCAGGATAGTGGATGAGCTGCGTCCTCGCTTCGTCAAACAAGACGCCGCCCTCGCTGCTGTAGAACAAATTGGCGACTGCTACGGTGATGGAACTCAAGAGCGAGCATCCTGCAAACACGTTGCTTCCGAGCGAAGCAAGCCCCGTCCCGATGGTGACGGTCGCAAGCGCGCTACAATCGCGACAGGCATCGTTCCCCATGGAGGCGATGCTGTTCGGGAAGCTCATGGTGGTCAGGCCGCTGCACCCCTGAAAAGCCCCCTCCCCGATGGTGGTGACTCCATTTGGAATCACCACCGAGGTGATGGTCGAGTTATACTGGAAGGCATAGTCCGCAACCGCCCGAACCGGAAAGGAACTGATAACCGTCGGGATGTTCAACGTCGGTGAGGTCCCGATGTAAGAGGTGATCGTCGCCTCTCCGTTCGAAACAAAAAAAGTAAAATCCTGCGCTCTCGCCAAAGGAGCCACAATCAGGGAAGCGAGCAGGACAAGGAACAGCCAAACGGCTCGCAACGGATGATGAACAGGATCTGAGGACTGATGAGAGATCACTTGGCTTTGGGTTGGAAACGATGGGATTTCACAGACGGAAATCCCTGAAGATCCCCTCCCCTGGATGATACCCATCATGGTTCCGGTATCAACTGCTTTTCCCATCTTACGGTTCGAGCCTGCGGGAAGCAAGATCACCTCGACCTCCAGCGCTGCGTCAGGTCACCATAGGCATCAATGCGCCGGTCGCGGAAAAAGGGCCAGATCCTGCGGAAATTCTCGACCGCTTGCAGATCCACGTCGTGTATGAGGATCTCCGGCTCGGTGGTGGATGCCTTGGCGACGATTTCACCATAGGGGTTGGCGATGAACGAGCGCCCCCAGAACTCGGTATCGCCCTCGCAGCCGGTGCGGTTCACCGCGGCGAGGTAGCAGCCATTTGCGACGGCATGGCCGCGCTGCACAGTCTCCCAGGCGCAGTGCTGCGCGTCTCCCAGCGCCGGTTTTTCCTCGGGAAGCCAGCCGATCGCCGTTGGATACACGAGGATTTGCGCCCCCCCGAGGGCCATCAGGCGGGCAGCCTCGGGATACCATTGATCCCAACAAATCAGAACCCCGATTTTCCCAAACCGCGTATCCCACACCGGCCAGCCGCTGTCACCGGGCGTGAAATAGAATTTTTCCTCAAACCCGGGATCCTGTGGAATGTGGCTCTTTCGATACAGCCCCATCAACCCGCCATCGGCATCATGAATGGCAGCGGTATTGTGGTAGAGCCCCGGGCCGCGGTGCTCAAAAAGCGAGGAAATCAGGACGATTCCCAGCTCCCCTGCCAGTTTCCCGAGCCGGTCCGTGACCGGACCCGGCAAAGGATCCGCCAGGTCGAACAGAGCGGGATCCTCCACCGTGCAGAAGTAGGGTGTCAAAAAAAGCTCCTGGGTGACCACGATGTTAGCGCCGCCCGCCGCAGCTTGGCGGATGAGCGTTTCGTGGTGATCGAAGGATTCGGCCTTGGAGGCGAAAGTTCCGGATTGGAGCAGGGCGATGCGCGGCATGGCGCGAGCCTCCACGGTCTGGAGTCCGGAATCAAGCCTCCGTCCCAGCGGATTTGGCATCGCCGCCGGATCTCAACTGCAAGGAGCCGAGTGTCACCCCCGCCACCAAGCCCGAGCTGAAGCCGAAAACGTGCCCGAGCACGTCGGTCTGCGCCTGGTGGCTGCCGCCGAGCCAGCCGAGTAAAATCAAGCCCGCCACTACCGGCGCGGCGATTCTTGCCCAGGGCAGGCGGGCACGATCGCGCAGGGTTTCGGAAACGCCGAGGCCGGAGAGGATCCCCAAGGCGGCAAAGACGGCCGTGGACGCTCCCAAGGACACAAATTCCACGGGGTAAGTGATCCGTGCGGTGATGATGTTTCCCACGGTCCCACAAGCCAAAATCACCGCCCATGCCTTCATGGCTCCGAGTGCACGGGATACGAGCGCGCCGAAAATCACGCCGCTCACGAGATTTCCCGCCAAATGAGACAAGTTGGCGTGAAGAAAAAGCGCGGTGAATGGTCGCCACCATTCCTTCGAATCGAAAAATGCCAGATTGGACGAGGCCGCCCTACTCACGAGCGAGGGATCCCGGGACTGTTGCTCGAAGACCACCATCAAGGCTAGCACCCAGAGACAAATCAGCCACCACCCTGCCGGGTGGGTTTTTCCCTCCACGAGCCGCTGCGGGATTGGAGACGCTGCGGCCGCGTCCTGACGATAGGCATCCAGCTCGGTGGTTACCCTCGGCGCCGGGTGTGCTTCCGCCTGTAACTCATACTCTCCGACGACTTCCGTCTCTACCACCCGGCACGCCTCTCCCATCGCTAGAATCACCAAGCCGTGTTCATGAGCCTGATGGAGCGACGCGAAATGCCCCACCTCCACCCATTCCTCGGAATCAGGTTCGGCGGAGTCTTGCAAATCAGGCGGTAACTCAGCCGAAGTCATTGCACATTTTTCGCCTCGAACTCCGCCTTTGCGGCTTTCCGACACTCTGCGACAAAGTGGTTGCATGCCTCACGGCAAAGCAGAGGGATCGCCTTGGACTCGGGAACGTTTCCGGGAATCCCATTGAAGCGGCTTGCCTCGCTATCTTCGAGCGGAGTTTGCGCGTCCAGCTTCCACAGGATCTTCTTCGCGCACTGATGAGCGGGCCCGCAGACTTCCTGCACCAGTTTCTGCGCCCCCGCGTCGCTGATGGACCGGGCGAAGCGATACATCCCGGTCTGGCGGTTCAACTTGTCCCGAAGCATCTCCACTTCCAAGGTCCCACCCTGCTGCGCAAGAAACAGCCCGACACAGGCAGGGTAAAATTGATCCAAGGCCAATCGGAGCTCCTCCGCACTTCGCAACAACATCACCCAACCCCGCTTGAGGTTAACCTGCCCTTTCGTGAACCGATACGTGCCATCCTCCGCATAGGTGGAGATATCGCGCGCATTCTCCGGGCCCTCGTGCACCACCAGACCGCCGAAAGTCGGGTCATTCAGAATTAGCGGATCTTCAAAGTGATGAAGGATGAAGCGGTTGTTTGAATCATCTATTTTAATCTCGATTTCACCCATTCGGTGGACGCCGGATTTGATGAGATTCCCGAGTTGGGTGGCCGTTGCAGTCATTTGAATAAAAATTATAGTAAACCTTTTAGGATGAATTATTGATGAATCTTATCAAAATCCGCGACCTGATCCAGAATCACATCAGCCAGTAGGCGTTCGGTTCCGATGGCGGAGCTGTAATAGAGCATTTTTTCACGCAAGGAATGAGGGTTGTGACGGAAGATTTCACGCTGGCTGGCGGCAGCACCGACCTCACTCTCAATGCCGAGCATGACCGGGATGTCCTGGTAAGAGTGCAGGCCGTCCGAGATGAAAAATGGCACCACGACCACATTCGGGGTCTGTGACATCTTGTCCCATTCCGCGATGAACGGTTGTTCTTCCATGTAAGCGTCGAGCACCGCCGCATAGCCCGCCCCTGACGCTGCGATGAGGTCCACCTGATCGCGGATGGCCTTGGTGGAATTCTGGTTCAGCCCGGTGCCGTGGCCGGTGATGATCAGGGTGGTGTCGGCGGGATCCACCCCGGGGGCCACCTCCTTGGCCCGCTTCAAGATCAGCCCGGTCATCGAGCGGTGCACCCCGACGGGCAGGCAGTAGTGGTAGGTTTTCCCTTTAACCTCGGTGGTCGGTCCGGTGAGCTGAAGCTCGCGCGGGATCACATCCTGGGTGAAATACCCCTCACTGATGAAGTCGGGAACCACGTAGACCTCATCAGAATCAATCAGATACATCGCCTCCCGCATCGATGGCTCTTCCTTCCAAAAGCAACAATGAACCTCGGCGAAGAGCCCGCGACGGCGGATTTCATCCGCGTGCTCGAAGTAGGGTGTCGATGAATCAGGATTCTCAGTGGAGCCATGCCCCACGATGAGCAGGGCACTGGTTGGCTTGGGCGCGATGGACATGCTTGGAAGGTGGCGAGTGATCGCTGGAATGCAAGACAGGGAAGTTTTGAGTTTTCAGTTTTCGGATTTCAGCCGAGCCTCTGGCAGATGGAAGTGTTTCAGGAATTACGGCTATGGATGGATCCGGTCAGACGTCCCGGCACCGAGGCCATGGCGGTGGATGAGTGGTTGCTGGAAACCACCCGCCATCCCTTGCTGCGGATCTATCAATGGCAGGGCGCTTGGGGGAGCTTGGGGTATTTTGGAAAAATCACAGAAGCCCGCGAATCCTGTCCGCAGGTGAAATGGGTGCGGCGCTGGACAGGGGGCGGATTGGTGGATCACCGGGAGGATTGGACCTACACCCTGGTCGCCCCCCACCACGAAGCCCTGGCAAGGACCCGCGGCGACGCAAGCTACCGGAGCATCCACCTGGCACTGCTGGCCGCGCTCCAAATGACTGGGATCCAGACCCGCCTGAGCGCTGGTGATGCCGAGACCGGCGCCGCGCTTTGCTTTGAGAATCCGGTTAATTTCGATCTCTTGGGGCCCACCGGACAAAAAATCGCCGGGGCAGGACAGCGACGCTCGAAACTGGGACTCCTGCACCAGGGATCGGTTGCGCTTGCTTGCGGGTCAGCCGCAGAGTCCCACAGCCGGGCGGAATATCTGGCTGGAAAACTCGCCACACGCTGGGAAGAGGTGACGCTCGCGCCTGATCCAGATGACCTTGCCAGCCGAGTGGCGGCCCGCTACGCCCGCGAGGACTGGACCGACCGGCGTTAGGGCTTTTTCAGTTTCGCCTTCGCGATTTCGATGATCATCGGCAAAATGGAGAACCCGATGATCCCGAGGACGACGAGTTCGAAGTTGGCCTTGATGACCGGAATGTTTCCAAAAAACCATCCGCACGGCACGAGTGTGACGACCCAGAGAACCGCCCCCAAAACGTTGAAAAACATGAAGCGCTTGTAATCCATCTCCCCCGAGCCTGCGACGAAGGGGGCGAAGGTGCGGACGATCGGCACGAAGCGCGCGATGATGATGGTCTTGCCGCCGTACTTCACGAAGAATTCATTGGTTTTCTGGATGTGGCCCGGCTTCACGATTTTCGGGAAGGTCCTCATCGTCCAAGCGCCAAATTTCCTCCCGATCCAGTAGTTCACCGTGTCGCCAAGGATCGCCGCGACCAGGATGATCCCGCCAGCGACCCACACGTTGAGATTCGCCGTGGGATCTGCGGCAATCGCCCCGATGGCGAAAAGCAGCGAGTCCCCGGGTAAAAACGGCGTGATGACGAGCCCGGTTTCACAGAAAATAATGAGGAAAAGCAGGCCGTAAACCAGATTGCCGTTCACACTGATGAAGGTGCGAAGGTGCTCGGGCAGGTGGAGGAAAAGGTCGAGAAATTCTTGCATGATGTTAGCTGTGTTCGGGGCGTGGATCGCGGGTCAGGAGCTCCTTCATCGCGAGCGGGACGGATTTTCCTTCGTAAAGAATGCTGAAGACGGCGTCGATGATGGGGGTGCGGACATTCATGCGGCGGGCGGCTTCATGAATGGACAAGGTGTTAGGCACACCCTCGGCGACCATGCCAAGCGAGGCCACCGCCTCCTCAAGCGATTTTCCGCTGCCGAGAGCGAGGCCCACCCGATGATTCCGCGAGTGCTCGGAAAAACAGGTGACGATGAGGTCGCCCATGCCAGAGAGCCCTGAGAATGTTTCCAATCGACCGCCGAGCGCGATGCCGAGCCGGGTCATTTCCGCGAGCGCGCGGGTGACCAGCGCGGCCACCGCATTGTCCCCGAGGCCAAGCCCGTGGGCCATACCGGCGGCGATGGCATAGACGTTCTTCACCGCTCCGCCGAACTCGATGCCTGCGAGATCATCACTGGTGTATGAGCGGAAGTGCGGGAGCGTGAACAGTTCCTGGAGCTTCACCGCGAGCGCATGATCGTCCGAGCCGATCACCGCGCAAGTGGCCATGCCTGCGGCGATCTCCTCCGCATGATTCGGTCCTGACAGAACAGCGATCGGATTGAGAGGAAAAACCTCACGCAGGATCTGACTCATCCGGTCACCCGTGGATTTTTCGATCCCCTTGGCGCAGGAAAGCAGCGTGGTGGTCTCTGAGAGCTTCGCGGCGGCAAGCGCATGAGCCATCGCACGAGTGGCCGAGGTGGGAACGGCGAAAATTACCAACCCATGGGCCGCGGCATCCCCGGCGCTGGTGCTGGCGGTGACGTGGTCAGGCAGGGAAATCCCGCTCAAATAGTGAGGATTCCGATGTTCCTCATGGATTGCCCGGACGGTTTCCTGATCGCGCCCGATAAGCACAATCGAGCCCAGCCTGGGTGCGAGCAACTTGGCAAGCGCCATGCCGAAGGAGCCGCTGCCGAGGATCGCGGCGGACTGGATCAGGGAGTCAGACATGATTGGATTTTGGCTTGCGGGTGAAGCGGTGTTCAGTGCCATTTTTCAAGCGGGCGATGTTCGAGCGGTGCTTCCAAATCGCCAGCACCGCGAGGATCAGCGCGAAGGCGAACAGCGGCTTGTTCCAAGTGCCGTTCTGGATCTTCCCGTGGAACCAGGAACCCCAAAGCGTGATGAAGGGCAGCGCGGCAGCCGCGAGGATCGAAGCCAGCGACACATAACGGGTAATGAAAAAAACCACCGCCCAAATCACCAGAAGGATCACGATCGCCGCTGGCATCATCGCGATCAGAACTCCCGCAGAGGTGGCGATCCCCTTGCCTCCCTTGAACCCGACCCACGGCGAGTAGTTGTGACCAAGCACCGCAGACAAGCCCGTAATGACTTGCAAGACCTGCGCGGTGAGCATCGGGAAATCACGGGCATAATCCGCCAAGGCGGCGACCGACATCGGATTCTTCATCCCTTCAAACTGGATCAACGAGATGGCGATGACCGTCGGGATGAAGCCCTTGAGCGCATCGAGCAGCAGGCAGGAAATCCCGTATTTTTTCCCGATCACCCGCAGCACATTGGTCGCACCGATGTTGCCTGAGCCGTGATCACGGATATTGATCCCCTTTGCCTTGGCGATGATCAGTCCAAAGGGGATGGATCCTAACAGAAAGGCGAGCAGTGGGCAAAGCCAGAGTTGCATCACTCGGCGGTGGCGGATTGAATCGTGATCGGCTCCACCGGCACGTTAGCGCCGCGAGTGGCGACCGCCTTGATTTGGTCCACCACATCCATCCCTTCGATGACCTTTCCGAACACGGCATAACCACCCATGCTCGGGTAGTTGAGCGAGTCGTTGTTCACCACATTGATGAAGAACTGGGCGGTGGCGCTGTTCGGGTCGCTGGTGCGGGCCATGGCGATGGTGCCACGGTCGTTTTTGAGGCCGTTTTGGCTCTCATTGATGATGCCCGGGCCGGTGCTCAGCTCGGAGAGGCTGCCACCCTCCAATTTCATACCGCCCCCTTGGATCATGAAGCCGTCGATCACGCGGTGAAAGACCGTGCCATCATAGTGCTTTTTTTTCACATAACCGAGGAAATTCGCCACCGTGACGGGGGCTTTTTCAGCATTGAGTTCAAGGACGATGTCACCCTTGGTAGTCTTGAGGCGGACTTTGGCGGCCTTTGCAGGCGCAGCAGCTGCGGGTTTTTCTGCTTCTTTGGCAGGTTCACACGAGGCTAGGACGGGGAAGAACAACAGGGTAACCAGGGCGAGACGACGTTTCATCGCGCGGAGTGTTACGTGAAGCCACGGAAGAGTGCAAGCGCTGTTCGCGGGGGGGGACGCCTTGCTTTCCCTCCATTCAAGCACCGATGGGGTGCCAGGTGGTCTTGCACTCTAGGTGATCGCGGATTTCATAAAGGCCTTGGGATTTTGCGGAAAACCAGTCGGATGCGTCCTCCGCTGGAATCAACTTCAAACGCTTGACGCTGTCCGCCGCGCCGATTTGAAGCGCTTTGCGTTCTTCCAAGGTCCCCACCGCTGCCAAGCCCCGCATGTGGGCGTGGGTCGCGAAGGTGGGTATCAACTCATCACGCCGACCGGTGAGCAGGTTGATCACTCCTCCGGGCAGATCACTGGTGGCAAGCATTTCACCTAACAAAATCGCGGGATAGGGCTGGCTGCTGGATGCCAGCGCCACAACGGTATTGCCACTGGTGATAGCCGGCATCACGAGCGAAAGCAGGCCTAACAATGGCACCTCGTCCGGCGCGATGATGCCGATGATCCCCATGGGTTCAGTCACCGTAAAGTTGAAATGAGCCGAGGCTACCGGGTTCACACTGCCGAGCAGGGCCTGATATTTGTCCGTCCAGCCCGCGTAGTGGACGATACGCTCGATGCTGGCCACCACTTCGCGCTCCGCGTCTTTCTCGGAGCCTGCGGAAATTGCGATGGCAGCCACCATCTCAGCCGCCCGCGCCTCCAACATTTCAGCAAGGCGATAGAGGATCTGGCCACGATTGTAAGCATTTCGCGCCGCCCAACCCGGCCCCGCCTTGGCAGCGGCCTCCACCGCATTTCGTAAATCCTTGCGGGTGCACAGCGGGATATTGGCGAAGAAACAGCCGGACGCATCATTCATCGGCACGACCCGACCGCTTTCAGATCGGATGAAGCTACCGCCGACGTAGCATTTGGGAGTTTTCGTGATGGGGAGTCGTGTCATGGGAAATCCCCTGAAAACTAGGGAAAAACCCGCTCAGGTCAAGACTGCCTATTTCGCATGACCCTTGAATCGGATGATTTCTGCGGATCTCCGCCATGGCGGATTCAGGAATCCAAACCGGACCAAGCAGGAGGAGCCGCTTCAAAGTCCATCCGCCCACCGCTTACCGGGTGCTGGATGGAGAGTTTCCAAGCGTGCAGTTGGAGTGGTGGGGCAGCTAGGTCGAGCGTTTGGGTATCGCCGAGCTGCTGATCTGGAAGATAGGCGGCATCCCCAACGACCGGCAGGCCGAGTTGCCAAAGGTGAACGCGGATTTGGTTGGTCCTGCCCGTCCCGAGAGCGGCTTGTAGGAGGGTGCTGCCATCCTCGCATCGTTGCAGCACCTTGAAGTCCGTCCGCGAGGCTAGCCCCGCCACTTCATCAATCCGTCGTGTGCCCATGATATCCGGCCCGGCCGAGATGGGAGCGTCTGAGAAAAAAACATCCTCCATCGGGTGTCCCTGCACCCTCACCAGATAGATTTTTTCCACCGACCCATTGAGAAACTGCTGCTGCATCAAACGGCAATAATGCCGCGTCCGTGCGAAAAGCACCAATCCGCTTGTGTTGGCATCGAGCCGATGCACCGGCCGTGGATACTTCGGCGCATAGACCTGATTCAAAATATACTGCAGCGTATTGCGGTGGAACCGGCCGCTCGCATGCATCGGCAGCGGCGCGGGTTTGTGAATGAGCAACAGCGCCTCATCCTCATACAAGACCTTGATATCCACCGCCACCGCAGGCTCGACATCCGGCGGAAATACCTGGACCACTCGCTCCCCCCCCCTCACCACATGATCCTTCCCGCGCACGGCTCCACCGTAGCTTTCAAAACGCCCGGCATCACAACGCCGCTCCCACTCCTCACGGCTTACCTGCGGGAAAAGCTCGGTCAAGGACTCTAACAAAGTCTTCCGATCCAGAGCGGCCGGGATATTCACGGGTCTGCGGTTTTCACATGGAACCGATCCAGGCAAGGGATTCACCGCCTCATGAATACCGTCGTGCAGTTTGGCAATCCGCTGTGCCATCCGCTCAGGCGCGCTGACATAACAATGCGGGCAACTCACCCCTTCCACATGACGTGGGTCCGCCTGATCCACCGCATCCAAAGGTGCCTGGCATGCGAAACAAACGGCGAAGTCAGACTCCCGCAGACCCGGGTCCACCCCGACGCGTTGATCGAAAACAAAACATTCCCCATCATAGTGCTCCCCACCGCATTCCTCGAAGTATTTGAGAATCCCACCGTCGAGCTGATAGATGTTATTGAATCCCTCCTGCTCCATGAACGGACCTGCCTTTTCACAACGGATGCCGCCCGTGCAAAACATCACCACCGGCTGGTCTTTGAGCTCCGGGGGCAATTTCCGAACCGCCTCAGGAAACTCCCGGAACGTGCGGATGTCCGGCACCAACGCCCCCTTGAAGGTGCCGAGTTTCACCTCGTAATCATTGCGCGTATCTAACAGAGTAACCGGACGCCCCTCATCAAGCCAGCGCTTCAACTCCGTGGCAGCGATCTTGGGCGAGGTATAATCCGCCGGGCGGATGCTTTCCATGCCGAACGAGATGATCTCCTTTTTCAGACGCACCAGCATCCGGTTGAACGGCTGCTGTTCACTGATGCTCACCTTCGGCACCAAACCCTCCAATCCCGGAATGCTCCGGAGCCGGTTGATCAGGAGATCGATCGACTCCGCGGCACCCGCTACGAACAAATTAATACCTTCGGTGCTTAGCAGGATGGTCCCCTTCAGCCCCCAACTCTTGCAATCGGCGACCAGGCCCTCTCGCAACTCCTTGAGCCCCTTGAGTTCAGCGAAGCGATAACAGGAAATATTGGTAACGGCAGCCACAGCCGGAAAACAGCACGAAGCCTGCCGCCTTGCCAGTGTAGAAAATGGATTTTTTTAGCTCCCGATTTCCCCCCCTGCCCGAACCCTCCCTCAAAGATGAGTGTAAACTGCTTCCGCCTCATCGTGCGAGCCAACGAACGAGGCTGGACAATTTCGAAACAAATTTTTGACAAGCCCACGCCAGCCCGCTACACCCCGCCTCCCGACCTGGGTGCTTCAATCCCCGGCGGCCCATAAATACCAAAGAACAAACCATTATGGCCAAGAAAACATCACTCAAAGCAGCCCCACGCGCACGCAGCGGAACCGGACGCCTCAAACAAATGCGCCGCGAAGGCTGGGTTCCCTCCGTGATCTACGGCAAGGGAACTGAAAACATCAACCTCAAGGTCGATGCCAAGACTTTCGCCGATCTCCTTGCTCACAGCAGCTCGGAAAACATCCTCGTGAACCTGGAAATCGAAGGCCACGGCACCCGTCTTGCCTTCCTCCAGTCCATTCAGCACGACTCACTCTCCGGCATCACGCTCCATGCGGATTTCCGTTCCATTGACGAAAACACCGCCATCACCGCCCACATCCCGACCCACCTCAATGGTGAATGCGTCGGAGTCAAGGCCGGCGGTCTCATCGAGCAATACGTGCACGCCATCGAAATCACCTGCCTTCCCAATGATCTCCCCGAGACCATTGAAGTCGATATCAGCCACTTGGAAGTCGGAGCCTCCCTCCACATCGGTGACATCACCTATCCAGCGGGAGTTCGCCCGACCCACGCCGCCGAGGTCGTTGTGGCACACGTAGGCAAGCCAGCCGCTTCCGTTTCAGAAGCTGCGGCAGCGACTCCGGCACCAGCCAAGAAGTAATTCCCAAAGATCCATTGTTTCCAAAAAACGCCCGGTAAGCAGAAGCGACCGGGCGTTTTTTTATGCAAAATCTGAGCTCACACTCCTTTGAGGGTTCGGCGTCTTGCGAACCGCCAGCTTTTTTCATTACCCTTCTTTGATGCGCAGCCCGGCAACGGCATCCCTACCGCTTGCCAGCCCGAGAAGTATCCGCTAGAAAAAGCCATGGAGGAATTTCCACCCGATGCCGACCTTGCTGCCCATCCCAACGATGCGTTCTTCAAGTCGGTCTTCTCAGAGCCGGAGCACGCCGTCGCCTTCTTTAAGAGCCACCTCCCGCCTGCCATCGCCAACCGCATCGAATGGAGTTCACTCGCAGTCATCCCTACCTCATTCGTAAAATCCAGCCTACAGCAAGTCCATTCGGATTTGCTATTCTCAGTCGGCCTGGATGGCAGGGAATTGCTGCTATACCTGCTTTTCGAGCACCAAAGCACGGTCGATCCGACCATGCCGCTGCGCTTGCTCATTTACGTCGGGGAGATCCTCACCCAACAGCACAAGATACACGGCCTACCGCTGCCGCCGGTCCTGCCGTTCGTTCTCCATCAGGGGCCGGATCATTGGAATGTTTCCACCGCCTTCGAAGATCTGTTCGAGCTGCCGGATGAGGTCGTCGCGGATCTGTTGCCTTTCCTTCCGAAGTTTCGCCATGCTCTTCTTGACCTCAGTTGCTGCGATCCGGCTGCGGAGGAAAGTGATACCCAGCTCCGCCTGGTGCTGCATCTCATGAAACTCGCTCGCGAGCGCCAGTTGCTCGAATACTTCCACTGGCTGGCGGAGATTTTTGTCGAACAAGTGCCAGAGAGCCTGCTCGGACGCCTTATACTCTACGCGCTCCATACCGACAGTGAGCTTGACGCCCGCCAAATTTACCGTAGTTTGGAAGCGAATCCTGAACTTGAGAAACGAGCCATGTCCGTCGCAGAAAAACTTAAAGCTGAAGGCCGAATCGAAGGAATCTCCCAAGGAATCTCCCAAGGCCGCGAGGAGGGGCTCTGGATCGGAAAAATCCAAACTCTGGAAGAATTTCTCGAGAAAAACCAAAGCTTCCGCGGGGATTTGGAAATACTCTCCCTGACGCAACTTCAGGCCCGTTACCTCACACTCCACGAAGAATACGAGGCCCGGTTCAAGCGCCGCTGAAGACACATGGCATCGATCAAGGGCCAAGGCCAAGCCTAGAAGACGGCTTGCGGAGAACATGCATCACTGAAGACTGTGTTCGATTTTTCGATGACTCGCCACCCTTAAAGACACCCCGTTGGTCGTCTAGTAACGCAGCGCCACACGCGCAGCAACCATTCACACCGCGTTCTTGAATCCTGCCCTTCTCACCCGCACCGCTCACGGGACCGTGCCGCTTTTTTGGGATTCGAGGTTGTAGAACATCGATTGTCAGCCGAAGATTCGGAGTCTTCCACCCACCATTTTCCATCCGCTATCCACGATCCTCCTTCCATGCCTTTTTCCCTCATCGTCGGCCTTGGCAACCCCGGGCGGCAATATGAAGAGACCCGCCACAACGTCGGGTTCATGGTGTTGGATCGGCTGGCGGCCACCACAGGAACCGCCTTCCAGTCCTCGCCCAAGTGGCAGAGTCACCTTGCGAAGCTCCCCGACTTGGGCACCCTTTTGCTTAAGCCCCAGACATTCATGAACTTGAGCGGTCGCGCGATCCAGCAGATCCTCTCGTTTCACAAATGGACGCCCGAGCAAATGCTGGTCATCTATGACGACGTCGCCCTCCCCCTGGGCACCCTCCGCTTCCGTGAAAAGGGCTCCGCAGGCGGCCACAACGGCATCAAATCCATCATCCAACATCTCGGAACCGACGCCTTTCCACGCCTCAAGCTCGGCATCGGCAACAGCCAACCCGGTGAGATGGTAGGCCATGTGCTTGGAAAATTTTCACCCGACGAGCGCCCCATTCTCGAAAACATGCTTGCCACCGCTCTCGATGCCGTGCAGCTTGCGCGCTCCCAAGGCATCGCCACCGCGGCGCATCGCTTTCACACTCGTAACAATCCACTCCACACAACAGATGAGTCGCAAATACCAAGGCCTGATCGTCCTTAATACCAAATCGCTTGACGGCACCGTCGATGACCTTGTCGCTTCCGTTTCCAAGGAATTCGAAGCAGAGGGCGCCAAGCTCGACAAAATCGCCCAACTCGGCCGCCGCCAGTTCGCTTACAATGCCCGTCACCTCGAGTCCGGACATTACGTGAACTACACCTTCCAAGGCTCCCCGGACGTCATCACCAAGATTCAAAGCCGCCTGCGTCTCAACGACCACGTGCACCTTCAGCACTTCGTCCGGGTCGCTTGATTTTTCTGCTCGTAAACGCGGGCAAATCTCAACAGTCTCTCCCTGTTATGGCCAATCTCAACAAAGTCATGCTCATCGGGAATCTCACCCGGGACCCCGAACTGCGGCATACCCCCAAAGGGACCGCCGTTTCTGAACTCGGCCTCGCGATCAAACGCGTGTGGAACAACGATCAAGGCCAAAAGCAGGAGGATGTCACCTTCGTGGACGTCACCCTCTGGGGACGCCAGGCCGAGGTCGCACAGCAGTATCTCACCAAAGGCAGCCCAGCCTATATCGAAGGCCGCCTGCAAATGGACTCCTGGGATGACAAGGAAACCGGCAAAAAACGCACCAAAATGCGGGTCGTAGGCGAGGTGCTACAACTCCTCGGCAGCAGGTCCGGGGGATCTCCCGCAAGTGGCGGTGGCGGCAATTACTCAGCTCCCCAGTCCTCAAGCGCCCCGGCCCAGCACTCCGGCCCGCCCCAGGGAGCCTCAGCGGCGCCCATCGATGACTTCCAAGAGGACGACGAGATCCCCTTCTAAGTTCCGTTGGACCACCAGACCTTCCAGCGAGGCTGCGCAAGCGGCCTCGCTTTTTTCTTGGTAGGTGGTCGCGTCATGGCAAGAACTTGAGCACCAAAAAATCGTCCCAAGACCCTAGTTTCCCCTCGAAAGCTTGATCTACCTATCTCAGTCTGTCCGAGGCATTCCCAACGTCTCGTCCATCCACCGGCCCCGTGTTCACCCTCGCAAATCCCCTCGGACTCCTTGCCCTGCTTGGCATCCCCGCCGTGCTGGCCATTCATTTCCTCCAACGCAAGGCCGTCGCAATCCCCGTCTCCACCTTGTTTCTGCTGGAGCGCACCCAGCGTGACGCTGCCAGCGGCCGAACTCTCGAACGAATCATCCCATCCATTCCATTGTGGATGCAATTGCTCGCAGTCTTGCTTTTGTCCTGGTTTCTAGCCGAGCCAAGGATCCAGAAATCTGGCAGCGTGCAACGCATCGCAATCGTGGCGGACTCATCCGCCTCCATGAGCGTGTTCAAGGAAGCCGCCATCGCAAGACTCGCTGCCGAACTCCCTGGATTTCAAGGTCCCGCCGCCTCGGTCGAGCTGACCTTGCTCGAATCCTCACCCAACCGCCCCCGCCTCTACGCGGGCACTTCCGTCCATGAACTCAAAGCGGCGCTTCAAAAATGGCAGCCTCACGCCGGTCTCACGGATCCCACCCAAGCCCTCCGTCTCGCCCGCTCGCTGGTCGCTCGCGAAGGCAGCGTGCTCTACCTCACCGACACCCCGGCCGATTCGCTACCCTTCGACGCCCGCATTATCGCCGTGGGAGAACCCATCGACAACGTCGGCTTTACCGGAGTCACTTTCACCCGTGAAGACGGCACGCTGCTCTGGAACGCCATGGTGAGAAACTACGCACAAACTCCCGTCGAGCGCACCTGGTCCTTGCAAAGCGCCACCGGAACCACCGAACCCCGCCTCTTGAAACTCGCCGCCGGCGCCCTCGTCACACTCCAAGCCGCCTTTCCTGGCGACACCTCCTCGGTTCGGGTCGTGCTTTCGCCAGATCGCTTCCCGCTCGACGATGTCCTGCCCATGGTGCCCCCCAAGCCCAAGTCGCTCGCCCTATTCTCCGCCACCTCCCCTGCTTTCGAAGACCTGACTCAAAAGCTTCTCCGCGCCCTCGACGCCACCGTTCCCACCACCGACGCCACCGCTGCTGATCTATCCATCGCCTCCTACGACCCGCTCGATCCCCGGCTACCGCCCGGAAATTCGATCATCTTTGTCGAGGACGGCACCCAAGGCGGCTCGTATCTTAAAGGCGGAATCCTCGCCGAGCCCCACCCTTTGTTAGATCATCTGAATTGGCAAGCCCCCCTCATCCGCGAGAGCCTCCAGCTCGACCGTTCTCCGACCGACAGCGTGCTGCTCTGGCAGGACAAACGCCCGCTCATTTTCCTCCGCGAGAACCCTGCCACCGAGACATCGCCCCGCACCCAGCAACTTTGCTTCAACTTCGACCTGCGCCTCTCCAACGCCTCGAACCAGCCAGCTTTCATCGTCCTGCTCCACCGCTTCGCCGAGAGCATTCGTGAGGCCAAAGTCGCTCCTAGCTCCGCCAACCTCGAAACCGGCCAGACCATCCGTATCGCCTCAGATCCCGCGATCCCGCTTCGAATCACCCCGCAAGACCTCACAGGCAGGCCCCTTCCCTCGCCCGCCTCACTCAGCCATGCACCCGAGAATCCCGGCTTTCTCACGATCCATCAGAATGAAACCCGCCTGCTCGAGGCCGCCGTCATCTTCGCCGACACCCGCGAGGCGGATTTCTCCAAGTGTGGAAAATCGGAATCCACCGGTATCGCCCTTCAATCCACCCTCCAGCGCCACAGCAAGCCCGACCCGCTCTGGCGGCTTTGGATCCTACTGCTCATCGCCGCCTTACTCGTTTCGTGGAAAACCAACGCCCGGCAATCAACGTTGCTAACAGCCAACCCAGGCGCGGCATGGTAGGGACGTGCCTGTGACTGACCAAGTGAATGAAGAGGTGGTTTCCGCTTGCTCATGCGCAGCATGGTAGGGGCGTGTCTGTGACTGACCAAGTGAATGAAGAGGTGGTTCCCGCTTTTTCTTTCGCTCCGGCGCTCATAGAGACGCCGCTACAAGCTTGCTCATGCGTGGAAGAGGTGGTTTCTGCCTGCTCCTGCGAGGGCTTGTAGGGGCGTGTCTATGACCGCCCGAGTGAATGAAGAGGCGGTTCCCG
>CALMKO010000313.1 GCA_937867415.1 uncultured Verrucomicrobiota bacterium | reverse complement strand
GATCTGATACTCCGCAGCGAGTTCATCCGCCCGGTCACGGGTCCGGTTATAGACCCCCCACACCGGAAATCCGGCGATGCGGTAGGCGGGCAGGTGGGCATCCCTGACGATTCCGCCGGTGCCGATGATGAGGATCGGAAATGGGACGGCAGGAAGTCGCGGGGCGGTGTCTAGCGTCGGCTGCGAGTCTGATTTCATACGGCTCAGGTTTTCACTGGTAAAAATACTTTTCATGAGTGATGGTCAAGCACCAACCGATGACGACCCCTAAAAAAAGCGCTCGGATTCCAGCGCCACCGTCCTATTCCGTGCCGGCTCTCGAGAAGGGGCTGGACATTCTGGAGACTTTGGCGGCATCCCCCACGCCGCTTTCGCTCGTCGAACTGGCGCGCGACCTTGACCGTGGCACGGCGGAGATTTTCCGGATGCTCGTCTGCCTGGAACGCCGCTCCTATCTCCAGCGGGATGCCGTTTCCGGAAAATATCTTCCTTCGCTGCGCCTGTTCGAACTCGCCCACTCCCACACCCCGCTGAAAACGCTGCTGGATGCGGCCCGCGATCCGATGAAGGCGGTGACCGCACAACTCGGGGAAAGCTGTCATTTGAGCCTGCTGGAGCGAGGGGCGCTGCTCGTGGTTGCACGCGAAGACAGCCCCGAAACCGTGCGGCTTACCATTGAGGTAGGCGGCCGCTTCGACCCGGCAAAGACCGCTTCCGGACGACTCCTGCTATCCTCCACCGGCAGGACGATCACCGCGCGCGATGAGACCCTTGAAGGTGTGGACGACGCCGTGGTGCGCATCGGCTCTCCCGGGAGTGTGGTTCATGCCGCGCTCGCCGTGTCCTGGCTGAGAAGCCGTAGGGCAGCGAGGAAACCCGCGGCTGTTCTAACTGTTTTAAAATCCGCCGCAGCGGTCATCCACGAAACTCTCGGAATCCAACCATGAAGAACATCACCTTTGAAGAATTTGCAGTCGGGACGACACGCACCAGCGGCGGCCGGACGATCACTGAAACCGACATCGTGCTCCATGCCGGTCAAAGCGGGGATTTCTATCCGCACCACATGGATGCCGAGTGGTGCAGGACCCAGCCATTCAAACAGCGCATCGCGCATGGCACGCTGGTTTTCACCATCGGCGTGGGCCAGACAGCCGGAGAGATCAATCCGCTGGCGATGACCTATGGTTACGAGAGATTGAGATTCCCCAAGCCTGTATTCATCGGAGACACCATCCGCACCCGTGTGACCATTGCTGAAAAACGTGAATACAAGCGCCCGGATCACGGGATCCTGGTTGAGAAAATCGAGGTAATCAACCAACACAACGAGTGCGTCATGGCCTGCGATCACCTGCTGTTGGTCAAGCGCCGGGATCTCTGAATCTCCCGCCGCATTCGACCGCCATGTCGAAATTGATGCTTGAGCCGGGCGCTGCCGCGACAAGGAACGCGCATTGATACGCCGATATCATAAAATGCAGCAAGAATCGCAGCTTCTGGTTGGCTTCAATGCTCCGCCGGTGGCATCTTGTAGGGGTTGATTCCCATCAGCCCCCTGATGCCAATGAATGCTTTTCAGCAAACCAGCTGGCATGAATTACCAGCAGCGCAAGCCACGCGACTTTTGGAAAGCGACCCTATTCTGGGCCTCTCCGATTCCGAAGTGGAGCTGAGACTGCTGCGGTTCGGGCCCAACCAGATGACCGCTAGAAAGCGGCTCAGTGAATGGAAACGCTTCTTATTGCAACTCCACCAACCGCTGATTTATATCTTGCTCGCAGCCGCCTGCATCACTCTGGCACTTGGCGAGTGGGTCGATGCCTCAGTCATTTCCGGAGTCGTCTTTATCAATGCTGTCATCGGCTACCTTCAGGAATGCAAGGCGGAGAAGGCCATCGACGCTCTAGCGAAAATGGTTCGCACCGAGGCCACCGTTTTGCGCGGCGGTGAGAAGTTCCGCATTTGCTCCTCACAATTGGTGCCGGGCGACGTGGTTCATTTACAATCCGGCGACCGCGTTCCCGCCGACATCCGCCTGCTGCACGAGCGGAACTTGCAAATCGAGGAGGCCTCGCTCACCGGCGAATCCTTACCGGTCGAAAAACAAACCGAACCGCTTCCCAGCGGGTCTATTCTCGCCGAGCGCACGAACCTCGCCTTTACCGGCACGCTGGTCACCTACGGTCAGGGGGATGGTGTCGTATGCGCCACCGGCGACCTCACCGAAATGGGCCGCATCGCAGGACTGATCCACACGGCCGAAGATCTGAGAACGCCACTTACGCGCCAGATCGACCAATTCAGCCGGCTGCTGCTCTATGTCATACTCGCACTGGCAGCACTGACGTTCAGCGTAGGCATTCTGCGTGGCGAATCCTGGGTGGACATGTTCATGGCCGCGGTCGCACTGGCCGTCGGAGCAATTCCGGAAGGCTTACCCGCAGCGCTCACCATCACATTGGCCATCGGTGTCTCACGGATGGCGCGGCGGCGCGCCATCATTCGCAAGCTGCCTGCCGTGGAGACGCTCGGCAGCACCACCGTCATCTGCTCGGATAAGACCGGCACGCTCACGCAGAATCAAATGACCGTGCGGGAGATCTACGCTGGCGGACAACACTACCAGGTCTCCGGCAGTGGCTACGAACCGCAGGGGGAAATTCATCTGGAAAAAAATCCGGTGGTCGTCGGGGAAAACGTCGCGCTCATCGAAACCCTCGGCGCGGGCCTCTTATGCAATGATTCGCGGCTCGTGCGCGATGCCGAGGGACGCACATGCGTGCAGGGCGACCCCACTGAAGTGGCACTCATCGTCGCCGCGAACAAGGCAGGTCTGCGCTCCAAGGAAATGAACGATCGCCTGCCGCGCATCGAGAGCATCCCGTTCGAGTCCGACTATCAATATATGGCTACACTTCACGGCACTACCCGGGAACCAAAGATGATCTACATCAAAGGCGCGGTAGAAGCCATCATCGAGCGCTGCAGCCACCACCTCACCGAAGCAGGCACACGCGCAGTGCTGGACAGTTCACAGATACTCCATCAAGCAGAGGATATGGCAGCCCGGGGCTTGCGAGTGCTCGCCTTCGCCCGGCGGGAAATGCCCTCGGACCACACCAGCCTCAACCACCAGCATGTCGCCACGGAGCTCACCTTCCTCGGCTTGCAGGGCAAGCTCGACCCACCGCGTCCGGAAGTGATCGACGCAATCGCGAAGTGTAAATCCGCAGGAATCCATGTGAAAATGATTACGGGCGACCACATCCTGACCGCCAAGACCATTGCCAGCCAGATCGGGCTGACTACAGGCAAAGAAGTCATCGCGCTTACCGGCCGCGATTTGGAAAAGCTGAACGATCAGGAACTCGCCGACGCCGCAGAACGCTCCAGCGTCTTCGCACGAGTCGCGCCCGAGCAAAAGCTACGGCTGGTCAAAGCCCTGCAGTCCAGGGGGCATGTCGTCGCCATGACCGGCGACGGCGTGAACGACGCCCCCGCGCTCAAGCAGGCGGACATCGGCACCGCCATGGGCATCACTGGCACCGACGTCTCCAAGGAAGCCGCCGACATGATCCTCACAGACGACAACTTCGCCTCCATCGAGGCCGCTGTGGAGGAAGGCCGCGGCGTCTTCGACAACCTTACCAAATTCATCGTCTGGACCCTGCCGACAAACTTCGGCGAGGGACTGGTCATTCTTGCCGCCGTAGTTGTAGGCACCACCCTGCCGATCCTGCCCGTTCAGATTTTGTGGATCAACATGACCACGGCCGTGCTGCTCGGGTTGATGCTCGTCTTCGAGCCGAAGGAGCGGGAAATCATGAACCGCCCGCCGCGCGCCCCCGGGACGCCCATTCTTACGGGCAAGTTGCAGTTCCGCATTCTCCTCGTCGCGCTGGCACTTCTCGGTGGCTGTTTCGCCCTCTTCACCTGGGAGCTGAGACGAGGAGCAGGCATCGCGGAAGCACGCACCGTGGCGGTGAACCTTTTCATCATGGTCGAGCTTTTCTATCTATACAACTGCCGCAGCTTCACCCGCTCCATGTTCCGCATCGGTCTATTTTCAAATCCATGGCTGATCCTCGGCTCGGGCACCATGATCGGACTGCAGCTGCTGTTCACCTATACCCCTGTGATGAACCAGCTGTTCCATTCCGCACCGATTGGCTGGGATGCTTGGTGGCGCATCCTTTGCATCGCCACCCTCACCTACTTGATCATCGGACTTGAGAAATCCATCACCAACCGGTGCAAGAACAACCCGCACCCGAAAGACCGTTCATCATGATTGAAATTTCCGTATTGGACACCAAGCCCTACAACCTCGGATATCTGAGCCAGGCCACGGGCTCGGAACTGATCAACTGGCACGTTCATGAGTTCCGGCGAAGCGCCGAACCGGTCGCGGCGGCGCGAGCCGAACTTCTCACTCAGCGGCCTCCTCAGCTTCGACCTCCATGGCAAACCGGCAGCCATCAACGGGACTGGAAAAAGCGGCAGCATCACCGCGCATCAGGCGTTTCTCACTCACGAAGCGCTGTCTGATATTTCCCGGGCGCTCCTTACAACGCTCCATGCGGCGAAAACACACTCCTTGAGCCATCCGCAAAACCTCCAATCCACAACCACCATGAAAGCCAACGCTACCCGTAAAGCCCATCCGACCATCATCTGTGGAACCGACTTCACACCCGCCGCCCGGAATGCGGCGGATACCGCGTCCGCCATCGCCCGGTGTATGGCATGCCGGCTTGAACTGGTCCACGCTACCTCACTGCCATCCTATGCTCCGATTCAGAAGCAACTCTGCAGCGAGGCCACTCGCCTGCGGGACCAAGGAGCGGATGTGCACGAATCCGTCATTGAAGGAAATCCCGATGAAGAGTTGGTCAAGCGGGCGAAGCCCGGCTGCTGCAGGATGCTCGTGGTGGCCTCTCTGGGCAAACGCGCGCCGCAGCGCTGGCTGCTTGGCAGCGCCTCCGAACGCACGGCGGAACGAGCCCTCGTTCCGACTCTGATCGTGAGGAATTCCGAGCCCTTCCTGGCATGGACGCAAGGCAGACACCCGCTGCGGGTTTTCATCGCCTTTAACTTCACCCCGACCTCTGAAGCCGCTTTGCGCTGGGCCGGCAATCTTCTCGCGATGGGACGATGCGAAGTGCTCGTCGGCTACGTGGACGACCGCACGCAAAGCATGTCCCACCCGGATCATGCAGGCTTGCAGCTGTCGCTGAGCCCCCCTCCGGAAACGGCAACGATCCTCGAACACGACTTGAAAGCCAAAGTAATCGAAGTGCTCGGCACGACCGATTTCAAAATCCGCATCGAGACCAACTATGGCCGCCCCGCCTTGGCACTGGCCGCCATGGCCAATGAGGCGGGTGCCGGACTTGTGGTGATCGGCTCGCACCAATACCAAGGCTTCGAAAAGCTTTGGAACACCTCCGTATCGAAGGGACTTCTCCACGCCGCAACGATGAATGTGGTGGTGGTGCCCGTGACCCCTGCGACAGAAAAGCCAGCGCCCAGCGCCCCGGCCGTGGAACGGGTGCTTGTCACCACCGACTTTTCAGCTCGCGCAAACCGCGCACTCACCCATGCCTGCGCCATGCTCCGGGGTGGCGGCACCGTCCGGCTCATCCACATCATCCACCCCCATGAACTCGCAAACGGTGAATTCCTGCACGGCCATGTGGACCAGCGCTTCAAGACGCGCCATGCCAAACACATCAAAGCCTGCCAGAAAAAACTAACCGATCTCATCCAGGCGAATGCGACCGGATCCAATATCCTCACCGAGGTCGAAGTAATCGAGCACTGCGATGTCGCGCTGGGCATCCTGCAGGCCGCGGAACGTTTCGATGCACATGCCATCTGTATCGCAAGCCACGGTCATACAGGACTGAAATCCGTCATCCTCGGCTCAGTCGCAAAAAAACTCCTGAGCACCAGCAGACGCCCTCTTTATCTCGTGCGGGTGACCGGAGACTGAGCATCCCCGCCCCAAAACGGCACTCGATGCTGCGCGTTGCTTGGCAACGCTTGCCAGGTGACGCTGGAGAAATCCACCCTCCCAGCCTTTTTCATCACGCTGATCCTCACCCCTGCCGAGCGCGCGAGCATCCCGTCCATGACCTTCGCCCTTCAGACGCCGCATTATGGTCCGCCTGAACTCCAGCGGACAACTCTCACCGCGCCTTTGCGGGACGGGGCCTGCGGCCACGGCTGGGTGAGACTTTGGCGGCGATTTTGACCGGCGGGAGTATCACCTTGGCATGGACTGACATTTTCACGCGATTGTCCTGCTTCAAGCTGGCCTGGTGGCGATGATGAAGCGACGAGAAGCACCCGGACCAACCGTAGAGGACACCCGGGGGCAGCGGATTGTTTTTGAGACTCGCCAGCAGCCGATCGGCACGTATAGGCTGCGGCGACATGATTTTGGGATTGATGGAACCTTCGGGGCTGATTGAGCAGGGCGGACCACTGGTGTGGGTGCTCTTGGGCATGGCCTTCATCGGGTCGGTGTGTGTGGTGGAGCGTTTGTTCTATTTCCACCGGGCGCGGATCAATGTGAGCAATTTGCTGGTCGGGCTTTCCCACCACATCCGGCGCAGGGCGTTTGCAGAGGCTCTGCACGAGGCCGCACGCGCGCCTGGACCGGTTGCCCGGGTGGCCCACGCGGCCTTGCTGCGGTATTACCTGAGCCGCGCGGACCTACGGGACGTGGTGCAGGAAACCGGTCAACTCGAAGTCCCACGGATCGAAAAAAACATCCGGGCGATTCTCGGTGTGGCACTGCTCGCCCCTTTGGTAGGGATGTTAGGAACCCTGATCGGAATGCTGAATACCTTCCAAAAAGTCACCGAGCAGGGTGGCTTCACCGGACCCGCAGAGCTATCCGCCGGAGTCTTCATGGCATTGATCACCTCCGTCCTGGGGCTCACGGTGGCGGTCCCGCTCTACTTGTTTTACCTGTATTTCCTCGGGCGCGCCAAACGCCTGGTCCACCGCATCGAGCGGGCTGGTATCGAGATGGTGCACTTGATCGCTGACGCCCGTGAAGAGGAGGAGTTCGCCCCGTTCCGCGGGGAAGTGACGGCGGGGAAAAAGATCCTCCCTACCAAACCCCAGCCCGGGAAATGAAGCTGGAAATGACATTACCCGAGCGCCCGGGACTCCTCCATGCGGTGCCCGTGCTGAACATCTTCGCGTTGCTGCAATTGTTTTTCCTGCTCGGGCCGGCCCTAGTGCTCCAGTCCGGGGTGACAGTGGAGCTTCCCCCATCGAAGTTCCAGATGGAGCGCTACCAAAACTCGATCGTCATCAGCCTGGGACCTGGCGAGCCCGAACCAAGGATCCATCTCGGGCGTGATTTGGTGACGCTGGACGAGCTATCAGAGCGCCTGACCAGCCTGCGGGAAACGGGCGCACCGGCCAAGACCATCGTTCTCCTGCAAACCGACAAGGGCACGCCTGTAGGCATGGAGCGCGAAATCTCGGAACGGGTCTTGGATCAAGGATTTCGAATGGCCGTAGTCGGAAAAAACACTCTGGGAACGTCCGTCCCAGCGCTGAAACCGAGCGCAAAATGATGACAACCAGGGCCGCCACCATCCCGAAGCCGAGCGGTTCGCCAGAGCTGATTTTCAGCTGGCGAAAAGTCGAGCCACCCGTGATTCCCAGACTGCTGGCACTCGGAATTGGTGCGGCATTGGTGGGATTTCTCATCGGCGCGGTACGGATTCAGGTTCTCGCGCCGGAAAAGATCTCGATGCGACAAGCGTCTTTGATCTACCTGAGGGACGATGCGGAAGGCCGTGCCTGGACCTTGCTGGCGCAAGAAGGAGGCCCTTTCCCGGCGCGCTTCGAGCCACATCAATGGCAAGGCCTGGCCGAGTTGGAAAACACCGCGCTGGATGCGGTGCGGTTCAAGCCACGCCCCTACCTCCCGGCGATGCAGGATTTACCCCGGCCGAATCAGCTGGATTCGCTGAATCTTGCCGCCAAGGGTGAGGTCATGCTACCACAGCGGCGGGCTGCACCCCTGCCCATTCCGGATCTCATCGAACTCAAACTCGCGCCCGTGATCGGCGCGCTCTCGGGAATCTCCCCGGCGGAGACCCCTCGCGACCTTCCCGCTTTCGAGCCCACGGTAACGGCGGAAATGGCGGCGGTTTCCTGGCGATTCATCCTTGAATTGGACCCAAGCGGCACCGTGATCGAGTGCATCCCCCTGGCGAAGGCTAACGCTGCCGACGTCACAGTTCTCGAAAACTGGCTGTCACGGATTTCCTTTCCGCCGCACAAGGGGCCCTCATCGCGCTGGATCGCGGTGCAAATCGCATTTACCAACCAACCGCTCGATGGAACTGAAGCTCGCTGATTTTGTGCTCTACATCGTCGTGGGCTGCTTCCTGCTGGTACCAGTCATTGCTGTCATTTCGCGCACCCTTCATGCAAAAGTCGAGCGCCGCGCGCTCGCAAACCGTGTGATTTGCCGCCTCTGCCTGCACGCTTTTGAAGACTCCAGCCACGTCAAAACCGTCCATTGCCCCGCCTGCGGAGCAAACAACGAAAAAGGCCCGGGTCGGCGACTTGGTTGATTCCCTTTATTTTTCGTGCCTTGTTTCGAGTTTCCTGCTTTCCCTCGCGCCGTCCCTGCCGACTACTATCCGCCCATGTCCACCGAGCTGACCCGTAATTTCTCCATCATCGCCCACATTGACCACGGGAAAACCACGCTTTCCGATCGTCTCATGGAAATGACCAGCACCGTGACCATGCGGGAAACCAGTGCCCAGCAACTGGATTCCATGGACCTCGAACGCGAAAAAGGAATCACCATCAAATCTCACCCCGTCGCCATGGAATACAAAGCCAAGGACGGAAAAACCTACAAACTCAACCTGCTGGACACTCCCGGCCACGTTGACTTTTCCTACGAGGTCTCGCGGGCTCTCGCCGCCTGCGAAGGCGCCATCCTGATGGTCGATGCCGCCCAAGGCGTCGAAGCGCAAACCGTGGCAAACCTGCACCTCGCCACGGAGCAGAACCTCCTCATCATCCCCGTCCTCAACAAGATCGACCTGCCCGCCGCAGACGTCGAGAAATGCAAAAAACAGCTGGAGGAAATCCTCTGCATCCCCGCGGAGGACTGCATCCCCGCCTCCGCCAAAGCGGGCATCGGCATCGAAGATATTCTGGAAGCCATCGTCGCCCGCGTGCCTGCTCCGGTCGAGAATCCGGACCAACTGCTGCGCTGCTCGGTATTCGACTCGCTCTACGACACCTACCGCGGGGTCGTCTCTTACGTCCGGGTGTTTTCCGGGACCGTGAAAAAAGGCCAACGGGTCAAGCTCATGGCCACCGGCAAGACCTACGAGGTCAAGGAGGTGGGCGTCTTCACCCCGAAGATGAGCGCCCGTGAGATGCTCTCTGCCGGCGACGTCGGCTACGTCATCGCCAACATGAAGGCCGCCAGCGAGGTCAAGGTCGGCGACACCATGACCGACAACACCCACCCCTGCCCCGAGGCCTTGCCCGGCTACAAGGAAATCCAGCCCATGGTGTTTTCCGGGATCTATCCGGTGGATTCTTCGGATTACGAAGCCCTCAAAATGGCGATGGGCAAGCTGCAAATCAACGACCCGGCATTCACCTTTTCCTCGGAAAGTTCAACCGCGCTTGGCTTCGGCTTCCGCTGCGGCTTCCTCGGGCTTTTACACATGGAAATCATCCAGGAGCGCCTCCGCCGCGAGTTCGACATGGATGTCATCTCGACCTATCCCTCTGTCATCTATCACGTCACCATGACGGATGACTCCGAACGCATCATCGACAACCCAACGCTCTTCCCCGACCCCCAAGGCATCCAGGAAATCCGCGAACCGATCGTCAATGTCTATATCATGGTCCCCGGGGAATACATCGGCGACATGATGCAACTCGTGCTCGAAAAACGCGGCGACGTCACCAACACCGAGACCATCGACGACACCCGAGTGATGCTATCCTGCGTCCTGCCGCTTTCAGAAATCCTCGTGGACTTCAATGACAAGCTCAAGTCCATGACCCGCGGATACGGCTCCATGGATTACGAACACGCCGGCTACCGCCCTGCGAAAATGGTCAAGATGGACATGCTCATCGCCGGGGATCCCGTGGAGGCCTTCTCGACCATCGTCCACCGTGACAAGGCCGAGTCCTACGGACGCATGTTAGCCGGGAAGCTCAAGGACGTGATCCCATCCCACCTTTTCGTCGTGGCCATCCAAGCCGCGGTGGGTGGAAAAATCGTGGCTCGCGAGTCCATCTCCGCCATGCGTAAAAACGTCACCGCCAAGTGCTACGGCGGCGACATCAGCCGGAAGCGCAAGCTCCTGGAGAAACAAAAGGAAGGCAAAAAGAAGATGAAAATGTTCGGCAAGGTGAACATCCCCCAAGACGCCTTCATCAAGGTGCTCAAAAGCGGCGATTGATCGTCCCGCTTCAGCGCCCCCGCATCTCCTCGATCATGCTATTCACCGGGACCCCGCCGATCCGGTATCCGGCGTCCTCGGTAAGCAGGTCGAAGCTGCGTGAGACGCCATGGAGCGACTCGACCCGCGAAACGGCGGCATCCCCGCATACATCACCCACCTGGAGCGTGGAAGCCGGCTGTCCGTCGATCCGGTGGCGTGGCGAGGCACTGACCACCGAGCCATTGCTGAAATAAACCGTCACATAGCGGCTCGTGGCAGGATCCTCCCGGTATTGATGGATCTGTGTGATCTGCACCGGAGCGCCATCGAAGCCGACAACCACATCCCCTGCTACAAGAGTCTCGATTTCAACAGGGCCTTTCACCGTGTCGATCAGCGTGCCCTCCGGTAAACAACCAAACTGCAGCTTCGCCAATCCAAGGCTCAAGGCTGCTCCGATCAGGTTGCAAGACGGCAGCAACAAGCCTAAAGCGAGCACGGCGGCAACCCAAAGAAACGGCTTGGAAAAAGCCCGGGAGCTGAAGTGAGGTTTTTTTAATTCAGGGAATATCATGGGACGCTACACCTCTTTCTGCCGCTTAGCGCCGGGATTGTCAACGCCCGCAACCATCTCTCGTGCACGAAATCCCGATTCCGCGGCTTCACCCGACTCAAAGCTTCGGAAAATAGTAGCTTTGCATTTGCTCAATCTTGGTCGATTCTTCCGCTGATGCCGTATGCTGAATCAGCTCAAGACCCGACGCCCTACGACGTCATCGTGATCGGTGCGGCATTGGCAGGTGCGGCTTCCGCGATTTTACTGCTACGCAAGAACCCGGGCATACGGATCCTGATCCTCGACAAGTCGGAAAAACTCACCCGCCGCGTCGGCGAGGCCACCGTCGAGGTGAGCGCCTATTTCCTCGGCCACGTGCTTGGCATGACACACTACCTCAACGATTGCCACATCACCAAACAAGGCCTGCGCTTCTGGTTCACCAATGACCAAGTCCGGACACTCGACCAATCCTCGGAAGTCGGCCCGAAATACTTAGCTAGACTCCCTTCCTATCAACTCGACCGGGCCGCGTTTGACGAAGAAGTCCTGAGGCGCGCCGAACTGTTAGGCGCGGAGATCATCCGCCCGGCCATCGTCTCGAAGGTAACCCTCACTCCCGGCGGACGGCAAACCATGGAGGTGAAAAATGGCGACCACCGCTTCCAAGCCAGCGCCCGCTGGATCGTGGACGCCTCCGGAGTGAACGCCCTGCTCGCCCGCAAACAAGGTTGGTGGCGCTCGAATTCCGAGCACCCCACCGCCGCCGCCTGGTCACGCTGGACCGGAGTCAAGGACTGGGACAGCCGCGAGCTCGCGGAAAAATACCCGTCATGGGCCGCCGCCGTCTACGGCACCCGCGGCACCGCCACCAACCACATCATCGGCGATGGCTGGTGGGCGTGGTTCATCCCCCTCAAAGGCGGCGATGTGAGCGTGGGGGTGGTTTATGACCAGAGACTCGTCGATTTTCCCCAAGAAGGCGGAAGACTCGGAGATCGGCTCAAGGACTTCCTCTCCAAGCACCCCGTCGCCCGAGAGATGTTGGAAAATGCCAGCTTTGTGGAGGATGATGTCCACCGGCGGAAGAACCTGGCGTATTACAGCACCACCTTCGCGGGCGACGGCTTCGTATTGGTCGGTGACGCGGCCGCCTTCATGGATCCATTTTACAGCCCCGGGATGGATTGGATTTCGTTCACCACCAGCGCCGCAGCCGATCTCATCACCGCCGGGCGCTCCGGGATGCCGCTTGAGGAGAAAATCCGCAAGCACAACCGCGACTTTCAGACGAGCCACGAGCGCTGGTTCCGTGCCCTCTACAAAGACAAATATCACTACATGGGCGAGTATGACCTCATGGAACTCGCCTTCAGGCTCGACCTCAGCCTCTACTATTGGGGAGTCGTGCAGCCTGTCTTCCTCCGGGGGGACGCAGCGCTGTTGGATCCGCCGTTTTCACCACCGAGTGGCAGATTCTTCAGCGCCCTGATGCGTTGTTATAGCAGGCGCTTCGCAGCCATCGCCCGCCGCCGCCGCCGCCTTCGCATCCAAGGCCGGATGAATGCAAACCGCCGCTCGTTGATCCCAGGCTTCACGCTCGAGCGCAGCGATACCAAAAGACTCTTCGGAATGCTCTGGCAATGGGGAAAAATCGAACTCCGCGAGGGCTGGCACACCTGGGGCGAGCGAACCCCTGCACCGGAACCCGAACCAGCAGGAGTCCAGGCAAACGGTTGACCGATCAAACCCGCCTGCCAATTCGCTCAGCAAGCTACTGGCGACCCCACACACGCTCCCATGTCATCTTCCAAGGAAATGGATGGCCGGTAAAATCCGGCAAATCAACGGGGAAGGTCTTCATGAAGCCTCTCGGATGTCGTCCCATGCATCAGTTCCGTTCGCTAACCGCCCTTCCGCCTCCCTCCACCAAGGCGAACTCGGAAGTCCGGCCAAGGAAAGGCTAAACCAGACCATGGTGGCAAAGACGGAAGTGGGAAAGAAGATGATGCCGTGGCTATCAAGGGGGAAATAGCGAAAAACTCGAATTCTGGCAACCTCCGCTCCACGCTTCAGAGCGTGAACGATTCGCTTGATCGATTACTGCCAGGGCGGCTCTCTGCCCGACTTCTCCCCACCCAGCTCTGGAACAACCGACCCTGCCACCTCGGTCAAACCCACCTGACAAAAACAATCTGAAAAACGCAATCGCCAACCAAGCCAACGGAATTCTATGATGCCCGTGTTCCCCACGCCAAACTACGCTTCAGGAATGCAACCCAAAACCCACAACCCAAAACCCATCCGCGATCCACGCTTCCCCATCCACGCCCCAAAACGCCATGCGCTCCATCTTCATCACCACCCTGCTCCTCTCCCAACTCCACGCCAGCCCGCTGGAAATCCGCTTCGACAGACCTCCGCAGTCCCGGAATGACAAGACCGGCTTCCCATCGTCCAACTGGGAAAGCCAGGCCCAGCCGATCGGCAACGGCCGCATCGGCGCGATGATCTTCGGCAACCCGCTCAAAGAACACATCCAGTTCAACGACATCAGCCTCTGGACCGGCGGAAACAACCCATCCGGCGAATACGAAGTGGAGGAATTCGGATCCTATCAGAATTTCGGCGACCTCTATCTGGAAATGAAGCCGGACGGAAAAACATCCGACTTCTCCCGCAGCCTCGACCTCGCCACCGGCATCCACACCACCACCTGGAAGCAGGATGGCACCACCTTCACCCGCGAGGTCTTCGCCAGCAAACCGGACGAGGCCATCGTGATCCGCATCCAGGCGGACCAACCGGGGAAAATCTCCGGCAACCTGCAAATCACCGGCGCCCACCAGGAAACGACCACTGCCAGCGACGGCCAACTCGCCTTTTCCACAAGCCTCTCCAACGGCCTGCGCAAGGCGGCGAAACTCAAGCTAGTCTGCGACAAGGTCGAGACCACCACCGACAAACTCACCTTCACCGGGAACTCAGCCACCATCATCCTCACCGCCGCCACCGACTACGCACTCGACCCTAACAAGAACTTCCGCAGCGGCATCGATCCCATACAAACAGTCAACCAACAAACCACCGCCGCGGCATCGAAAACCTACGACGTGCTCCGCAAGGCCCATCTCGCGGATTTCCAAAAACTGATGGGCCGCGTGGATCTCGACATCGGCCCGCCTCCTGCCGACCCATCCATCGGCAAGCGCCTTGAGGCTTACCAAAAAGGTGCCGAGGACCCACACCTCGAAACATTGATGTTCCAATACGGCCGCTACCTGCTCATTTCCAGCTCGCGCGGCCTACTTCCCGCCAACCTCCAGGGACTCTGGAACAACCAGAACAAGCCCGCCTGGTATGCGGATTATCACACGAACATCAACATCCAGATGAACTACTGGCTCGCCGAGCCGGCCAATCTATCCGAGTGCGCACTACCGCTCTTCCACTGGACCACCGCCATGATCCCCGGCAGCCGCGAGGCGACCGTGAAAGCCTTCGGCGAAAAAACTCCCGGCTGGACGATGCGCACCTCCGTCAACATCTACGGCGGCAACGGCTGGCAGTGGAACCTCCCCTCCTCCGCCTGGCTCGCCCAACATTTCTGGGAACACTTCGCCTTCACTGGAGACCGGAAATTCCTCGCAGAATCCGCCTGGCCCGTCTTCAGCGATGTCTGCGCCTACTGGCTCGACCACCTCGTGGAAAAGGACGGCAAACTCGTGGTCCCCAAAGGCTGGTCACCCGAGCACGGCCCACGTGAAGACGGTGTCGCCCATGACCAACAAATCGTATGGGATCTTTTCACCAACACCCTCGAAGCCGCCAAGGCCCTCGGCAAGTCCGGCCCACTCGTTGAAAAAATCACCAGCGCCCGCGAAAAATTGTTAGGCCCGCAGATCGGCTCATGGGGCCAGATCATGGAATGGACCACCGAGCGCCCGGACTTGGAAAAATCCGGTCACCGTCACACGTCGCACTTGTTCGCACTCCACCCAGGCCGCCAGTTCACGCTGCACGGCACGCCTGAACTCGCCAAGGCGGCTGCCATTTCCCTCGAATCCCGCGGCACCTCCGGCGACTCCCGCCGCTCATGGACCTGGGCCTGGCGCACCGCGATGTGGGCCCGCCTCGCCAGACCGGAAAAATCCGCCGAAATGATCCGCGGCCTGCTCACCCACAACACCCTCGCCAACCTCTTCACCAATCACCCGCCATTCCAGATCGACGGCAACTACGGAATCACCGCCGGAATCTGTGAAATGCTGGTGCAGTCCCACGCCGGAGAAATCGCGATCCTGCCAGCCGTCTCACCCAAGTGGCAGGACGGCAGCGTCCGCGGCCTCAAGGCCCGCGGCGGCTTCGAAGTCGGCGCGGTCTGGAAGGAGGGAAAACTCCGCAGCGCCGAACTCACCTCGGAACTCGGGAACCCCGCCATCCTGCGCCTCCAAGGCGCCCCCCTGGAAATCACCCTCCAGCAAAAAGACGGCCGCAGCGCCAAAATCAAGCCGGACGCCAAGGGACTCTTCCATTTCCCCACCAAGCCCGGCATGACCTATCAGATCCAACCCTGATAAAGCCATGCTCCGCTTACTCGTCCCGTTCATCGCCTGCCTCGCCACCACCGCCCACGCCCACGCCCAAGCCCCGCGCCTCGACGGCAAGACCATGGAGGAACGGGCCGCCGCCATGGTTCGCTACGTGGCAAGCGTGAAGCCGGACCCGAAAAACGAAACCTACCCAAAGGCCGCCGCGCCATGCTACGCGGCCCGACTGGTGCTCAATGTAGACACCGCCTACGCCCTCGCCAAACTCGACGCGGCAGCCGCCTATCAGCTCGCCAAGGGCCGTGATCGCATCGCACGCCAAAGCGCCTTCGATCAAGCGCAGGACAAAAGCACCCTGAAAAAACCCGGCCCCGCGCTCGACCCCTTCGACAAAGCGGCACTGGTCAACACCTACTTCCTCGGCAAGCACAAGATCCCCCAAGCCACCGCCCATAAGATCCGCGACTACGTGGCGCTTTACAACGACCACAAGGCACTCACCGGCTACGCCCGCGGCGCATGGAACTACAAACTCATGATGGACGCCTCCGGATTTCTCGCCGCCGAGGAATGGCCGGAACTGGTGGATCGCGCGGGCCAGAATGCGGAGCAAATCAAAACCGCCACCAAAGCCCGCCTCTTCTCCGGCTTCGAGGAAATCACGAAAAAAAACTTCAGCGAATACGGAGCGACCATCTACCTCGGCGTGAATCTATCAGCTGTTAGGATGCTGGTGGAGTATGCCAGAGACCCGGAAATGCGCAAGCGCGCCACCCTCACCCTCGACGCCATGATGCTCGACATCGCCTGCACCTGGAACCAAGGCTACAACATCGGCTCAGCCTCCCGCGCGAAATACTGGGGCTCCACCGATACCGGACTCGAGTCCATGAGTTCCACCGCCGCGGCGGCCTGGGTTTCATTCGGCGCCTGTCGCTCGATCTCCGCCGGTGGCATCGGCTACATCCACTCGTTCTGGATGGCCACACCCGGCGCTTACAAGGTGCCCGAGCTGATCGTCAAAGTCGCCACCGCACGTTCGAAGCCATTTCTCCACCGCTCGTACGTCGCCGCCATGAAGTCGGCCAATGTCCACCGCATGACTTGGCACACGCCCGCTTACAGCCTTTGCAGCCAGTGGGACCAAGCCGGCGAACCCACCTCCGGGCTCTACAAGGAATCCCGCCGCCACATGCTCAAGTGGATCTCCGACAAGCCTTCATCCACCTTCGCCGTCTGCATGGAGAACCCCTACCGCCCCTACGCCTTGCAGGAGAAACGGGCGAACCAGCTTGGCTATGGCGAAAACGGATTCAGCCAATACATGCAGCACGAGCAAACGCTGTTAGGGCTCTACGCCGTACCCGAAAAGGTAAAGGTCCGTAACCGTGAGTTTGACTACCCCTATTACAAACTCTACGCCCCCTTCCCCGCCACCGGCAGCATCATCAAGCGCATGGAAAAAGACGGCTGGATATTCTGTCACAACGGCTCGATGCTGATGGGTTTCTTCAGCGTGAAACCCTGCAAGTGGGGCAAGAAGTGGGGCAACAACGACATGCTCTGGTGCGAAGCACGGCAGAACGCGTGGATCCTTGAAACCTCCGAACTCAAGCCCTTCGCCGGCGGCGGCGTGGACGCCGAGCTGACCCGCTTCGCTCATGCAGTGACCACCCGCACCAAGCTCGACGCCTCTGCCATCGACGCACCCATCCCCTCGATCAAATACCGCACCCTCGCCGGCCGCCTCATGGAGTTCGTCTGGCAACCCCACAAAGAGCCCTACAAAGACCAACTCAAGGTGGACGGCAGCCCCCTCGTCTTCTCGACCGAACTCCTGCACAACAACCCCATGGTCCGGCAAAAAACCGACGGCCCGTTGATGATCCGCCTCGGCGACCAAAGCCTGACCTACGACTTCGACTCATGGCAAAAATCCACCACCCCCGCCCAGCCCGGCTCCCCGAAAGAATGACCTTGCCCGCCACCTTGACGGTGGCGTCTAACCGCTAGTGGATTGAGGAGGCTTTCGCTCTCTTATTCATGCTCGCTGCTTACGGTTCTGTTTAGGCGACATGCTGAGGCCAACGACGCGGCAGCTCCACCTCCGTGCATGCTGTGCATTCCGTGGTTCAACAATCTTCTAACCACAGAGCGCACGGAATACACGGAATGAAGAGAAGAATGAAAGTGCTTGGAAAGCGCGGAAGCTCCACCTCCGTGCATGCTGTGCATTCCGTGGTTAAACAATCTTCGGACCACGGAGCGCACCGGATGGGCACGGATGAAGATGGATTTGGATCATGCGAGTTCGGGGCACATTTCATGTAGCGCCGTGCATTTGTCCCACCCCTTTAGAGCTTGGGTTTGGTGGGGCGGTGGACCCAGGGCGGCGGCGTGTGGCTCCTTGCTCTGGGCTATCGAATTGCGCCTTGTTGGGGCTTTGGGAGAGGTCATGCGGAAAATTCCCACGGGTTTTCGATATCCACGCCGCAGGCGGCGAAGTGGGTGGTGTTTCGGGTGGCCACGGTGAGGTTGTGGACTTTCGCAGTGGCGGCGATAAGAGAGTCCTCTACCGAGGTGCCGTGGGAAGCCCTGAAGTCGGCGGCAAGTTCGGCGATGGGGCCGCCTACATCAAGAATCCGGAATCGCTGCGGTTGCGCGATAAGCTGGGCATACCACTTTTCCAGAATGGCGGCGAAGGGCTCATCCTTGCGCTTCACCACGCGCATGCCATAGCGGATTTCATTCAGCGTGATGACGCTCAGCCAGACGTCACCGACATTTTGTTGCCAGAGCGCGAAGGCGGGATGCATGCGGCGGGCATCCCGCCGCAATTCCGAAACGGCCACGGTGTCGAGTAGGTAGCGCGTCATGGGTCGTCAGGTTCGAAACTGAATTCACGGTGTTGGCTTTCGCGACGATCCGGCAGGGGAAAATCCTTCTCATAGAACCAATCCGGCGCGTCCGGCAGTTTCATGGCCTCGGCGAGGCTTTGCCGTGGCTTTGTCGCCCGCTGTTTCAGTCGCTCATCCAGCAGCTAGGCAACCAGCGCCGAGAGGGAGGTTTTTTCGTCGATGGCCAAGTGCCGGGCCTCACGGACGGTTTCGTCGGGGAGCTTGAGTGTGACATTCATGGCGCAACTTGAGGTTCGTGCAGCACGGTTACACGGGATTACGGTGACACGGGATCACGGTTTACTCAAACAGGAAATCGGAGCATTTGGGACCCGCCGGTGCACGACAAAAACGTATGTGGCGCGTTCATGTCAGACAAATGGCGTTGTCTTACATGAAAAAAAGTATTGTACACGACAAACGGAGACCGAGGCATCAAGCCACCAACTCCCCCCTTGGCCTCCTCGATCAGCACGGCAGCGCCATCCCCAAATCCGTGCATTCGGTGCATTCTGTGGTTAAAAACTCTTCTAATCACAGAGCGCACGAAAACACGGAATGAACAGGAGAATGGAAGTGGTTGGAAAGCGTGGAAGCACCCACTCTGTGTGCTCTGTGCATTCTGTGGTTCAACATTCTTCATGCGGTGAGAGCTTGGTTCATTTCGGTGATCATGCCTTCCATGCCGTCGCCGAAGAGCTGGTGCATTTTACCGAGGCCACCTTGGGCGTCGAAGGGGGCGGGAAGGTCCAGCAAGCGGGTGATGACGCCGGTGGCTTCGTAGAGGAACGGCAGCGGCTGGCCGGTGTGCTGAACCCATTTCAACTTCGCAGTGGCGTAGTCCTTCGTCTGGTCCTCGACGGGGGTGTATTCGCGGACGGCCTGGTCCTCTCCCTGGTTGAAGTTGATGGCGTCTTTATCTTGAACAGTCCATCCCGCGGCGCAGAGTTGTGCGTCAAGCGCGTCGCGGGCTCTTTGTTCAGGGTTCTGGTTGAGCATTAAAGAAACACGAAGCCGACCTGCCACAAAATGCGACAGAATAGAAGCCAATGCACGGTGAAAGAACCCAAAACGGATAGCGCAACTGCTGTATATTTCAACTTCAGCGGACGGTCTGCCGCAACCATGTCCCACCAAGTCAGATACGATCCGCCACGGCGACCAAAACCTGACCTACGACTTCGACCCTTGGAAAAAGCCGCCCCCCGCTCAGATCGGCTGCGCCAAAGAATGACCTTGCCCGCCACCTTGAGGGTGGCGTATCAATTGCCACCCCGACACGGCGGAAGAAGAATGCAAGGATTTACCAACTCGTAGATCCCCTCAAAACCTCTCTTTCGTCCACAAAAGGGCCTGTAGCTCAGCGGTTAGAGCAGGGGACTCATAATCCTTTGGTCGTGGGTTCAAACCCCACCGGGCCCACCATTCTACGGCCATGAAACCGTCTTACTCTCTACATCACCCTTGCCCTCGGTGTATTTGCAGCCAGCGACGTCGCGGCAGACGGCAAGGCTGAGTTCAAAGACTTCGAGCTCCGGCTCAAGGTGAGGACCATGCCCCGGGCAAACGGCGGCATCTATTTCCATACGGCATTCGCTGAGAAGGGCTGGCCGTCGAAAGGCTATGAATGCCAAGTCAACGCCTCCCACTCGGACGCCCGGAAAACCGGCAGCCTCTACGGCGTGGTGGATGTCCTCGCGCTCGCCCCCGGGCAGGATGCGCCGGCAGACAGTCTGCTCAGTCACTTCATGGAAAAAGCTCCCAACACCGACGATGAATGGTTCGACCACGAAATCTCAGTCCAGGGCAAGACGATCACTTTGAAGGTGAATGGAAAAACCATGGTCGAGTGGACCGAGCCGGAGGGCTTCGATCCGCCCCTGGCACTTAGGGGCATGAACGGCCGCAAGCTGGGTGCCGACACTTTTGCGATTCAAGCGCACGATCCGGAAAGCACCGCCTACTACAAGGACATCCAGCTCCGGGCTCTGGATGCCCCCCTTTGATCCGTGACTGGGACGAAGCCGAGTCTGCACATCGGATGCCTGGTCAGGATTCCGAAAATCGGTGAATCGTGCGATTTCTCCTCATCAGCTCTACCTCAAATCCGCCACACCCATCTCCATGCTCACAAAGAGCGAATGTCTTCACCATCATTGAACAAGCATCATCATGGCAGGAGCGAGGTCCGGACCCCAGCCACGCGGGAAGCCCCCCCCCTCCCGATGATGAGGGCGATTGTATGGCATGCGCTTAGCGGCTCCACAGGTGAAGGCCGGGGCCCATTTTCATCGTCGATCCCACTTGCCCGGCGGACTCCCCTCGCCCACCTTAAGCCCCGCAGCTCATGGAAAAAGAATCTGACGCAATCGCCTGGTTGACAAAACGTGATGGCAGCATGGTCATCGGCCACGGGCCGTTCCAAGCATCGGCAGAGCCGCCGAGCCAAGGCGTGGCATTTTACGTGCAGGACTTTGCCTTAGGCGACCCCCTGCCGTGGAAGTCGCCGGCGCGCATTGAGCGGACCTGCAGTGCGGAGCTTACACGTCGCACGGAGGAAATCCCACCCCTGGTTTGCGAGTGGGAGCCGCCGGATGCGACCTTGTTTTCCGTGGTTTTCCAGGAAGTGATGTCCTCGATCCATGGCGGAATTTTTGAAAAAACCGTGCCGGTGGTGACCGAGCTCGGCAGCACGGTCGGCAGCCCCGAGCGGGCCATCCTCACGGCGATGAGCCGCCAAGTGGCCCCCCTGCAATCCTACGGCTGGGTCCAACATGACACGGGATTTGCCGGAGCTACCCCGGAGCTTCTTTTCAGCCTGGAGGGAAACCGGCTCGAAACCATGGCACTTGCCGGCACTGCAAGAAGCGAGGATCGGGATGTCTTCGCCGTGGATGAGAAGGAGATCCGCGAGCACGAATACGTCGCGCAGACACTCGTCTCCAAGCTGCTCGATCTGGGACAGGTGCAGCGGCGGGCGCGGGAGATCCTCGACCTGGGATCGATCGTTCATTTTCTCTCACTCTTCAGCCTGGAAGTCGAGTACCCCCAAACCCCTGAAATGCTGATCCGCAGGCTCCACCCGACCCCCGCACTCGGCCCGCTCCCGCGCACGGCGGAGACGCTTGCCTTGTTGCTCGAGTGGCGCCAACGCCTCGACTGCCCTCGGGAATTTGGTGCTCCTTTCGGGCTTTGGGACGAGGGTCGCTTCGAGGCGATCGTCGCCATCCGCGGCATCTGGTGGAACGGCACAAGATTGATCCTACCCGCTGGCTGCGGCATCATCGAAGCCAGCCGCCTTGTCAACGAGTGGCGCGAACTGCGTCTGAAACGCGAGGCCGTGAAACGGTTCCTGCTGCCCTTCAGCGGCAGTTGAGGCCACCAGGACCGTCTGATTTTCAAAGGATTTTAAACAAAAAACTACAACATATAAGTTTTTATTTAAAAAAGATTGAACATTTTTTAAAAAGAGCCATTCTGCGGGGGTATTGCTTTACCAGCCTATGTCCCGCTTCTGTCATGTCCGATCCGTTGCCAGCACCTTGCTGACAGGCTTGGTGTGCTTGTCACCCCAGGCCGCCAACGCTGTTGAAGTCGCTCAAGTCAGCAACCCGATTGGTAAAATCGCCCGCATTTTCAATTCCAAACTGGTGGCTACGGAGGACCGGGTTGAGTGGTTGAGAAACCGCCTGACAAGCCTTGCCGAGCGCCGCGTCCACGCCATGAAAGTCGGGCTGGGACATCGCGGAGTCCGCGAGATGGACAGCAAGACGGATCCTTCAGTCACCTTGGATCTCGGCGCTCTCTATCCGATCAGCAATGTTTACCTGATCCCGAGTCAGCGGGAATTTGCGGAGGACTCGGGCATTTTTCCCAAACGCTTCACGATCGAGGTTTCAGAGCAGGCGGATTTCTCGAACCGGACCATCCTGTACAGCTCCCGGACCGGGGCAATCACTCCGTCGCCACTGGACAGCCCGTTTCCACTACAAGCCCGGGAAACCGGTCGCTATCTCCGCCTCACCGTCCATGAGGGGCATCGCAAGGGCATGGTCGAGCTTTTCGGCCTCTCGGAAATCGTCGTCATCTCCGGGGACGACCCCGTTTCCTTCGGCGCGAAAGTGAGCTCGGTAGGCGGGATGAATACCCCGGAAGTCTGGTTCCCCCACGCTCTGGTGGACGGGCGGACGCCACTGGGTATCTGGCAAAATGGCAAAACGCCCTCCTCCCAGCCCGGGGACGCCATCAGGGTGCTTGGTGCGGATGAAACCGTGTCCTGGAGCATCGACCTCGATCAGGAAGGCGCGCTCGATCGCGTGGTGCTGTTTCCCTACCAGTTGGACAACTCCTCCGAGTCTTCCGTTTTTCCCGAGTCCATGAAACTTTTTTTGCAAGGTGCCGATGGCAAGGAAGAGGCGCTCGCTTGCGAGTGGACCAATCCACTGCCGGGAGCCGGCAGCATGACCCCGCTGGTCATCCCCCTGCATCAACAGTCCGCCAAACGCATCCGGCTCTCCGGGATCCGCCCGTTCACCATCGGGGAGCGGAAAATCTTCGCCCTCTCGGAAATCCAAGTCTGGTCCAAGGGAAAGAACCTTAGCCACGGATTGCCTGTAACCCGCTCCCTGGGAGGCGAGTCGGTCCAGCTCGCCTCGCTTACCGATGGCTTCACCTCGGAAAACCGCATCTCTACCGTAGCAGGCTGGCTTGCGCAACTTCACGAACGCGCATCCACTGAAAACGAACTCACGGTTCTGAGCCCCATCCAACACAACCAGGCCTCGGAAAGCGAACTCAATGCCACCTGGGGAGCAGCCGTCCTGCTCGGAATGACTTTCTTGATTCCCGTATTCGTCGTCGAACGCCGTCGGCTGATGTCTCGTGACATGCTGGACCAACTGCGCAAGCGCATCGCCTCGGACCTGCATGACGACATCGGCAGCAATCTCGGCAGCATCTCGTTGATCGCCCGCACCGCCCGAAAAGACCTGGTCCGCCTTCAAGGCCCTGAAGAAGTCGCTGATGATCTGGGCGAGGTGGAGTCGATCGCCCGTGAAAGCTCACTGGCCATGCGCGATATCGTATGGCTGTTAGAGCGGAGGCAGGATTCCATCGGCGACCTGGTCGTGCGGATGCGCGAGACCGCAGGCCGCCTGCTCCGCGAGATCGACTACACCGTCGAGTGCGAATCCAGCAAGACCGCGGCCAAGCTTTCACTGGATGCCAAGCGCCACCTGTTCCTGTTCTACAAGGAAGCCATCCACAACGTGCTCAAGCACTCCAAGGCCAAGAACGTATCCATCCGCCTGTGGGATGAGGACGACAAGCTGGCGTTGGAGATCCAGGATAACGGCATCGGCATTCCCACCCCATGCGAAAAAAAGGCCCCCTCCATCAACAAGCTTGAAGACCGTGCCCGCGTGCTTGAGGGGACGCTCCAAATCGCCTCTTCCAAGGACCAGGGCACGCATATCCGCCTCTTCGTCAAACGCTCTCATCTCACCTCACACCCCACCCTAGCATGATCGCAGAAATACACGCCACCCACAGCATCTGGATTTTAGAAGATCACGAGGTCTTCGCGAAGCAGATCCGCCGCTTGATCAGCAATGAAGAAGACCTCACCTGTCCTCATCATTTCAACAACGCAGCGGATTTTTTCGATCGGCTCAAGTATAGCAACGACCGCCCAGACCTGCTGCTTCTCGACCTCGGCCTGCCACGGCGCGACGGTCTGCAAGTTCTCACCGACATCCGGGTGATCCTGCCGGATGTCAAAGTTCTCATCCTCACCGCTTCGGACGACCGGGACAAGGTCTACCGCGCGATCTGCAATGGCGCTTCCGGCTACATTCTCAAAACCGCTGATCCCGACGAGATCCTTTCCGGCATCCGCGATGTCATCAATGGTACCTCCGCGTTGAGCGGCACCATTGCCAAGATGATCCTCGAGGGATTCTCCCGCTACGGCCCCGTCAAACACATCGAGCCTCTCACCACCCGGGAGGAGGAAGTACTGCGGTTCCTGGTCAAGGGCTTGATCAAGAAGGAAATCGCCGATGAATTGTCGATTTCCCAGCACACCGTGGACATGCACCTGCGATCGGTTTACCGGAAACTGCACGTTCGCTCACAGACGGAGGCCGTCTCGACCGCGCTGCGACAAGGGCTTGTCTAACACTCTCAGTTGGAGTTCGCGCTCACTAAGATAAAAACCCCGGCTCGTCCTGCGAGCCGGGGTTTTTCATGATCTGAATATCGACAGGCTTTGATCAGCCTTCCTTTTCCTCAGCACCGGCGTCCACCGAAATGATGAGCGTTGCGATGACTTCCGGGTGAAGGCGGATGAGCACCTCGGTCTTGCCGGACTTCTTGACGGGCTTGTCGAGCTCGATGGTGTGGCGGTCGATGATGATACCGGCCGCTTCGAGGTTCTTGTGAATGTCGATGCTGGTGACCGATCCGAATGCCTTGCCGCCTTGGCCGGTGGAGAGTTCGAACTTCGGCTTGAGCTTGCTGATTTTCGCAGCGATCTCCTGGAGGCCTACGAGTTCCTCAGCCTCGCGCACCGCACGGCTGGCCTTGAGCGCCTCGACGTGGCGGAGGTTCGCGCGGGTGGCTTCAAATGCCTTACCCTGCGGGATCAAAAAGTTCCGAGCGTATCCGGCGCGGACCTTGACGACATCCGCTTCGGCACCAAGGCCTTCGATTTTTTCTTTGAGAATTACTTGTGCGTTAGCCATGGGAATCTGATGTAAAAGTTCGTTTGGGGGCGGCGATTTAGGCCTCCCGCCAAACCGAGTCAAGAAGAATGCAGCTTTATTCGATGGACCAGGGTAAATTTTTCGGATTCCCGGACTATCTCGGACAGGACCATGCTAGTTCTGAAGCTGGTTGACCGACTTTTTCTGGTATTCGGCATCCCGCAGTTTCCGCAGATACTCGAGGTAACGTTGCTGAGCGATCAGGTCCGGGGAATCAACCACGGGATTCTGCTGCCCATACTTTTTCCAAGGACCATGGGGGACTTGTCCGGCCTCAACGAAGCGCCAATGCACCTTCTGCCCGGACTTTAATCCCAGGTAATCACGGATCGAGGGGGACAGGTCAATGCCAGCCGCACCATTCTGCCTGGTCTTTGGCGGCTTGGTCCCGAAGACGAATTCCCAATCGTCGGTTTCCCATGGCCCGCAATCTTCCCACTGCGCGTAACAGCTGCGGCTGCCGTTGTAAATCTGCACCCAGCGACCTTTGCAGACGGTTTTTCCGGGAGCCGGGTTGACCCGGGAAAACCATGGGATCACGCGGGGCGCCTCAGGCTTGTGCTTCCCCCAGCCCTCGACATCGTTGTAGGGAAGCGCAATGTAAAATGGGTTGAGTTTCGGAATGAAGGACTTCGGGCGAAACTCACCGGTCGCATGATTGGCCACCCTGTTTTCGGGGGTCGGGTCATCGTATCCACCGAAGTTGATCGCCCATTCCTGGTCCCAGGACGACTTGCAGTTCGGCGTCGGATTCCGATCCGTGGGCTGTTCTCCCACCCAGAAGATCGTACACGTGACATGCGTTTTCCAGGGGTAGAGAATTCTCGTCGCCGGAACACTTGGTGCTCCCACCCGAGCAGGCACGGGAGCCGCACCTGTCTGAACCACTACCTTTGGCACCTGCCCGCATACCAGAGTCACCCCGGCAAACCATGCCTGGATGCACCTTCTAAAAACGCGGACTCTCATACAGATAACCCTCATCGACCGATGATTTCGACACGTGAAATCATTTCACGGCGGCGAGTGTTGCCCAGTAATCCCGGGCGAGGCAAGCCAAAGAAACTGCCTGCTCAACGAAGCCGCTCCCAGGAATCAACCCGGTTGTTGATAAAAATCACCGAACCCTCCTGATACGGCAAGTAGGCAACTTCCGGCCCGAAACCCAAGTAGCCGAAATCCGAAAAACCTCCGTGCCAATAACGACCGCAGCGTCCAAAGCCTCCGTGACCGAATCCACCGTAAAACTGATTCGTATAAACCGGCCGGCTCCCGATGTAATCCCAACGCTCGGTTGCCTTGGAATTCTGCGATCCCTGGAATCGCTGATCCGGCGCACCCCACGCAAGCATCACCGCATCCCGGGTCATTCCTGCGCTGATCTGTCCCTGCTGCACCAGACCCTGGTGCTTTTTACTCAGACTGCTGAACGCAGCAGGGTTCTGCTCGATCCGCGCCAGGGGAGTGGACGGCGCGCATGAAACCAACAACAAACCTACCACTCCCAGAATGAACAGACTCTTCATGTCTGAAACAAAGCAGAAACCCGGTAAAAAGCAACGCGCGGGGCAATCATTTTAGAGAAGTGCGGAAACGGGCTTGCCAAGCGTGAATCACACGCCGCAGTCTTTCCCCGAACGTTTCCCCGAACCAAATATGTCAGAACTTCTTGAAGACGATGATCTCACCGCCGCATTGAAAAAATGCCCGGAATGGGACTATGAAAAAAAATCCATCACCCGGACGGTCGAGTTCGAGGAATTCATGGATGCGATCGATTTTGTCAACGATCTAGCAGAGATCGCGGAGGAGGCTCAACACCACCCGGACATCATCATCAAACACACCAAAGTCACCCTCAAACTCACCACCCACGACGCGGGTGGCGTGACCGACTCGGATATCGAACTCGCTCAGCGGGTTGACAATCTGGTCGACTGAAGTCCTCAACGCGGAAGCAGTAGCTCCTCGTCGCTGTACCCCGTAATCCGGCCCAGCCCCCTGAGCAGGCTCTTCAGCGTGAAAAACAGAAAAAACAGGATGGGGATGCCAATCATGGCAAAACCCCACCAGGTCACCCTTCCGATGATCGCGTTGTAGTTTTCCAAGGCATCGATCGCCCTCGAATCGAAACCGAGAAAAAACCACTGCGCGAGCATAAGGTTCATCAGCGAACTGATGAAGAACGACCCCGCGAACAAACGGGTCGCGCCTAACAGCAGCTTGTCATACTCTGCCTGCTGGGATTTCTCCAACACCCGCTTCTCAATCTTCGGGATATCGAAAATCGAGTCGTTGTAGAGAAAGACCCGGATCAACGGGCTTGCGGAGCGATGGGACGTTAGAATGGCCACCCCGAGCACCAGCGGGATCAGCGCCTCCTTGATCCCGAACAACAGCCCGGCGTTCGGCTTCACGGTGCCATCCTGGTTCCACAGATACACCGTCAATCCGCCTGAAAGCAGCACTGAAACGAGCCCAAGAGCGGAGAAAAAATTCCCCTTCCGGGTCTTGATGAAAAACCACACTCCGTAACCCAGAGGCAGAACCAACGCGAGGACCATCGCCTTGACTGGACCGATGTGCCATGGCTTGGCGACCTTCCCCAATCTCTCCTGCAATTCAGGATCCTTGCTCAGATAACTCAATACCAGGACCGGAATGATCACGTTGATCAGAATGTTCGCCAGCGGGTGTTCTTGGGGTGGGAGCTTTTTCTCAGACATAGCAGGGCTGCGGAGAAAGCTAAGCAGCTAACCGCCGAAGAGGGAAATACAATTCCCTCACGCCACCCCGGAATCCCACTTTTCCCGCATTGGAGTCCGGGAACCAGCAAATCGCGCAACACCCCACCGGAACAAACGCGGTTTTTACCATTCAAGCGCCTTGCCGATTTCAAACCACCCCTTTATACATCCTGCCCGATGTCCTCGTCACCACCCACCATCAACGGCATTTTCGTCCCCAACATCGTCCCCTACGACCCCAAAGGCCGCATCGATGAAGAGGAACTCCGGCGCATCATCCACTGGGTCGGAGACAAAGGCGTCACCGGATTCTATCCAAATGGCAGCATGGGCGAGTTCATCCGGCTCAGCTACGAGGAACGTCGCACCGTCGTGCGCATCGTCAGCGAGGAGGCAAACGGCCGCCCCATCCTTGCGGGTGCCGCAGAGGCCAACATCGAACTCGTGCTGGAAATGTGCAACTACTGCGCAGACCTCGGCTGCCGCGCGGTATCCATCACCGGCCCCTACTACTACAAGCTCACCCAGGAAAGCATCGAGGCCTACTTCCGTGAACTCGCCGCCAAGTCCCCCATCGACATCGTCGTCTACAACATCCCGGTCTTTGCCAACGAGATTTCCCTGCCCGTGCTCGAACGCCTTGCCATGGACTGCCCGCGCATCGTCGGTACCAAGGACACTTCCAAGGACATGGGACGCTTCCAGCAAACCCTCCACACCATCAAACGCCAACGCCCGGATTTCTCCGTCCTCATCGGCTGGGAGGAACTCCTCTGCGCCGGCCTCTTCATGGGTGCGGACGGCGGCACCCTCTCCAGTGCCGGAGTCGTTCCGGAAGTGGTCATGAGCCTCTATCACGCCGCACGTGCCGGAAATTGGGAAAAAGCAAAACAACTCCAGTTCGAACTCCTCGACCTCTTCTCACTCATGGTCGGTGCGCCGAATTTCCCCGAGGGTTTCCGCACCGGCTACGAACTCCGCGGCTTCAAGGCCGGCAACGCCCGCTTCCCGCTCTCACCCGCAGAACAGGGACTCATCGCGGAAATGCGCTCCAAACTCGCCTGCGTGCTTGCAGCAAGCGGATTCCCCGAAGCCGCCGGCGAGTGCTCACTTGCCAAATCCAAGCCCGCAAGCATGAATGTGGACGCCATCGTCCAAGCGGTGCTCAGGAACATCGAAGCCGCGCAATCCCAATAACCCTCCATGCAAGCCCTCGGATTCATCGAAGCTCCCTTTCTCAGCATCTCCGCCATGCTGGCCCAAGAAGCGGCCACCGCAGCGGATGTTCACATCCTCGGCTTCGAAAGCACCGGCAACGAAAACCTCATCATCCGACTCGGAGGTGACATCGCCCAAGTCCGCGCCGCCCTCGACGCCGCTGAAAAACTCGCTCCCCAACTCGGCGCTGCCATCGTCACCGGCACCATCCCACGCCCCGCTCCCGGCTTCGAGCCCATGATCCATTTCCCAAACGCCAACAATCCGCTCTACGGCGGCCGCGACCAACTCCTGCCCACCGACCATCCCTCAACTCCCCAATCATCCAAGACCATGAAACCACAAGCCATCGGCATCCTAGAAACCCAGGGCCTCACTGCCATTCTCGAAGCCACCGACGCCATGCTCAAAGCCGCAGACGTCAAACTGGTCGGTAAGGAAAAAATCGGTGCCGCCTTCGTCACGGTCATCGTTTGTGGGGACGTCGCCGCCGTTTCCGCCGCCATCGAGGCCGGCAAGCAGGCGGTCGGAACCCTCGGAAAAGTCATCGCCGCCCATGTCATCGCACGGCCGCATGATGAATTGATCGCGCTGCTTCCCAAGTAGCGCCGCATCCTCGGCAGCGCCACTCTCGCCCCGCGCTCCTCGCACTGACTCATGACGCCGCTCCCAGCGCCACCGTCATGGACTCGCGCCCCTGACTCATTGTGTTGAAAAACGTGCTTTGACACAGCGAACAACAACCCTCTCTTTTCGCCAACTCCGTGCGCAAAAATGAATGAATTATGCGCAATTTAGACTAGTGAGCCCAAGGGAAACGTGCACTTTGTAATGACAGGTCGGCGCCAGCAGGTGCCCCAACCCATCGTGGCCCAAACCCACCACACCCGTCATGAAAGCCCATTCCACCAGAACACACAGAAAACCAGCCCTCGGATTCGGCAATCGGGGCTTCGCGCTGATCGTGACTCTCTCACTCATGATCCTTCTCACGGTCATCGCCGTCGGCCTGCTCTCACTCAGCGCGGTTACCTTGCGCTCCTCCAGCAACGCGAATTCGATGATGACCGCCCGCGCCAACGCCAGGATGGCCATGATGATCGCCATCGGCGAACTCCAAAAGCAAACCGGACCCGACCAACGGGTGACTCTCACGTCTGAAATGCCTTTCGGCAACTCGACCACCCCTCCTGCCAACCCCAATTGGGCCGGTTCAGTCAATGTGAGAAATCTCAACGCCACCTCCAACCCCAAGGACTCGGTCGTCACCTGGCTGGTCAGCGGCATCAACCCGGACCCTGCCCGGCCCCTCGTTAAATCCGCTGAGTGGAATCGAGGAGACGCCCTGCGGCTTGGCACCTACTTGAGACCCGGCAACACCAACCGTGTGGAACTGCTCGCGCCACTCGTCAACATGACCCAAGGCAGCACACGCGGACGCTACGCCTGGTGGATCAGCGACGAGGGCACCAAAGCCAGGGTCGATCTATCAGCCCCCAAAGCAGTCCCCGCCAATGACCGCGAAAGACTCACCCGGTCCCAAGCCCCACTCGAACCCGGAATGCCCAGCGTTGCCCCCATCTGGAAAGACCTAGGCCCCAACAGCTTGATCAACAAGGAGTCCCTGATCTCCCTCAGAACCGCAACCCTTGCCACCAACAACCCAAATGTCCCCTTCGAGTATTTCAACGACCTGACCACCGGTGGCTTCGGACTACCCACCGACGTGGTCGATGGCGGCATGAAGGTCGATCTATCGCTCATCTTCGACAGATCCCAGCAAGCAAAGAGATTCGCAACGACCTACTTCGGGGCGGACAATCCAGTCCTCGAAACCTTCAACGGCGCAAGGATTGCCAAATTCGCTCACGACCAAACCGTAAAACCCGCCAGAGACCCTCGGAAATTCTTCCTAAGCGACACCCTCAGCAACAATGGAACCAATCAAGTAGGCCCCAACTGGGGGATCCTCTGGAACTACGCCACACTCTGGCAGAACGTGGCCAATCAGCAGGTGCCCATCGTCGGCCTCTACCCCACACCTTGGTCTGACCTGCGAATCCGGAACTGGCTGCCCAACACCAACAGCTTCGTGGGGCGATTCCAGAATGACCTCCAGCACACCAACTCATCCGTCGCCCCTGTCATCTCCACCCTTCAAATGGGCTTCAGGCTCAAGTCCGCCAAGGTCAGAGACGCCGTCGGTTCCACACCGGCCCTCTACAAGGCTCAGGTAGAAATCAAACCCCTCATCGGCATCTGGAACCCCTACAACGTCACCATCAGGGCGCAGAGCTACACGTTCGACTGGGCACTCTATCCATTCTTCCGCCTCAACTACGCAAGACCCGGTGGTGGCGACTCCCGCCTCACCCGCCTCTGGCTGCGCCGCGAATGGGGAGCCAATGGCGGCAACGGCGACATCCCATCCGACACCGACTCCACCGGCGGACGATACTTCTCCATGCAAACCGACCCCGTGGACATCCAACCCGGAGAAACCCGCCTCTTCTCCGTTACGGATCAAATCGACCTAAGGGCTCCGGGCATCAAAAAACTCCGCCCCGCCTGGAGTGAACGGGGCGCCTTCGTGGTGGATCTCACCTACAAAACCAAGGACAACAAAAACCAGGATGTTACCCTCGTCCGCGAGATCCCAGAAGGCCACAACGCTTGGTTCGGAGACATCATCCTCCAGGACACCTTCGCAACCGGAAGTGGTGAGGATGGCTTCAGAACCGAATTCCCCGGCTTCGATCCCGTCAAATTCGCATCCACCTGGTTCACGCTGAAGTCCAACGACGGCAACGTCCTTTTCCGCAGCACAGACCTCTGGAACAGCTCTCAGGATGCCACGGTCAGGGTCCCCGAACCCGTGGTCTCCGGCTGGCGCGGCGGACCTTCAGACAACACCGCCAAAGAGAAATTCCCCATCGCGGAGATCGCAGGAGACAGATACGTCCCCCACATCGCCACATGGTCGTTCTTCACCCGCACCACCACCCAGATCCAGCAGGCAGCCGCCGACCAACGCATCCGCGGATGGACGGACACCAACCCCCGCACCACCGTGGCCAATCCCTCATGGGACGGATCACGGGTCGTGAACAGAACCCGCGAGGGCTTCAACTTCAACTCGAACATCATCGGCGGATGGCACGAGCCCGCACCCTCCGGAGTCATTGGCGACGGAATGAACAACTTCCCCAACCGCGGACTCATCGGCGAGGGAGGCAGAGCAGAACCCGAGCCCCAAATCAGCAATGTCCAGCGTTACAGCGGATACAGCGGCCCATCTAACACGCCGACCGGCCAGGCAAATTCCATCGTCTATGACGTGCCGCGCGGCCCTCTTGTGTCGATCGGCCAATTCCAACACGCCCAGCTTTCCCGCTATAACTTCGACCCGGGGTTCGTCGTCGGAAACTCCTACGCCAATCCCAGAATCCCCTTGGCCGCCACCTTCGCCAATAACTTTTCCGGCATCAGCGGCCTCACCATCGCAGATACCTCCTACGAGGTGAACCGAAAGCTCTGGGACAAATACTTCTTTTCCAGCCTCGGAATCGACTACAGGGGCGGCTCGGGAACACGCTTCGACAGCGTGTTCAACTACCAGAACCTCGTCTCAGGCAGGGACAACCTGCCAAATCCCCGCATGACTTTCACCCCGCTTCCGGGCGATACCTCCATCGACAAAATCATCTCGGACAATCCTACCCGGGCCCCTGAAGCGATCTCATCACGCATCCTCATCAAAGGCGCGTTCAACGTGAACTCCACCTCCACAACCGCGTGGAAGGCCGTGCTTTCATCCCTGTCGGCATCCCAACTCCCCACCGTGAGCCCCAGCGGCGCCACATGGAACAGGCTCTCGTGGGAAAATCCGGCCGGGGTGCGTTTCAATCGATTCAGTCACGCCCTATCCATGACTCCCTACCAAAAAGGCGCCCCAGGCACCAACCCGGAATTCTGGCGCGGCTGGCGGACCCTGACCTCGGGGAACCAAGGCAGCGAACTCGACCAGCTGGCGGAGGCCATTGTCGAGGAAGTAAGAACCCGCGGCCCCTTCCGCTCCATGGCAGAGTTCGTCAACCGCAACCCGAACGGCAGAATCGAGCACCAACGGAAAGGAGCTCTTCAGGCCGCCCTCGACCTCACCATCAACAACACAAGCCCCCAGAACATCAACGGCCAATCCATCTCTCCAAGCCTGCCGCCAACCGTCGGCGGCACGGTCGGCAACCTCAGGGGCAGCCAATACTCACAAGCGGCGAGTGGCGAAAGCGAAGCAACCGGCGGCGCATCCTATCTGATGCAGGGAGACTTGCTGCAATCCCTCGCCCCCATTCTCCAAGTGCGCTCGGACTACTTCCGCATCCGCACTTGTGGCGAAGCTCTCGACTCCAGCGGCAAAGTCATCGCAAGCGCATGGTGCGAAGCGTTCGTGCAGCGCTCGGGAGAATACGTGGACCCCAGAGACGCCAGCCACCTCAAGGAAAACGAACTTACCTCCCCTGCTAACAGAACTTACGGCCGCGCCTACCGCATCGTCTCCTTCCGCTGGCTGAGCAGCTCGGAAATCTAACACAATTCCCCAATGACCCGTCGAATCGCCATCATCCTCGCCCTACTATCGCTCTCTTCACCTGCTCAGGAAAAGTCCATCCGCACGGAGATCCTGACCATCGCACTTGACGAGGCGGTTGACGGGCTTTTCTTCTTCGACGGCAAGGCGGCGGTCCCCTTCCAGGCAAATATTACCGGTCTCAGCCAGCCCGTCACCTACGCCGGCCCGAGCCGCTTCATTCTTCGCTCTTCGGAAGCCGAATTCACGGCCACTCCACCACTCCCCGCCCCCGCCGCTGTCGTGGACCTACCGCTCAATGTCAGCCGGGTTCTTTTATGCTGCCTGAAGTCAGGGACGGCCCCGCTCAAGATCGTCGCTTACGATATCTCGAGCAACAACAGCCGTCCGGGTGATTACCGGTTTTTCAATTTCTCCAAACAACCCTTGTCCGTAAAACTGGGCGAAAAGTCATTCGCGCTCGAATCCAAGCTGGATAAAAACATCTCGGACACCGCATGGCAGAGCGAGGTGCTCGACATCCCCATGCAACTGGCCAGCGTGCAGGACGGAAAAGCACAACTCGTCTATTCAAGCGTCTGGGGACACCGCCCAGGACGGCGCAACTTCATTTTTATGTTCGATGGCAACCACCCGTCCAAGCCCATCAACATCTGCCGGTTTTTCGACTTCCCATCCACCCTCAAACCGGCCGCCCCATAAGGATCCCACTCATCTTGCATGATGGTCTTCTACTTCCTCAGCCGTCAATTTGTCGCATCTGGAACAAACGTGTCCTTTGAAAATCAGGCTCGTTTGCAGGCAGGCGCGGCATTGATTTCCATCCACCTTCCCTATTGATGAAATCCCACTTCTTCACCGTCATCACCTTGCTCGCCACCGCTCTATCAGCCCTGGCGGATTACGACTTCTCAAAAATGATCCAACCGGTCCCCTCCTCCGCGAGGTTCGAGGATCCGGGCTACATCGTCTGGTGCGGCACCGTGGTCCGGGATGAGCGAGGTAAATGCCACCTCTTCTACTCCCGCTGGCCCCGCAAGCTCGGGCACTACGCCTGGGTGACCCACTCCGAGGTCGCACACGCCGTCGCGGACAACCCGTTAGGTCCCTACAAGTTTGTCGATGTCGCCCTGCCCGCCCGTGGCAAGGAACACTGGGACGGCCTCTGCACCCATAATCCCGCGGTGGTGAAATTCGGTAACAAGTATTATCTCTACTACATGGGAAACACGGGCGACGGCAAGGCCATGCCCACCCTGAACTGGTCCCACCGCAACAACCAGCGCATCGGCGTCGCCGTCGCCGACACCCCAGCCGGTCCGTGGACCCGCGCTGATACCCCACTCATCTCACCCACCCCCGGATTTCACGATGCCCTCTGCCTCGCCAATCCCAGCGTCACCCAGCGCCCGGACGGCGGCTATCTCATGGTTTACAAGGCCGTCGGCGACAACGGGAAAAAACCCTTCGGCGGCCCCGTCGTCCACGTTGTCGCCACCAGCGACAGCCCCACCGGCCCTTTCAAAAAACAACCCGATCCCGTCTTCACCAGCAAAGGTTCGTCGTTTGCCGCAGAGGACCCGTTCATCTGGTATGGCAGCGATCGCTACTGGGCCATCGTCAAGGATTTCAGCGGGAATTTCACACGCGCCGGAACCTCGCTCGCGCTTTTTGAATCCGCTGACGGCTTCACTTGGAAACCTGCCGTCCACACACTCGTCTCCACCCTCGACCTGAAATGGGCGGACGGAAAATCCCAAAAACTCATGAAACTCGAGCGCCCCCAACTCCTTCTGGAAAACGGCCAACCGTCCGTGCTCTTCTGCGCCGCCGCTCCCGCTGGCAAATTGAACGACAGCTTCAACGTCCAGATCCCCCTAAAGCGCGCTGACCCGTGAATCTTGTGGCTGCAAGCCACCGAGCGGACCTTTCCCCAGCGCCTTCCTTCTCCTCCGAGGACTGCCACACGGAAACCCGTTTCTGGCGCCCCCGACGCGCCCCCGATGTCCGCTTCGCAAACGGCTCGCTTCACCTGAATCTCGGCCAGCTCTGGAAAGCAACTCTGTCTGCTGGTCATGACCGACGGTTCGTCCGGCTTTAACCTTCAGCCACCAGACCATGAATCCGGAATGAACTTTTAAAAATACGCAAATCCTCATGAACCATGCGTGATTTCGTGAAATGAGGCTCGCGTCATCTCATTACTCATTACCTACCATGCACCTTACCCAGCTTCCCACTCTACTCGCCCTGACGCTTCTCTCCCCGGTTCCCCTGCTTGCCCAGACTGCGCCTGCCCCGGGCTCACTGCTGCCCGGAGGCCCCGCGAAATGGCAACTCGCATGGAGTGATGAATTCGACTACCCGGACAGCCAACTCGATGAGAACTGGGCCTCACAAAACGCACCCAGCACCCACATCCTCAGCAGCCGTTGGCGCGAGAACGCCCAGGTGAGGGATGGAACGCTCCGCCTCATCAACAAGAAGGAAAAACGCGGCGGCCAGGACTGGACCTCGGGAAACATCTGGACCAAGAAACCCTTCCTCTACGGCTACTTCGAGTGCCGCTACCGCTACGCCGCAGCGGAAGGAACCAACAATTCCTTCTGGATCATGACCCAGGGGAAACAACCGCCAGATCAAAAAGCCTTCGAAATCGACATCAACGAAGGGCACTTCCCCAATGAGATCAACACCAACATCCACAACCACACCGACGTCACCGTCGTCAACGGCAGGAAAACCCACCCATCATCTTCCAAGAGCTTTGCATTCGGCGTCCGCCCCGATGTGACCGTCCAGTTAGAGATCCCGGTAAAGACCCGCCGCATCCGGCTCACCTCCACCCATGGAAGCCATTTCCATCTCGGAGAGTTCCGAATCTAC
>CALMKO010000312.1 GCA_937867415.1 uncultured Verrucomicrobiota bacterium | reverse complement strand
GGAGGAACATAGCCTGGTGGTGCCATCCGGGGATCGGCGATGATCCGTTTGGTGGGGCTGGGTGAAGGTTCGCTTCCCGGGATGGGCAGGCGGGCGCGGGGGGCACCGGCAACAGCGGCCTGCGCCTTGCCGAGACTCTTGGTGGGATTCGGGGTTTTATCGTTTTGGAAAAACACCTGCAGCGCGGCTCGGGAGGAATCCGGACGGTCAGCCGGTTGGCGGTTGATCATCCACATGATCCAGTCACATGCCCACAGCGGAATGTCCGCACGGACGTCCTGGAGTGGGGTGACCTTGTGATGGAGGTGGGAGACCATGACCTCGTGGCCGGTATCGCCCGTGAATGGATAAAGGCCAGTCAGTGCTTGGTAGTAAACACAGCCCATCGCATAGATGTCCATCCGCGCGTCCAGCGGCACCCGTTCGAATTGTTCCGGGGCCATGAAAAAAATCGACCCGAAAACCGCCTCGATTTGTTCCAGTTCTTCAGCGGTTTGCGACTGGCTCAGCGTGGCCAGACCGAAGTCCACGATTTTCACCTGGAATTTTCCGGATGGCAGCCAGGTGAGCATCAGGTTGGAGGGCTTGATGTCGCCGTGGGTGAGGTTGAGCTCCTGCGCCGCGATCAGGGCCTCCTGCGTTTGGATGGCGAGCTCCCTGAAGTCGGGCCAAGTGAGCGGCGCGCGCTCGATCAGTTCGTCCAGGGTTTTGCCGCTGATGAGTTCCATCACCACGAAAGGTCCGTCCTCATCGGTTCCGACATCGTAGATGGTGACGATATTCGGGTGTTGCAGCGAGGCGAGCGCCCCAGCCTCTTTGATCAATTGGCGGGTGGACTCCTCCTGGAGGTCCGCGTCGCCGTTCGATACGGAGATTCGCTTGATGGCCACCTCGCGGTTCATTCGGGTGTCAAAGCCACGATAGACTGCTCCAAGGCCGCCTTGGCCGATTTTTCCGCGGATCTCGTATCGTTCTTCCATGATTTCGACGTGCCTCAGGATGTTCAATTATCGCAGGGGCCGCAATCACGAAAACGATGGAATGTGATTCCCGTAAATGATCCATCACGCGCCGTGACTGGGGATGTGCTTGAGGATGAATGCTTGGGTTTTCATAAATATTTGATATTCAATAAATTGCGAATATTTTCAAAGGGGGCACGGGGGCGCTGGGATCCGCCATATTCCAGAATCCGTCATCTGGGGTGTCTTACCCCTTGCCCGGCTTACGGCTTCATGCTTGCCTTGTCCCCTCACATGAAAATCGTCGTCGCCTACTCGGGGGGTCTTGATACCTCTGTCCTTCTTCTCTGGCTCAAGGCCAAATACAACGCGGAAATCATCGCCTACTGTGCCGACGTGGGGCAGGGGGATGAGCTCGATGGCCTCGAAGCCAAGGCTCTGAGCACCGGTGCTTCCAAGTGCTTCATCGGTGACCTCAAGGAAGATTTCGCCGCGAACTATATTTTCCCGATGATCCAGGCGGGTGCGATCTACGAAGGTCGCTACTTGTTAGGCACATCGATCGCCCGCCCTTGCATCACCAAGGACATGATCGACATCGCTCTGGCGGAAGGTGCGGACGCGATCGCGCATGGTGCGACCGGCAAGGGCAACGACCAGGTGCGGTTCGAGCTTTCGGCGGCAGCGCTCGCCCCCAACTTGAAGTGCATCGCCCCTTGGCGCGATGCGGAGTTCCGCAAGGAGTTTCCAGGCCGTGCGGAAATGATCGCCTACGCGGAGGCGAACAACATCCCGATCAAGGCGTCGATGAAGAAGCCCTATTCCATGGATCGCAATCTTCTCCACATTTCCTTCGAGGCAGGTGCCATGGAAGATCCGTGGTATGACGCCACCACGCCAGCGGACAGGGATATGTATGTGCTCTCGGTGTCTCCGGAGGACGCGCCGGACCGGGCGGAGTATGTGGAAATCCTGTTTGAAAAGGGTAATGCCATCGGTCTGAAGCATGAATCGCTCTGCACCGTCCTGGGCGAGCTTGGCGACGTGAAATCCACGGGCCAGCAGGATGGATACTCGCTTTTCACGCCCTACGGCATCATGCGGGTTCTCAATCTGCTCGGCGGACGCAATGGCATCGGACGCGTGGATATCGTGGAGAATCGCTTCGTCGGCATGAAGTCCCGCGGCATTTATGAGACTCCCGGCGGGACCATCCTGCTCGCGGCTCATCGCGATTTGGAAACCCTGGTGGTCGATCGAGAGTCGATGCACATCCGGGACAGCCTCATTCCGAAATACGCGCAACTCGTTTATAATGGTTTTTGGTTCGCTCCCGAGCGGGTGGCGATCCAAGCTCTGGTCACCGAGACCCAGAAGACCGTGACCGGCGAAGTCCGCATGAAGCTCTACAAGGGCAATGTCATGCAAGCCGGTCGGCGCTCGCCATACAGCATGTATTCGGAAGCGGTGGCCACCATGGAAGGTGGTCAGGAAGAGGCATACAATCAGGATGATGCCACGGGCTTCATCGCTCTGAATGCCCTCCGCCTCAAGGCGACCGCCCGGCAGGCCCAGTGAGGTTTTTTGGTATTCCACCGATGGTTCATTCCTCGGGCCCAACCCATCAGTCACCATGAGTCTGCTATTTTTCCGAAGAGTTCTCGCGAATCCGATCCGCGTTGGCTACCTCGTGCCGAGTTCAGGGTTTCTCACCCGCAAGACCGCCCGGCGGCTTGATTTTTCAAAGCCGCGGGTGGTGGTGGAGTTGGGGCCGGGTGAAGGTTGTCATACCCGCCAGATCGTCCGGCGGATGAACCGGGAATCCAAGCTGGTGCTCATCGAGCTCGATGATCACTTCGCGCGTCACCTGCAAAGGCAATTCAAGGATGATGCTCGGGTCACCGTGCTCCACACCGACGCCTTGCATCTCGGGCCGACCTTGGAGGGGATGGGGATTTCCGATCCTGACTATATCGTCTCAGGGATTCCATTCACCATCATGGAAAAGGAGCTGCGTGAAAAGCTGTTGAACAGCATCGCGAGCACCATGGGGCCTAACAGCATCTTCATTACCTATCAGTTTTCGCTTCAGCTTTCGGAGCATGAGTTGTTTGATCTCTCACGGAGTGAACATTGCCTGCTGAACATTCCACCGCTCAACGTCATGGAATTGCGCAAGTCGGCGTTTGCCTTGGACGCTTGACGGGGAGGCGTTGCCCATTGGATTTGAAAATGGTTTGCATTTCTTAATGAAATTGGCAAACATCTGCGTCGTGAAATTGATTTTGGTCCTTGGTGCCAGCCTCTGTTGCTTTTTGGCCTCCTGTTCGAGTCAGGTAAAGGCCCGTCACCCCGTTTCCTATCGTTTTGAGGACGGCCGGACGGCGATGATCAAGGGCGGAGTCGCCTACGCGCCCCGCAATGCGCCTGCGGCGGTCAAGCGTGCGATCGCCGCAGGTAACCGCCTACAATCCATGCCCTACAAATGGGGTGGGGGACATGCGAAAAATCATGACTCCGGCTATGATTGCTCGGGTTCTGTTTCCTATATTCTGCGTGAGGCGGGCCTGCTTAAGGGCTCCATGCCTTCGCGGGGATACTTCAACTATGGCAAAAAGGGCGCTGGCAAATGGATCACCATCTATGTCAGGAAGGGGCACGTCTTCATGACGGTTGCAGGCCTCCGTCTCGACACCGGTGGTCCGGGCGGGGAAACCGGTCCCCGTTGGAAGACCCAGACCCGCCAGGGTCGTGGCCATTTCATGCGCCATCCGGCAGGCTACTGAACGAGGCTCTGCGATTTCGTGCCGATCTAGCCCCCAAGCCTCGCCAGAAAATCCTTATCTCCCCCTTAAAAGATTGCGCGAGCTCCAGAGGTAGTTCCAGCCCGAGACCATCGTCAGGGCGACGGCCCCCCAGAGGAAAACCGGCTGAATCCACCCGCCGTCCCACGCGGGTCGGGCGAGCTGGCCGAGCCCATCAAGAACCGGGTGGCGATGGGTCGCGTGATCCGCGGTGAGCCAGATCAATCCGGTGATCAGGTAGGCGAGTTGGAAGGTGGTCTTCCATTTCCCCAAGCGATCCGCGGCCAGCACTTCCCCCGCTTCAATCGCGATCTGGCGCAGGCCCGTGACCAGGAACTCCCGTCCGATGATCAGCGCCGTCACCCACACCGGGCAGAGTTTCTGCTCGGTGAAAAACACAAACGCAGCACTTACCAGGATCTTGTCCGCCAAGGGGTCCATCAATTTTCCAAGTGGCGTCACCAGACCCATCTTCCTCGCCAGATAGCCATCAAGCCAATCACTCGCCGCAGCGATGACGAAGAGCACCAATCCGGTTCCGTAACCCGTCAAGGAGCGCTGGGACACCGCCAGCACGAAGGCGGCTGTCATGATCAAGCGCGAGAAAGTGATCGCATTCGGTAAGTTCACTTTCGCAATGTGTGAAATGCATCACCAGATAGCAACAAGGTGTTGCATGAATTCACCAATCCTTCTACGTCAAGGCCACCCCAAGCGGGATTTACATTATGAGCAAAAGCGATTTCGGACTTATCGGTCTGGCCGTCATGGGCCAGAATCTCGTTCTCAACGTCGAATCCCGCGGCTTTCAAGTCTCGGTTTACAACCGCACCACCGCGGTGACGGATGAGTTTGTCGCCGCCCATCCCGACAAAAAACTCGTCGGAGCCAAGTCCCTCGAAGACTTCGTCAGCTCGCTCGCCTCACCCCGCAAGGTCATGATCATGGTCAAGGCTGGTGGACCGGTCGACGCCGTCATCGAATCCCTCATCCCGCTTCTCGACAAGGGGGACATCATCATCGACGGCGGAAACTCCCTCTACACCGACACCGAGCGCCGCGATCAATGGTTGGGCGATCTCGGTTTCCGCTTTATCGGCGCAGGCGTCTCCGGTGGTGAGGAAGGCGCTCGCAAGGGGCCATCCATCATGCCAGGCGGTCCAGCGTCCACCTGGGATGTCATGAAGCCGATTTTCGAATCCATCGCCGCTCATGTCGATGGCGAGCCCTGCGTCATCCACATCGGTCCCGGCGGTGCCGGTCACTACGTGAAGATGATCCACAACGGCATCGAGTATGGTGACATGCAGCTGATCTGCGAAGCCTATAACATTTTTAAAGCCGCCGGATTCACCCCTGCGGAATTGGCTACGGTTTTCACGGATTGGAATGAGGGTGACCTGGAAAGCTATCTGATCCAGATCACTTCCAAGATCTTCGCTCAAGTCGATCCCGAGACCGGCAAGCCGCTGGTCGATCTGATCCTCGACACCGCCGGCCAGAAGGGCACCGGCAAGTGGACACTCATCAACGCTGTGGAAAATGCGGTGGTCATCTCCACCATCAACGCCGCCGTCGAGGCCCGCATCCTTTCATCCATGAAAGACAAGCGCGTCGCCGCAAGCAGCCACCTCCAGGGGCCGAAGGCGGAAATCAAAGGGGAAAAAGCCGTCTTGGTCAAAAAAGTCCACGACGCGCTCTTTGCTTCCAAAATCATTTCCTACGCCCAAGGGCTGGACCTCATCACCTCCATGAGTGCTGAAAAAGGATGGGATCTCGACCTCTCGAAAATCGCCTCGATCTGGCGTGGCGGTTGCATCATCCGTGCCCGTTTCCTCAATGACATCACCGATGCCTATCGTTCCGATCCAGGCCTCACCAACCTGATGCTCGCCCCGTTCTTCCAGAATCTTCTCAACGAGTTCCAGCAGAACTGGCGTGAAGTCGTCTCGATGGCCACCCTCGCTGGCATTCCGGTTCCCGCGTTCAGCGCTTCGTTGGGTTACTACGACAGCTATCGTAGTGCGGTGCTTCCTGCGAATCTGCTGCAAGCCCAGCGTGACTTCTTCGGCGCGCATACCTACGAACGCACCGACAAGCCACGCGGCGAGATGTTCCACACCGACTGGCCGGAAGTCATCGGCTAGGCAAGCTTCCGGCAGCAAGGTCCATTCGGGTGCTTCGCGGGAGAAGTCGGGGTTTTGCCGTCCTCACGCGGCACCTCGACCTCTCTTTCCGGTCCGTAAACACCGCCTGCTGCGGCGGCGGTGCATCCGTATCTGCTAGGCGGAAGGTCGGGCGGAATCCGCAGGCGCCGCGGGATGCCGGGTGGGCCAGCAGGTCAGCGCCTAATCAGCACCTGGCAACCCAAGCAGCTCGATCAGGCGCTGGAGATCATCGTCGCCGTAGTATTCGATTTCGATTTTTCCCTTCTTCGCGTTGTGCTGGATCGCGACGTGAGTGGCGAGGTGTTCGCGCAGGCGGTTGGTGATGGCACGCACGTGGATGTCAATCTCGCGGGCGGCAGGCGCTTTCTTTTGCTGGCTCGGGTCCGCCGTGTCCTCACGATTGAGCAGGGATTGCACAAGCTTTTCCGTAGCGCGGACGGTGAGCTGGCGGCGGATGATCTGGTCTGCGGCGAGAAGCTGGGCGTCTTGATCCTTGATCGAAAGTATCGCCTTGGCATGGCCCACGCTCAGGCGGGCCTGGGCGACGAGCAGTTGGATGTCGAGGTGGAGGCCCAGCAGGCGGATGGCATTGGCGACGCTGGCACGTGATTTGCCGACGCGGGCGGCGATCTCGTCCTGTTTGAGTGAAAATTCCTCCGCGAGCCGAACGTAGCCGGCGGCTTCTTCCATGGGGTTGAGGTCTTCGCGTTGGAGATTTTCAATCAACGCCATCTCTAACACATCGCGGTCGGATGCCTCACGTTCGATGATGGGAACGGTGGTGAGGCCCAGTTTGCGGGATGCACGCCAGCGGCGCTCGCCGGCGATGAGTTCGAGCTTGCCATCCACGGGCCGGACGATCAGCGGTTGAATGATCCCGTGCTGGCGGATGGACTCCATCAAGTCATCCAGCGGCGACTCCACAAACTGGGTCCGGGGTTGAAGCGGGCTGGGGACGATGAGGTCGAGCGATACCTCACGGACGCGTTTAAAGTCCCCTTCGTCAGAAAGGGGTGGGGGTGGATTGACACTTTTTTTGATGAGTGCGCCGAGTCCTTTTCCGAGTGCCTGTTTCGCCATGGGGATGAGAGCATGAGGCAAATCCGTGTAGAATTCCAAGCGGAAATCAGCCAAGCTTGACGAGGAGGGGGCGGAGCGTCATTCATGGGGCGTGAAATCCTTGTTTTTAGTGATCTTTTTTGCGACGCTGGCAGTCGCGAGCAGGCGTCTGGGGGCGCAGGATTCCCCGCCACCACTTGCTCCGCTACCCAAGATCGCTGCGGAGGTTCCTCGTTCTGCGGTTTCCTCGGCAGCTCCCGCGGATGTGGTGGCCTCTGCCGTGGCTGCCGTGGCGAGCCTTGGAGAGCAGGTCGCCATGGGCCGCTATGAAGTCGCGGTGCAGCGGATGAATCCGGCATGGAAAGAGCGCACGGCGAAGAGGATGGGTGGGATGGAGCAGCTCGAAAAGCAGCTCAGCGGGGTGGCAAAGCAGATGGTGCAGCAGGGGATCAGCATCATTTCATTCAAGCCGCAGGGTGCCGCACGTTCCTACGAGGTGGGTCCGGGCCGGAAGGTCGAGACGGTGGGTGGTGCCGAGGTGGAGAGTCTTGTATTTCACAAATGGTTGGTGCTTGTGCCCACGGCCACCAAGTTCCGTGTCATCCGGGAAGGGCAGACCAAGCCGACCTTGATCGACAGCGTCGGCTTCCAGGTGGCCATTTCAGACAAGGGGCAGAACAACTGGACCTTTATCGACGGGTCCGGTCTAACCGTCAACGACCTGCGCGGGCTGTTCGCAACCCTGCCGCAGGATCTCCAGTTTCCACCGCTGGAGAAACGTGAATCCCGTTAGGTGAACGACATCCCATGGCATCGAAGAAAAAATTGGAAATGGATCAGAAGCTGTTGCATCGCAAGCTCATCAAGCTTTGGAACCGGGGGCAAAGTCCGTATTGCGAGGTGCGTGGTTCCGACATCCACGGACGGGGTGTCTATGCCACCTGTCTAATCCCTCCAGGGACGCAAATCATCGAATACGTCGGTGAACTTGTCGACAAGCACGAGAGTCAGAGAAGGGGGGTATCCCAACACGCGAAGTCAATCAAATCCGGCGATGCGGCCGTCTATATTTTCACACTTTCCAAGAAATACGACATCGACGGTAACGTGCCATGGAATACGGCGCGCTTGATCAATCATTCCTGTGAGCCGAACTGTGAGGCATGGATTGTGGGGCGGAAGATTTTCATTCATTCATTGGTCGAAATCCAGGCGGGTGAGGAGCTGACCTTCGATTATGGTTTCGACGTTGACTGTTACGAGGATCATCGTTGTTTGTGTGGAAAATCCAGTTGCGTGGGATATATTGTGAGCCGCAGTCAATGGGCCGAACTCGAAACCCGCTTGAAGGCGCAGCAGCCGGAGTAAGGGAGGCGATGAACGGGAGCTAACGCGCTTTTCCATGGATCGATACCTGGCAAAGGCGCCGTCGCGATGGAGGCTGTTCTTGTCGCGATGCTTGACGGGCCCATGGATTTTTTCCCGCTCATCAAGCACGCTGGCAAGAAACCCGATGGAAAGCGGTCAAACCATCAGGTGAAGCCGCGCCATTGGCTGGAAAGGCAATCAGCACCCATGGCGCTTTGCCTGAAATCATGGAAAGACCATCCTCCGCCGACCCGTAATCATCCACTCGATGACCCACACCTTGCAGCGGAGGGAATCCAAGCGATGCATCACACCGCACGAGGCGGCCCCTGACGTCGCATGGCTCGGTGATGGCTCATCCCCAGTGCGGGTTTCCCATTTCGCCCGCGCCACCGGGGCGGGCGAGTGGCATGTCACGATAGCGGGTGAAGACACGGTCGAGGCGCTGGAAAAACGCTGGCTTGCCTCTCTGGGCGATGCCGGGATCCGCCCGGAAAGCACGGTGATGCGCCGCGTCTTTTGCAGCGATGTGGTCAATCAGTTTTCGAAATTGGACTCGTTTTCCCGAGCTTATCCCGGCGGCTTTTCCGCCATCGGCCAGACGCCATTGGCAGGTGGCCGTTTTGCGCTGTGGTCGTATCATCTGGCTGAGGACACGGAACCCCTGGCAGGAAGGGGGGACGGCACTTGTTTCGCCATCAGCCGCGGCGCGCTCCGGCATGTATGGATGTCCGGCCTGCACGACGCCGGCAAGGGCGACTCGGCTTCGCAAACCCACGCCGTGTTGGATGAACACAACCGGCGCCTGGCAGAAGGAGGCATGACTCTCGAAGACCATGTGATCCGCACTTGGTGGTATGTCCGCGACATCGACTTGGACTACCAAGGGCTCGTCGATGCCCGTCGCGAGGTTTTTGATCACCATGGCCTAACAGAGGAAACGCGTTACATCGCCAGCACCGGGATCGCCGGCAGTCATCACCGGCAGGCGGTGCGGCTGTCACTGGATTCCTATTCCATCCGCGGATTGGTCCCGGGGCAGATGGCGCATCTCAGTGCGCCGGAGCACCTCGGTCCCACCCACCTGTATGGGGTGACCTTCGAGCGGGCCACATCGGTCACCTACTCGGACCGCACCCATATCTTCCTTTCCGGCACCGCCAGCATCGATCCGGCTGGTGAAATCGTACACCCGGGTGATGTCATGCGGCAACTGGACCGCACCCTTCAAAACATCGAGGCCCTGCTCGCTTCCGCAGATGCGGGGCTTTGTGATCTCACCATGATACTCGTCTATCTGCGCGATCCCGCCGATGGCGCGATGATCGGACACGCGCTCCGCCAGCGTTTCGAATCCCTGCCCATGATCGTCCTTCACGCCCCGGTTTGCCGACCGGGCTGGCTGATTGAAATCGAAGGAATCGCCTGCGTTTCCGCGGATCGGTCCGATTTTCCGGATTTTTGAAACGCGCTGAAAGGACTCCGCATTTCTTGCGGTATCCTGAGGTGTTGTGATGCCCATCGAGACACTGTTGCTCCGTTCATTCATGTTCGCAGCATGGTGCGTGATGGCTGGTCCGCCCGCATTTTCAGCGGTCATCCACTCCCCGTTGGTAGTCGCTTTTTCGCCGAATGACTCTGTGCTCGCCGTGGGCGACGCGACCACCCCGGGCCTTACTCTCATGGATCCGGAAACGCGGGAAATCACCGCCAGGATCCCGCTCGCCGGTAAACCCGAAGGCCTGGCTTGGTCTGGTGACGGAAAACGCATCTTCGCCTCGCAAACCGGTGCCGGCAGCGTCGCTGAGATCGATGCCGCCAGCGGAAGAATCACGCGTCAATTTCCCACCGGCCGCTATCCGAGCGGACTGCAATTTGTTAGAAAAGCCGGGCTCCTGCTCGTTTGTGATCGCGGCCTCGACCGACTCGCCATCCTCGATTCCGCCACCGGCAAGACCCTCGCGCACATCCCTGTCGGGCGGCAGCCGATGCGTGTCTCGGTCAGCGCGGATGGGCTACTTGCCGCCGTCAGCAACCTCATCCCCGCCACTGCTGCCACCGCGCCGGATCATGCCACCGAAGTCACCCTCGTCGATCTAACAAAAATGGCCGTCAGCGCATCCGTGCGGCTGCCCACCGGATCGACCAACGCACGCGGCATCGCCATCGATGCCACGGGGCGCACCGCTTACGTCGTCCACACGCTGGGGCGCTTCCACCTACCGACCACCCAGCTCGACCGTGGCTGGGTGAATACCAACGCCCTTTCCATCATCGATCTAACATCCGCCACGCGCAGCGCCACCGTGTTGCTCGACCAGATCATGGACGGCGCGGCCGATCCGTGGGGGATCGCCATTGATCCGCAGGGTGATCACTTGTTCATCACCCTTTCCGGAGTTCATCAACTTGCCGTCCTCGACCGCAGGAAACTCACCGCCATGCTTGGTTCGGACCCGGATGCCTTTACCAACGATCTCTCGGCCTTGCATCGCGGGGGAATCCTGCGTCGTGTGGACCTTCCCGTCCAAGGCCCGCGCGGTATTGCTGTTTCCGCCGATGGGCGTAGGATCGCCGCAGCCGGATATTTCTCCGGAGGAGTGGTTTTGTTAGATGGCGACGCCGCGAATCCCGTCTTCCTTCCTCTCGGTCCGCAGTCCGCACCCGATCCCGTGCGGCGTGGGGAAATTTCCTTCCACGATGCCGGCCGTTGTTACCAACGTTGGTTGAGCTGCGCCACCTGCCACGCCGACGCCCGCGCCGACGGCCTGAACTGGGACCTGCTCAACGACGGCGTCGGCAACCCGAAGAACGCGCGATCGATGCTGCTCAGCCATGCCACTCCGCCCGTGATGTCTCTCGGCGTGCGCGACAGCATGGAAACCGCCGTGCGCGCGGGCTTCGTCCACATCCAATTCACCCAGCCGGAGCCCGGCGAAGCCGAGGCGGTCAGCGCCTATCTAAGCTCGCTGCAGCCGGTGGTCAGCCCGTATCGTCTGCCGGACGGCTCGTTTTCGGCGGCAGCCGAGCGGGGTGAAAAAATCTTCCACCGCAAGTCGGTCGGCTGCGCCCAGTGCCACCCTGCGCCGCTCTATACCAACCTCGGGCTCAAGGACGTGGGCACCGCCACACCGCTGGACCGTGGCAAAACACAATACGACGTGCCCACCTTGGTCGAGCTCTGGCGCACCCCGCCGTATCTCCACGACGGCCGCGCCGCCACGCTGCGCGACGTGCTGATCCATCACAACCCCGACGACGACCACGGCGATCTCAGTGCTCTCAAACCTGTTGAAATCGAAGACCTCATCGAATACCTGCTTTCACTCTAACATCACATCGACTATATCATCATGAAATACCTCCCCTTAGGAAACTCCAGCCTCTCATCCTCAGTCATCGGCTTCGGCGCATGGGCCATCGGCGGCGGTGCCGTCTGGGGCGACGCCTCCGATGACTCCGAGTCCATCGCCACCATCCAGGCCGCGCTTGATGCCGGCATCAACCTACTGGATACCGCGCCCGCCTACGGTTGGGGTCATAGCGAGCGGCTCATCGCCAAAGCCATCGCGGGGCGGCGCGACACCGTCCTGCTTGCCACCAAGTGCGGCCTGTGGTGGGACGACACGCGCGGCTCCTATTTCACCGAGTTCAACGGCAAGAGCATCTACCGCTCGCTGCGCCCGGATACCATCGCCATCGAGATCGAGCGCTCGCTCAGCGATCTCGCCACCGACCGCATTGATCTCTATCAGATTCACTGGCCCGCCGTGGAGCCGGACAAGACGCCGATCGAAGACACCATGGCCGCCCTGCTGAAGCTGCGGGACCAAGGAAAAATCCGCGCCATCGGTGTGTGCAACCTGTCGCCCGCAGAGCTGGAAACCTATCTATCGTGCGGGGAGATCGCCAGCCATCAGTTCCGCTACTCGATGCTCTCGCGCGGTCCGGAAGCCGCCATGCTGCCGATGTGCCGCGCCCGCAACATCGCCACGCTCACCTACATGTCGCTCGAGCAAGGGCTTCTCACCGGAAAAATCGGCATGGACCACCAGTTCAAGGAGGGCGAGTTCCGCACCAGCGCCGATTGGTTCCCATGGCTGCTGCCGGTGAACCGCCGCCGCGTGCTGGATGTTCTAGCAGGTTGGCATCCGCTGTGTGAGACCCACGGCTGCTCGCTTGCGCAACTCGTCCTCGCATGGACACTGGCGCAGCCCGGCGTCACCCACGTGCTCGCCGGGGCGCGCAAGCTCCACCACATCCGCGAGACCGCCGCCGCCGCCGATCTGGAAATCCCCGCGGCTGAGATTGCGCGCATGTCGCGCGATCTCGCGGCCATGGGCGAACCCGCAACCCAGCCGACATGAAACTTCCCACCTGGCTCACGGTCCTCGCATTTCTAGCAGCACCCCTCGCGGCGGCACCTGCCGGTTCCGGCAGCGCGTCCACCCTGCGCGTGGCGATTTCCGATCTCAAAAAATCATTCGGGGATCGCTACCCGCAGGGCGCGGAGTATCTCAAGCGCCTCGATGCCCTTGGCCCCGCGCCCTCGGCTGATGCCCTAGCTGCCTTACGTCGCGAGGCGCTGCTGGCTCATCCCTTGCTCGATTTCGACCGCATTCTCCTGATCGAGCGCGAAGCGGGCGTGCCTGCCCTGCCGCAAAACTGGGATGGCAACTCCAAGCTCACCCGCGGGGAGTTGAGTAACCGCATCGCTGTCCTCAGCAAGCTCCGCAGCCAGCCCGTGCTCGATAGCATCTATCAGCCGGAATCCCGCAAACTCATCACCGACATCGAGCTCCACCCGGATGCCGGACGCCTGCTTTTCTCGATGGTCGGCAAGAGCAACCGCTGGCAAATTTTTGAAATGGCCCTGGACGGCACCGTGCCCGTGGCGCTCCCGCTCATCGATGAGCCGGACGTGGACAACTACGACGCCTGTTACCTGCCCGACGGCAACATCATTTTCAACTCCACCGCCACCTACATCGGCGTCCCTTGCGTCGGTGGAAATTCCCAGATCGGCAATCTCCATCACTTCCAATCCGCCACTGGTACCATCCGCCGCCTTACCTTTGATCAGGAACACAACTGGAACCCGACCATCCTCCCCGACGGGCGTGTCATGTATCAACGTTGGGAATACACCGACCTGCCGCACTCGAACTCACGCATCCTGTTCCAGATGAATCCGGACGGCACCAATCAATCCGAGTTATATGGAAGCAATTCGTATTTCCCCAATTCCTTTTTCTATGCCCGCCCCGTGCCCGGCCATGCCTCGAAGATCATCGGCATCGCTGGCGGTCACCATGGCGTGGCGCGCGCAGGACGCTTGCTGATGCTCGACCCCGCCATCAGCCGCTACGAAGCTGATGGCGTGGTGCATGAGTTTCCGCATCGCGGGCGCAAGGTGGAAGCCATCGTCAAGGATCAGCTCGTCAAGGACGTCTGGCCGCAGTTTCTCATGCCATGGCCGCTCGATGAAAAACACGTCCTCGTTTCCTGCAAGCCCGGCCCGGATTCCCTCTGGGGCATCTATCTGGTGGATGTGTTCGACAATATTACGCTCATCCATGAGTCCGCCGGAAACTCGTTGTTCGAGCCCATCGCCCTCACCGCCCGTCTGCAGGCCCCCGTCATCCCCGCCCGCATCGATGCCGCCAAGCCGGATGCTTCCGTGTTGCTAACGGATATCTATCAGGGTCCCGGCCTCGCAGGCATTCCGCGCGGCACGGTGAAAAAACTGCGCGTCGTCGAGTATTACTTCAGCCCGCGCGGCATGGGCGGCATGATCGGAGCCTTGGGCATGGACGGCCCTTGGGACATCCGGCGCGTGTTGGGCACCGTGCCCGTGGAAGAAGACGGCTCGGCCCATTTTATCATCCCCGCCAACACGCCGGTGATGGTGCAGCCGCTCGATTCCGAGGGCCAGGCGCTGCAGACCATGCGGAGTTGGTTCACCGGCATGCCGGGCGAGCGCGTTTCCTGCGTCGGCTGCCATGCGGGCATGAACGAGGCTCCGCCCTCCGCCGCAGCGCGTGCGGCGCTGCTGCCGCCCGCCGACATCGAGGCGACCTGGCTCGCACCGGTGAGGGGCTTCAACTTCGCCCGCGAAGTGCAGCCCGTGCTCGACCGCCATTGCACCCCATGCCACTCCGGCGAAGAAGGCCACGCCGAACCTTACCTCAAGGGCGACCGCCGGATCACCGACTGGGCCTCGCGAATTTCCGGCAACGCCGGAGATTACGGCGGCCAATTCACGGCCTCCTATGCCGAGCTCCACCGCTATATCCGGCGGCCCGGCATCGAGAGCGACATGCGCGTGCTCAGCCCGATGGATTACCACTTCAGCACCACCGACCTCGGGCGCATGCTGCGCGAGGGCCACCACGGGGTGAAACTCGACCGCGAATCGTTCGAGCGCATCGTCACCTGGGCCGACATCAACGCCCCTTTCCACGGCACCTGGAGCGAGGTTGTGGGCGAGGCAAAGGTCACCTCCCAACTCAGCCGCGCGCGGGAATTGCGCGAACGCTACGCGCCTGCCGTTCCGATGTCGGATTATGAAAAAATCCCGCCGCTTCCCACCTACGATACCACACCCGTGAGCGCCCGACCGCTAGCGGCGGCGCAGGAAAAACCCGTGGTGATCGAAATCAAGGACGCCCGCACCCAGTCGCGCTCCATCGACCTCGGCGGGGGCGTCGCCATGGATTTCATCCAAGTGCCTGCCGGACGTATCAATGGTACGGATGTCCCGTCGTTCTGGATTGCCAAAACGGAGGTCACCAACGCCCAGTTCCGCCGCTTCAAGACCGCGCACGACAGCCGCGACGAGTCACGCCACGGCTATCAATTCGGACGCCGCGGATATGATATGAATGGCGATACACAACCGGCCGTGCGCATTTCCTGGAATGATGCCAGCGCCTTCGCCCGTTGGCTGGGCGAAACCCACAAGACCTCCGCCGCCCTGCCTGCTGGCATCCAGTGGGAATGGGCCTGCCGCGCCGGCACCACCACTGCCTTTCCCTTCGGCCAGGCCGATGCCGACTACTCGCCGCACGCCAACCTCGGCGATCAACGCCTCCGTGAGTTCGCCGCTTGCACCGCACAAGAAAACTACCATGCCGCGAAACCCATCGAGAACCCGAACCGATACGACGATTGGATCCCGCGCGACAACCGCTTCGACGACGGTGGATTCGTCACCACCGCCGTCGGCAAATACCAGCCCAATGCCTGGGGCCTGCACGACATGATCGGCAACGCCTGGGAATGGACCGCCGACAGCACCTCAGACGGCCTGCGCGTCGCGCGTGGCGGCTCGTGGCGTGTCCGTCCCCACCTCGCCACCGTGAACGCCCGCGTCCACTACCAAGCGCACCAACGGGTCTTCGACGTCGGTTTCCGCATCGTCATCACCGATGTCATTCGGTGATTTTGGAAACGGGGCGTTCCTTGGATTCCAGCATCTGCTGCACGCCGATGACCGGTGGCCGATGCAAGTGCTCATCCCCGCCCGCCACCAGGATCACGGATTCTCCGGCAGGCAGGGAAAATTCCGCAGGAACCGGGCTGGTGATCCTGAAGTCCGGGCGGTTTCCAATCAACGATGTCCGCCCCTTGAGTTGAAAACGTGCGGTGGGAATCGGTAGTGCGGATTTTCCGGAGTTATATAAAGTGATCATGTTAGATCCGGGTAAGCTAGCGCAAATGCCAATGAGCGCCCCCTCTTTGATATGGCTGATGCTTGATGCGTCCGGGCTGCCACTCATAGACATTTCAACCAATGCGTATTCGCTATTGCTGCGGATCGTGGGCTTGGCACTCCAGCCTTTGGCGCTGGCGGCATCGACGAGGTGGTATTCGGCATGCGGACCGCGCACGCCATCCGCAGCGAGACCATCGGGAGCATCGCGGGTGAGCACCGGGCCGAGACTTGTTTCGAGAATCCGCACCCGCAGGTCGCCGTAGCCGTGCAGGCGGTCCGACAGCTTCCGGATGCCCTCATTGCGGCGGGATCCGGCCTTCGCGCGACCCAGCTCAAGGTGCAAGCTGACGCCGTGTGCGGCGGCTTGCTTTTCCGGGGTGACCTCGAGAAAGCCGATCATGCGGTCGGGCAGCATGAGCCAGCATTGGCGGCCGCGCCAAGGCAGGGGGCGGCGGCTCGGTCCCGGCATTCGCCGGGCGAGTTGGTAATGCGCGCCCAGGGCGGAAACCTGATTTCCCATCGCCACGCCGATCGATTCCTCGGTGGGCGTGTTGGTGCCCTGCCCGGGACTTACCGGGTAAAGCATGATGCCATAGAGCGCGGCGTTCAGCGCTGGGTCGGGATTTCCATCGGCCTCCGCGAGGGTCAGCCCGACGTAGGTGTTCTTGCCGACGAGTTGATCGGTGATGCGGCCGTTCATAGCGGTGGACCAGCGCCCGTTAGACATGCGGGCGCCGAGGATATTGCGATCATAAAACGCGAATCTCCCGGGCAAGGCGCGCGGCGTGGCGGCGTGTTTCCGGTATAGCATCGCGAGCTTTATCGACGGTTCAGTCACGCGATCGAATCGATCCGGCTCGCCCAGTGCCGCATACCAGGGGTTTGCCGTAAGATACCAGACGGCGGCATGGCCGGAAAATCCCTTGGGGCCATACCAAGATTGTTTCCAGGAGGGCACGGTGAACCACTCCCCGATGCGGTTACCGTCATTCACACTGAGCGGATACCATTCCGTGCGACGAATCGTTTCGAGCAAGGCGGGATCATTCGTCATCACCCAGTTGTCGATCTGGATGTCGATGCAGGGGCCGTGGTAGCCCGGGCTTTCGTTTTGTTTCGCGATGTAAGAGCTCGCGCCATCGGGGAAAATGTTATCATTCCACGAGAGCGCCAGTTTGAGGCCGTGGGCGAGATCCGCGCGGTTGCCGGTGAAAAGCGCGGAGGCGATGAAGATGCGCGCGTGGGCGAGGTCGGCATTCGAGTAGTTGCCGTTGCCCTTCATGAGGTGGTAGCGCTTGGCAGCCTTCTCGGCGGCGGCCTGCCAGATGGCGGTTTGTTGGGGGAGCAGGAGATCCGGATAGGTTTTCTGGATCATGACCGCTCCCATCAAGGCCGGGCCGAAGGCGAAGAAGTCATTAAGATGGCTGTTTTCCTCAAGGGTCTGATGGAAATGATAGTCGCGCAGGTAGGCATCGATGCGGCGGAGGGCGCGGATCAGCAGTTCCTCACGATCGCGCAAGGGGCTGGCGGGGTGGGAATACAGCAGCATCCATTGGTTGGCCGCCTGACCCTGGTCACGGGTGCCGCGCCCCCCGTGAATGCCCTCATAAACTTGCGTTTCCGGGGTGGAGACTTTCCAGTCATGGTCGCTCTTGGCGCTCCAGTCGCGCAACCAGTCGTTGAGAAATTTCTCTGCCAGCCAGGGGTTGTTAGAGGGCTGGGCGACTGGCCGCTGCCAGACCTGGCCGGCAACCATCCTGCCCATCGGACGCTCCAGCCCCACCGCGATGTCCGTGGCGATGTCCTCGCCCACCGCGATGGCATCCTGCAACAAGGCCTGGTCGAGCTGAGTAAGATGATATCTCAGCACCGCGCGCTGACGGCTCGCTTCCGGACTCCCCGCAGGCAGGGCCTCGATCTTCGCTGCCAGCTCGGCACGGCGTGCTTGCAGTCGAGTTTCCTCCGGCGAGGGCTCAGGCAGCGGTTCCCGGGTGATGCGCAATCCGCTCAAAGCCGCCGCTTTCGAGAAGCTCAGCCCGGCGAAGCGCGTGCCCATCTTGGTCACTGCTTCTTCCATTTTCACGCTACCGTCGCAGATCACTTCGAGCGTCCCTTTTGCCGAGTGATAGACCATCTTCACCTCATGCCAGCGATTCTTGCGATAGCGCCCGTCCGGCCCGGAAATCAGATGGCGTCCGGTCGATTTCAAGCGCGCTGAGGAATTCACATTCCGCACGATCGCCACCGGAGCGGGCGCTCCCGACAGCAGCACGATGAGGTCCTCCTGCTTTGTGGACTCGTAGCCGAGAAAACCGAAGCTGATGGTAAAAATGCCATCGCGAGCCGGAATTTTCCACTCGCTGGGGCCGCGCCAAACCTTGGCTCCCTGCTCCTCGGAAACCGCGGGCGGCGGATCAAATCCTTTGGTTTGCCCAGTCGCAGCATCCACCAGCACCTGCGGCGCGGCAAGGGATACATTCGGAGCTAACAGAAAAAGCGAGGCAAAAAAACACAGGATGACAGAGCGGGCGTGCATGGGTTTGGTTAGGTTGTCTTGATCGTCAGGATGCTGCGCCTGAGAACCAACCAAACTTCAGCCATTTTTCAAGCCGCTTCACAAGCGTCTCGACCGTGGTGGCGCTCATTTCTTTCTGCGGCGGATGATTTTCCTCGCTGCGGGAGTTCCGCTTCCGGATACCATCGAACCGCCCCGGTTCCATGGTATCCGTTCTCTTTTTGATTCATGCGGCAGGGGAGGGCACCGGGTGAGTTAGTCGAGTTGCCCCGTTGGCTGATTCATGCCAGCTGGCGGTCCCGTCGGCGCAACACCAAACAGCAGGTCAACAGCACCCCGCTGGCCAGCGCCGAGGCTGGCTCGGGGATTTGTGAAAAAGTCTGGTCGAAGCCGCTTACAGACACAATACCGTTTGCTCCTGTTGACATCGCCAAATCCTTCTTGACCCTTAAGTCGAAGTATCCGGTGGAGTAAATGTCGGAGTCGATCAGATCGGACGTGCTGGGAGTGCCGACATTCAGGTAGACGATTTGGTCGGCAACGAACCCTAGGGCGTCTTTTGCAAGGACGTTCTCGTCGATCGTAGCAGTTCCTGTTCCTGAATGACCCGCAGTCATTTCCAGCGTGTTGCCGATGATCCAAGGTTGTCCTGAAACGGTTCTTACGTCATACTCGAACTCCATGTCGTAGGTCAGTCCTGTCCCGGAAAGCTCCCAAAGTGCACTTTGAAAGCGAATCCCGTAGTCGGGTCCTTTTTGGATCGGGGTAATGAAGATGTCCGATAAATTAACGGTTAAGTTGCCGACCTGGGTTGGCGTCGTGAAGTTGTAGAATATCTTGTCCCCGCTCGTGATGGATGCGTTCGGCACGAGCAAGTCCGCATAACTCACAGCCGCCTGACTGGTGCAGAGAGACGCTGAGAAGGCAAAGGCAAATGCCCCGGATCTGATGGTTTTGATGATAGTTTGCATATCGGTTGTTTCTATTGGTTTTGTGCTTCTTGTCTTGGGCAACGATGTCTGCATGATCTGAGGGGGGCAGTTTCTGCTGGATGATTCCATTCAATCGTTGCTCAACGGTCCGATAGTGGTTTCTTTCCTGAACTTGAAAAGTCGGCTATGCAGCCCTCGGATACGCAGGGGACACCTGAGTGTTTGTCGGGCATCGGTAGCCGTTTGGCAGGAGAGCAGGGGATGTCACACAGTTGGTTCATAAGTCACATGTAGCGAGATTTGTTGAGGGGCGGGACTATGGGCTGGCGTATCGTTTGTTAGCCCCTATCCCCGATCTTCAATCTATCAGTTGGTTGCGGTGGATTGAAAAAATGCTTTTTGAAGTGGGAGGTTTTTAAATTTTAGTGGGATCGTTGACGGTTTTTCTTGGCACGGGCGCAGCTTTGTTATATTGCTGTTTGAGAGTGGCTCTGGTGGTTGCATGGAAATGATGCGATGAAATCCGAATCAAATGAAAGTGGATGGCGGCCCGAAAAGGGTTCGCGCATGTTGAGCGAAGTGGCGTGGTCCGCGATCGCCGTGAGTATGGATTTGTCTTTGCGCCATCAGCAGATTCTGCAGTGTATCTTTGATGATGAAAAGGAGGTGATGATCGCCGACAGGTTAGGGATCTCTCCCCATACCGTGCATACCCACGTGGAACGGATTTATGGAAAACTGAAGGTCCGCAGCAGGCTGGAGTTGGTGCAGTTGGTCTTAGGCGAGTTCCTTCGGCTGACTGCCGATGTGACAAGCGGAGTGTCCCCCATTTGTGGCTATTGGGTCACTCAAGCGTGTCCGCTGTGTGACAAATACGGCAGCTCGCCCGTTGGTAAGGTGTCCCGTAGATAGCTTGGACCAGCATCGGCGAACATGCACCGTCGGCTGCGCTGCTTTCTCGTTGGTTGAAGCGACCGGCAAGGCTCCGTCATGGGGGAGTCTTTGCCGGCCCCTTGAGGCAGCCCAAGTGCTGTAGCGTGATCTAAGGGTGAGTGGGGGCGCATGGCATGAGGTGCTCGCCACATTCGATCAAGCCGCCGCCGTGTGAGTTGTGTTCGACAGGACGGTCGATGGTCTAGGCGTGAACCTGCATGAATGCTCCACGTCATCGTCCTTGAATCGGGTTTCCGGAGAGTTTTTTCATCGAACGACGAGGGTGATTTGTGAGGGAGTCGATTGTCCGCACTTGCCTGACCATCTCTTCGAAAATCCGCATCGGGGCATGCATCGTGGAATCAAAATGGAAAGCAATAACTACCCGAAAGAGTAGTCCGATTTCACCCCGTGGTGGGGATGACAAGTGACTTAATCCGGAACATAATTCACGAGAAATTCGGTAACCCATTTCCGATTCCGAATTCATTGCATATCCCACAGGCAACCTATAGAATCACCCACAAACTTCCGTCTCTGTGATGCGGACAGTCGCCGGGCTCGTGCAGCATCCTTCACCTCAAGAGTAACTTTCAATAACCCTACCATGCGCCTTTTTCAGCTCTTTCCGTTGCTCTTCCTCGCGTCCGCACTCGGAAGCGCGACTTGGGCCCTCGATCCCGAGCCTGCCGTCACTCCGGCGATCTCCGGGCCGGTTCAGGTCTGGGTCACCACCGGCGACGCCACCAAGCTTCTCGAACGCCAGGCCGACCTTGCCTGGAGCAGTACCACCGCTGCCCGTGCTGATAACGCCGTCGTCAACGAGTCCCAACGCTTTCAACCCATCGAGGGCTTCGGAGCTTCTCTCCGCATGCCCGCTCTCTGGACCGAGGCAGACCCCGCTGTTCGCGACGAGATCATGCGCCGCCTCTTCTCCCGCTCCAGCGGCATCGGTCTGAACCTTCTGCGCGTTCCCATGGGGGAGACTGGTCTGGTCGGCCCCGACCGCACCTATAACGACCTCCCCGCCGGTCAAACTGACCCAAGCCTCTCCCAATTCTCCATCGCTGGCGACCTTGAGATGAAGATTCCTCTGGCCCAGCGCGCCAAGGAGCTCAACCCCGAGGTTACCATCCTGGGCACCCCGTGGTCCGCCCCTGCCTGGATGAAAACCTCCGGCAACCTCGGCTACGGCAAACTCCGCCCTGAATATTACGGAACCTACGCCAATTACTTCGTCAAATGGCTCCAGGAATGGAACGCCCGCGGCCTAGGAGTCTCGCTCGTCTCCATGCAAAACGAGCCCCAGCACGAGCCATACTGGTATCAGGGCATGCGCATGGATGCCGCTGACCAGATTGACTTCGCCAAAGCCCTCGGTCCCGCCCTCGACCAGGCCGGCTTTTCCGCCCGCATTCTCGCTTGGGATCACAACTGCGACAACCTCGCCTATCCCATCGCTGTGCTCGACGATCCCATCGCCAGAAACTGGATCCATGGCGCCGCTTTCCACGCCTACGCTGGCACCACTTCCGATATCTATCAGTTCACCGACGTCCACCCCGACAAGGCGGTTTACTTCACCGAGCAGACCGGCCTGCTTCCCAACCGCGGCTTCGGCGGCTCCATGATGTGGCACGCCCGCAATATCTTCATCGTCCCTTCCCTCAACAACGCCCGCACCAACGCCGTCTGGATGCTCGATCGCCGCCTCGATTCCCTGGCCGGCGACCGTCCTTTCGTCCGCATTTCCCCCGACGGCAAAGACTACGAACTCTACGGCGAATACTACGAAACCGGCCACTTCAGTAAATTCATCCGCAAGGGCGCAGTCCGCATAGGCACCAATAATCCTCGCGATCCCATCACCCGCGTCTTCACCGGTAACATTCTCTACGCAGCCTACCAAAATCCCGACGGGTCAAAGGTCCTTGTCGCGGCGAACGACAGCGGCGGCACCCGGACCATCACCGTCGAGGACTCCGGTCGCCGTATCGAATACCCCATCCCGGCCCAGTCCCTTGTGAGCTTCCTCTGGCGCGACGCCACCGGCGGCTCCGGTCTCGCCGCCACCTATTTCGACAACGCCGACCTCACTGGCACCTCCGAGCGCCGCACCGATCCCACCATCGACTTCACCTGGCGCGCCCGCCGTACCGAACCCATCGTCATCGACCCGGACGCCGTTCCCCCGATCACCCAGGATTTCACCTTTCCCGCCGAGTCTCCGGCCGATTCGCTCGGTCCCGACAACTTCAGCGCCCGCTGGGAAGGCAGCGTTCTCCCTTCCTCCACTGCCCCCCACACGTTCTTCGTAAATGCCGCCGATGGCGTCCGCCTCTGGGTGAACGACCAGCTGATCCTCGACCGCTGGACTACCGGTGTCCTCGCTGAGTCCTCTGCTACCATTGGCCTTACGGCTGGCCAACCCGCTACGGTCCGCTTGGAATACTTCAGCTCCGTCTCCACCGGCGGCGGCCGCATCGCCCTTTCCTGGGCCACTCCCACCCTCGCCAAACAAATCATCCCGCGCGAGCGCCTGTTTCCGCCCGCCGTCGCCTCTGTTCCACCCCCGCCCCTTGGCCTCGCTGTCCGCGCACCTAACACCGCTGTTTCCCTCTCTTGGCAGGCCGCCCCCACCGCCGCCACCTACACCGTCAAACGCGCCACTTCCGCCTCCGGCCCTTTCAGCGCCCTCGCCTCCAGCCTCACCGGGACGTCCTACACCGACTCCACCACCACCGCCGGCACCGCCTATTTCTACACCGTTTCCGCCACCAACGCACAAGGTGTATCCGCCGATTCCCTTGTCCGCGAAATCACCCCACGCGGCGCAACTCTCCCCGCACCGTGGCAGCAACAAGACATTGGGAACACTGGCGTCACCGGCATTGGTGGTGCAGCCGGTAGCGATGGGGTCATCTCCCTCGCCGGCGCTGGCGCAGATATCTGGAACACCGCAGACGCTTTCCGCTTCGCCCATGTTCCTGTCACCGGGGATGCCATTCTCACCGTCCGCGTCATTTCCCAGGAACGCACCCACGAATGGGCAAAATCCGGCCTCATGTTCCGCGAGTCCCTCAACGCCAACTCTCGCCACATCCACGCCCTCCTCACCCCCCAAAATGGCGTGGCCTTCCACCACCGCGCCGCCACTTCTGGTGTCACTGCTGGCACCAATACCTCCGGCCCCTTCGCTCCCCACTGGCTTCGTCTCGTCAGGTCTGGCAACACCTTCACCGGTTTCTCCTCTCTCGATGGCGTGACTTGGACTCAGATCGCCGCCTCCGTGACCCTCGACTTGCCCGCCACGCTCTTCGCAGGGCTCTCTGTCGGCTCCACCGTCCAGGGAACGCTTGGCGTCACCCGCTTCGACTCGGTGTCCATTCCGGGGCTGCCCGCGCCTCTTCCGCCTGCGCCCGCCGGCCTCGCCCTCACTCCTGGTAATGCCAGCGTCGGTCTCGTTTGGCAACCTACCCCCTACGCCACCTCCTACCGCATCTTCCGCTCCACTTCGCTTTCCGGTCCCTTCGTCCAAATCGGCGTGTCCACCAGCCCTGCTTATTCCGATCAAAACGCTGCCAACGGCACCACTTACCACTATCAGATTCGCGGCGTCAGCTCCGCTGGCCAGGGCTCCGCCTCCGCCACCGGTTCCGCCACCCCCAGCTCCAACTTTCTCCCGTTCGGCTGGATCAATGCCGACATTGGCTCCGTCGGCTTCCCCGGTTCCGCTTCATGGAATGCCGGCACTTACACCGTCCAGGCCTCAGGTTCCACCATCTGGGGCACCAGCGACGGCTTCAATTACAGCTACACCCCCGTCAATGGCGATGGCACCATGACCATTCGTGCCGATTCCTTGGTCAACACCGACACCTTCGCCGCCAAGTCCGGCCTCATGTTCCGGGCTTCTTCCGCCGCGAACTCCGCCTACGCCATCATCGCCCTCACCCCCGGCGGTGGCGTGAAGTTCGAATACCGCTCCGCCACGGGTGGCAACGCCGCCTCCCAAGGCGCGGTCTCCGGCACTGCCCCTCGCTGGCTGCGTCTTACAAAAATCGGCAACTCCCTCACCGCCTTTACCAGTGCCGATGGCATCAGCTGGGCAGCCGTTGGCACTGCCCTCACCCTCGATCTCGGCTCCGAATTTCTCGCCGGGATCGCGGTTACCGCCAACAATAACACCACGTCCACCACTGCGGTCCTCTCCAACTTTTCTTCCACCGGATTCCGCTCGCCCCTCTCACCCGCCACCTTTACCGCCAGTCCTGGTCTCGGTGGTATTACCCTATCGTGGTCCGCAGTCTCCGGTGCGACTGGCTACCGCCTCCGCCGCTCCCTCGATGGTGGTTCATCCTTCGCTATTCTAGCTACCCTGTCCAGTACCTCTTTCCTTGATACCGGTGCCCCCAATCGCACTGCGGCCCTTTACACGGTGACCGCCCTCAATCCCGACGGCGAAAGCCCGCCCGCGGGTCCTGTCAGCGTCACTGCCAGCTACTTCCCCTTGCCGTCCGGTTGGACCCACTCTGACATCGGCACCACCGGGCTTGCTGGCTATGCCGATCACAGCACCGGCACCTTCACCCCCGCCGGTGCCGGATCCTCCCTCGCGGGAATGTCCGACTCCTTCTCGTTCACCCGTGTCTCTCTTTCCGGTGCAGGGGAAATTTCCGCCCGCGTCGCAACCGTCGGCACCGCATCCTCCACGGCCAAGGTCGGCGTGATGCTCCGCGAGTCCACTGCCGCCAACTCCCGATTCGCCTACGTCGGACTCTCGCCCAATGGTGCGGTCGAGTTTTGCGTCCGCACGAGCAATGGCGGCACGGTGGCCGTCGTTGCCACCGCCACCGGCCAATCCCTCCCGCGCTACGTCCGCCTCACCCGCGGCGGCAGTCGCAACCGCACTTTCATCGCCTTCCACAGCGCCGACGGCGTCACCTGGACCCAGATCGGCTCCCCCCAAACCTTTAGCTCCAACACGGCCTTCCTCGCCGGTCTTGCCGTGTGCTCGATGAACAACACCGTTCTTCATCCCGCCTCTTTCGACAACGTGAAGGTCACCGGCTACACCAGCGTCGCCACTCCCTCCGGTCTCTCCTCCACCAGCACGCCCACCTCCATCCATCTCACTTGGACCGCCTCCGGCACCGGTTCCTTCTATCGGATTCGCCGGTCCACGTCATCCTCAGGCCCTTTCATCTACATTGGAGAAACCACCAACACCGAGTTTACCGACGCCACCGTCGTCAACGGCACCGCTTATTACTATACCGTCACCGCCGCTGGCTCCTTCAACGAGAGTGCCCCCACCAGCGTCCTTTCCTCCGCGCCCACCTTGGTTGCCCCGGTCGCGCCGGCCAACCTGACTGCCGAGGCGGGCAACGCCACCGTTTCCTTGTCGTGGGCTGCTGTCGCCAATGCCGCATCCTATCGCGTCAAACGAGCAACCACCTCCGGTGGCCCTTACGCCACCCTCGCCTCGGGCCTCGCCGGAACCAGCTACACTGACGTCTCCGCCGCCAACGACACCACCTACTTCTACGTCGTCACCGCTGAAAATGCGGCCGGTGAAGGCCTCCCATCCTCCGAGATTTCCGCCACTCCCGTCGCCCCGGGCACGACTCCGCCCTCCGGTCTCACCGCCCGTGCCGATAACAAATCCGTCGTCCTGTCCTGGAACGCCCTCTTCGGTTCCGTCTCTTACAGCGTCAAGCGTGCCACGGCATCCGGCGGGCCCTACACCACCCTTGCCACCGGCATCACCGCCACCACTTTCACCGATACGACTGCTGTGTTCGGCAGCCCCTATTTCTACGTTGTCAGCGGCGTCAACGCCCTCTCCGCTGCATCCCCCGATTCCGCACCAGCCACTGCCACCGCCACCACCTCCACCTGGTCCGGCCCCGATCTTGCCAGCTGGTCGGATGCCTCCGCTTGGACCGGTGCCGCTCCTTTCTCCGGTGGCTCCTTCACCTTCCTATTCAACGCCGCCACCGCCCGCTCGGGTAGCCAGGACCTTGCCGACCTCACCGCTTCCGCCATCACCTTCGAGTCCACCGCTGCTGCCCACACCTTCTTCGGTAGTTCACCCGTCACTCTCACCGGCAACCTTTCCGTTGCCTCGGCGGCGGCCCAGACCCTTGCCTTCCCCCTCACGCTCAATGGCCCCCGCACTGTGGATGTCGCCACCGGCGGCTCCCTGATCCTCTCCGGCGGCCTGCTCAACGGCTCCTCCGCCGCCGGTCTCATCAAAACCGGCGCAGGTTCCCTCATCCTCTCCGGCTCCGCCGCCCTCGCCGCCCCCAGCCGCCTCGTGCTCAACAGCGCCTCGACCGTCACCCTCCGCCATCCCGCCGCCCTCGGCGCGAGCGACGGCGGAATCAGCATCGCCAACGGCATCAACACCGCCCTCGCCTTCGAGACCGACAGCCCAGTCAACCGCTACAACTTCGGCGGCGGCAGCACCCCTGCTACCACCACCCTCAGCGTCGGCCGCCTCACCTCCGGCCCGGGCTTCACCCAGCCATTCGGCATTTTCGAAATCGGTAGCCGCTCCCTGACTGTTAACACCGGTCCCAACATCGCCTCCGGCACCATGGGCGCATCCTTCACCGAGCTGCGGCTCACCGCCGGCAACAATGACCGCCCCGTCCTCCTCAACGGCTCCGCCGCTTACACCGTCGGCTCCGTCGCCCGCTTCAGCAACTTCGGCGCGAACACCACCCGCCGCCTCCAGCTCGACGGCACCTCCGCTTTCAACACCGTGGGCCCCATTTCCAACGGCTCGGCCGACGCCACCACCACCCTCAGCCTGATCAAGGCGAACACGTCCACCTGGTCCCTGACTGGTAACACCACCCACACCGGGCCAACCTCCATCGAGGGCGGCACCCTTCGCCTCGGCAATGGCGGCACTACCGGCACGCTCTCCCTTGCCAGTGCCCTCACATTCCTGAACGGCGCCACCCTTGGCTTCAACCGCAGCGACACCGTCACCCAGGGCGTTCACTTTCCCACGTTGCTCTCCGGCCCCGGCCGCCTCGCGCAGTCTGGCCCCGGCACCGTCGTGCTGAATAGCTCCAACCTGCTCGCCCCTACCACCGGCGACGTCCTCACCTTTACCGCCGGCGGCACCGTCGCCCTTGCCCACCCCGCCGCCCTTGGAGCATCCGGAAGCTGGGTGCGCTTCTCCGCATCGGGTGGTGGTGTTCTCGCCCTCCGCACCGATACCTCCGCCAACTCCCTCAACCTCACCAGTGGCTCGACCCACGGCGGCACCCTTTTCCTCGACCGTGCGACCTCCGGCCCGGGCTTCACCCACACCCTCGGTTTGCTCGATCTTGGCAGCGTCAACTTCACCTTCAACCCCGGCCCCAACCTTACCGACTCCGCCGCCACCGCCTCATTTACCGAGGTTCGCCTCACGGGCGGAAATGATAACCAGCCCGTCACCCTCGTCGCGAACACCGGCGTGCAAATCGCTTCCGCTTCCATCACCGCCAACGCTCTTCCCAAGCGCCTGCGCCTTGATGGTGCCGCCACGAACAGCACCCTCGGCACCATTACCAACGGCCTCTCCACCGTCTCCCTTCTCAAAGCCGGCCCCGGCCGTTGGACGCTTACCGGCCCCGCTTCCCACACCGGCCTCACCACTGTATCCGCCGGCGAGCTGTGCATTCTTGGCGACGCCACCCATGCCACCGGCGCCGTATCTGTAGGCGATGGTAATGCTGACAACGGTTCTGCCACCCTCTCCGGCACCGGCACCCTCGGTGGTGCCGTCACCACCGTGTCCGACGGCGTGATCGCGCCCGGTTCCGGCGGCCTTGGGACGCTTGCCTTCGCTTCTTCCGCCACTCTTGGTGGCAGCCTCCGCCTGGAAATCGACGGCTCCTCATCCGACCGCCTTGCCGTCACAGGAGCCCTCGCCACCTCCGCCGCCACCCTTGAGCTCCAAAGCCTGTCCGGTGGGGTCACGGCTGCTTCTTACACCCTCGCCACCTTCGGCAGTCTTTCCGGCGCTGCATCCTTCGCTTCCGTCACCGGGCTCCCCGCTGGCTACGCCGTTTTGTTTGATCTCTCCGGCCAACGCATCCTTCTTGCCCGTCTTACCCCCAGCTTTGGCGACTGGGCGGGGTCTGCCGGCCTCACGGGCGACTCCGCGCTTCCCACCGCCGACCCGGACGCGGACGGTCTGGCGAACCTCCTCGAATTCACCTTCGGTTCCTCTCCGTCCGGTTCCCAGCCCTCGGGTCTCGTCCCTCAGGTCTCCTCGTCCGTCCCTGCATCCCTGGTCTTTTCCTTCCCCCGCACCCACAACGCGCGCGACGCCGGGGTCGTTCTCGTTGTGGAGGCCGGTGCCACCCTTGGCTCATGGCCGATCACGCTCAGCGTCGGGGTTGACACCGCCTCGTCCGCCGCCGGCGTCGTCGTCACCCCGCGTGATTCCGCCTCCGACCTTGTGACCGTAACGTTGCCGATGGAGGCCGGTTCCGCCCGGCTTTTCGCCCGCCTCCGTGCCAGCCTTCCCGCTCCATAACGGCCCCGCGCCCTGGATTTTTCCGGGGAAAGAACACCCCTCCCCGAGGCTGTGGGGGCACGGAGTCGTTAGCGCTGGGTCCTGGAGTCCTCCGTGAGACGGCTTGTCCGTAGTCATTCCCGAAACTCCAAATCCCAAGGAGGAGCGGACTCCGATTCGCCCTAGCGCAGGTGAGTCTGCTGGAAAAGCGCGTAAGCCCCCGCCTCATGACTCGCTGGCTTTGGTCGTCCCGGCAGCAGCGGGGAGGTCCGCGGCGCTTTCCTGGTCGATGATTTCCACCGGCGCACCGTTCGGGGCGTAGGGCAGACGCGACGTCGCGAGCCAATCACCGTCGGAAAATCCCTCGCGGAGGACGAGAAACTCGGAGGTGCTCCAGATCGGGGAAACTTGGGTGCGCTGGATGGTCATTGTTTCACGGTTGATGAGAAAAACGCTGTTGAGCCCGCGCAGGGCGCTGCGGGGAAGCACAAAGACGCCATCCAGCACGACACCTTCCACAGCGGCACGGACTGGCTGGCCGATGCGGAGTTCCGGCTTCTTGGAAATGAGGCCGAAGGGGTCGTCAATGCGTGCGATCGCGAACAATTCCCGCGATGACTCATCCAGGGTTCCCTCCGTGCGGACAATTCTCGCCTGCCACGTGTGCGGGGAGCTGTTTGAAGCGAGAGCGTCTGTCAGGGTGACGGGCACAGGCGTGTCATCACTGCGGGTGGGCAGTCTGGTGAAGGCGATTTGTGAGGCGGAGAGCGGCAGCCGGATTTCCGCGTAGTCGGTGGCGAAGATTTCGCCGAGCTGGGTGGTGGCCCCGACCGCCTGACCGAGGCCGACGAGGCGGGTTCTGACGCGCCCGGAGAATGGCGCCCGGATTTTTGTCCGTTCGAGATTCCTGCGGGCCTGCTCGAGATCCGCCAGAGCGGCGGTGACGTTTGCATTCGCTTCCTTCAGTTGGGGAATGCGGAGCACAAGCGGGGACGGGGCCTCTTTGTAGCCGATATCCTCCCAATTGAGGCGCGCTTGTTTGGCCCGTGCTTCTTCCTGGGCGAGGGCTGCTTCAGCGCGTGCGAGCCGGGACTCGGATGCCACGAGCTGGGTGCCGAGATCGGAAGGGTCCAACTCGAGCAGGACATCGCCCGTATTGAAAAACGCGCCATCCTCGAACAAGCCGCTCACGGATTTCACCGTGCCTGGCACCTGGGCGGTGAGCAGGGTGGTGTGATGGGCTCGCACGGTGCCCTGGGTTTGCAAGACAACCGGAAAGCGGGTCCGGTTCAGCACGCTGCGGGTGGTTTGCAGTTTCTGTGCATCCTGGCGAACGGGTGTCGGCTCCCCGACTGGACTGCCCAGCCAGAACCATGCGCCGACACCGAGCGCGAGGATGAAAAGCGGTATGAGAATCCTTGAAAGCATGTTTTAGCTGGGGAGATCATCCTCCAGAACGCACAAGATGCCAATGACGAAGTCCGCGGCGCTTGCTTTCAAACATCTCATGGCTTCGCGTGAGCGGGTTGGGTTTGGAAATCGCCCCCCAGCGCAAGGTGGAGATCAATGCGGTTTTGCAGGCGTTGGTTTTTCAGGCGGATCATGCTGGCGCGGGCGTTGTTCGCGCGGCGTTGTGCCTCCAGTACGGACAGGATGTTAGGATTGACGCCTTCCGAGTAGTCCCGATCCGCCTGGCGCTCTGCGAGGGCGGCCTGTTCCAGCTCCGAGGCTAGGAATGTTTCCTGAGTTGCCAGTGAGCGGTCTGCGGAAAGCGAGAATTCCACCTCGCGGAAGGCGACTAACGCCGATTGGGCGTAGGCATTGAGTTGCGCGTCGTTGCGATCCAGCGCGGCATTTGCCTCCGCGCGGACCGCACCGCCCTCGCTGATGACTTGCGAGAACCTTGCGGTGATGGTGTTGACGAGGCCCTGGGCATCGAGCAGATCCGTGAGCCGGGTGGTGGAGACTCCGTTGCCTCCGGTGATGGAAAATGAAGGTAAAAGCGCCTTCCGCGCCGCATCCGCGAGACGGGCGCTGGCGAAGAGGTTCGCGCGGGCGGCCGCCAGATCCGGGCGGCGGTCGATGAGGTCCGCTGGCAGCCCGGCAGGGACATGGCCGCGCAATTGCGGCAGTTCCGTGCTGGCTTGGGCGGTGCCCGACGGGTAGCGGCCTAACAGCAGTTCGAGCGTGCGCGCGGCTTGCTCACGATCCTGCTTCCGCTGCTCGAGCGAGCGCTGCGCAGAGGAAACGTTGTTGCGGCCAAACTGGATGTCCAGAGCTCCCTCGCCCGTGCCGATGTAGTTCCGCTCGATGATCCTCAGGTTTTTTTGGAACGACTCCAGGATGACGGTCGCCAGCATGACTTCCTGTTCAGCGGAGATCAGATTGCACCAGGCTTTCGCGGTGTTCGCCGCCAGCGATAGTCGAGCACCGCGGAAATCCTCCATCGCCGCCCGCTCCACCGCATCCGCCGCGCGGTTCAGATCGCGCAGGCGGCCCCAGAGATCCGGCTCCCACGCAGCGGCGAGAGACAGGCTGTAGTTGCTTCTGCCAGTGCCACCGGAGGAATCACTGGCATTTGCATTTCCCGCAAGGCCTACGCTGGGAAGGATGCGGGAGCGCCCGATGATTGCGGACTGCCGCGCCTCCCGGAAGCGGGCGGCGGCGGCTTTCAGGTCCCGGTTGTTTGCGAGGGCTTCCTCGACGGTGCGGGTGAGCGCGGAGTCTCCCAAGCTATCGAGCCATCCGGAGGAAATCCGCCGTTCGCTGCCGCTGGAGGCCGCCGCCCAGGAGCCGGGCGTGCGGATGGAAAGGTCATCCGCCGGGTTGCTAAACCGGCCGAATTCACACGATCCTAACAACAGGAGCGCGGCTGCGAACAGAAAGTGACGGGCGTGCTTCAAATCAGGATTCCGCATGGTTCTATCAGATGGTTTCTTCCAAGCGGTCACCGGCATCCGCCAAATCGGGTTCTGCCTGGAAAGGCCGCCGATACCACGCCCATGCCCGCCGCAGATGATCGACGATGTCCTCGGCCGCCAGGTATGAAGTGGGAATCAAAAACAGGGTGATCGCGGTGGCAAACAGAATTCCGAACGCCAGCGAGGTCGCCATCGGGATGAGGAGTTGTGCTTGCAGCGAGGGATCGAACATCAACGGCACCAGTCCGACGAAGGTGGTGAGAGAGGTGAGCAGGATCGGCCGGAAGCGCTTGGTCCCGGACTCGATGACCGCCTCGGAAAGATCCTGTCCTTCGCGTTTTCGCTGGTTGATGAAGTCCACCATGACCAGCGAGTCGTTCACCACCACGCCGGCGAGTGCGAGGATCCCGAAAACCGATAGATAGGACGGCGTGATGCCGATGAGCATGTGGCCGAAGAGCGCGCCGATCACTCCAAAAGGAATCGCCAGCATCACGAAAAACGGCTGATAGAGAGAGCGGAACGGAATCGCCAACAATGCGTAGAGCGCGACAAACAATGCGATGCCACCGATGAGCGAGCGTCGTTTGGTTTCCTCATGTTCCGCCACGTAGCCATCGTAGCGCCAGGTCAGTTCGGGATGCAGATTGAAAATCGCATCCAACTTCGGTGCGAGATGTTTTGAAATCGATACCACGTCCACCGATTCATCCACCGGCTGAGCGGAAACGGTGGTGACCTGGGCGCCATCGATGCGCGTGATGTCCGAGCGGGCGCGTTCGAAGCGCGCGGTGGCCACCGAGTGGAATGGCGCTTCACCGCCAGCAGGTGTGCGGATGCGGAGTTGGTCCAGCGTGCTGAGCGTCTGCCGCTGGGCCAGTGGCAGGCGGACCATCACGCGGATGTCATCGCGATCCCGCTGCAGGCGCTGCGCCTGTTGGCCGAAAAACGCCGCCCGCACCTGGTTGGCAAGGTCCCGCTGAGTCAAGCCCAGCGACTCTCCCTCGGGCCGGATGGTGATGAGTAACTCGTCACGATTTCCGCCCGCGTTGTTCCAGGCGCTGGCAATACCCGGATAGCTTTCCAAGAGTTCCTCCACCTCTAGGGTGAGTTCGGTCTTCACTTCGGAAGCGGGTCCGCGCACTTCGATTTCCAAGGATTCCAACTCATTGCCACCGCCGCCACCGCCGCCGCGATCGCCGGAGATCCGGAGGTTTTCGACATCGGGGATTTTACCGACGAGTTCCAGCCAGCGGCTGGCGATCTCACTGTTCTTCGGGCCCGGTTGTGACCGCAGGCCCGGGTCAAGCACGTTGATGGTGACGGAGCCAGTCCTCGCATCATAACCGGGGCGGCCAAGGCGGCCACCGCTGGAGGTCACCATGTCGCGGATCAAGGATTCTCCGGTCGCGGGATCGACGAATTCCCGGCGCAGCTGATCCACCACGGAGGCGACCTTCAGGACGCGTTCATCGGTGATCTGCACCGGCGTGTCGCTCGGCATCTGGATGCGGGCGTTGATGCGGTTCTGGTCGATCGCCGGCATGTTGACAAATCCCAGCCGACCGCTGCTGAGGATTCCAATCGAAGCCATGCCGACCGCCGCGAATGAAGCGAGAGTGACGTGGCGATGGCGGACCGCGAGGCGCAATGCGGGGTCATAGACCCGTGCCACGAAGGTCTCCAAACCGTCTGCGATGCTTTTTTGAAAGCGCTCGAAACGATTCAGCCGCTTCCGATGCACTCGGACGTATTTCATGTGGCAGGGAAGCGACAGCTTTGACTCGATGAGGGAAAAGATCAGCACCGCTCCCACGACTGGCGGGATCTGCTTGGTGAATGAACCGTAAAACCCTTCGAAAAACATCAATGGAATGAATGCCACGATGGTGGTCAGAGCCCCAAAGGTCACCGGCACGGCAACTTCCTTGGCTCCATCCGTCACCGCGATCATGGGCTCCACGCCTTCCTTGAGTTTGGTATAGATATTCTCCGCCGTAACGATTCCGTCGTCCACCACGATTCCGAGGACGATGATGAAACCGAAAATGCTCATTACGTTCGCCGTGATGCCGAAGAAGGGCATCATGATGAACCCGCCTGCGAATGAAACCGGGATTCCGAGCACCACCCAGAAGGCGATCATGGGCCGCAGGAACAGCCCGAGCACGATGAGGACGAGGAGGCCTCCTTGCAACATGCTGGTGAGCAGAGTGCCCAAGCGGCCTTCCAGTTCCACCGAAGAATCATCCCAAACATGCAGGGAAATCCCCGCTGGGAAACGTTGGGGGGCGGTGGCTGCGTAGCTTTTCACTTTTGTCGCGATCTCCAGCGCATTCTCATCATTGAGACGCAGCACTTCGACTAACAGGGTGGGCTTCCCGTTGTAGCGGTGGATCTGCCGGCCCTCCTCGAAGCCGTCCGAGATGCTTGCCACATTGCCCAGCCGCACCTCGGAGCCTTGGTTGTTGCTGATCACGATGTTTTCGAAGTCCGTGCGCGTGTAGGCCTGCCCTTTCGAGCGGATCATGAGATTTCCCTCATCGGTCTGGATCTGGCCCGCAGGCAGATCCAGGGATGAGCGCTGGATAGCAGCGGAGAGATCGGCGAAGGTGAGGCCGAAGTCACGGAGGCGCATGGGATCCGCCTCGATGGCGATTTCCAACGGATTTGATCCCAGCACGGTGGCTTGGGAAATGCCGCGCATCTCGATGAGGTCGTCCCGCACGCGGCGGGCGGCGCGGAGCAAGTCGGACTCGTCCATCTCACCGACGATGGCGATCTTGATCACATCGAACCACGCGGCGCTGTTAGGGATCGAAACCACCGGTGGCTCGGTTTCGCTGGGGAGGTTCTTGAGGCGCTCGACGCGGGTTTTGATTTCCTCCATCAGTTCGCGCGGGTCCTGGTCCTCGTCGGCGCGGACCGTGATCCGGGCGCTGCCACTGGTCGCGCGGGACTCGATGAAATCCACGCCCGTCAGGCCTTCAAGCGCGCCCTCGATGGGTAGGATCACCGCGCGCTCGACATCCTCCGGGCTGCCGCCGCGGTAGGAAACGTTGATGTCGACCTGGTTGAAAACGATCGCGGGCTGCACTTCGAGCGGCACCTTTTCCATCATCGACCAGCCACCCCAGAGGAGAAATCCGAAGAGGAGGAAGTTTGCCGCGATGTCATTCCGCGCGAACCATTGAATCATGCGGGTAGCTCTACGCAAGGCGGGAGGATATTTCTAGCGCGAGATTGCCGATTTATGAGATTTCCTGGTTTTGAGAGACATCGTTCCATGTCGCTGCGCCCGCACCGACATCCGCGGGCTCACTCCAGGAGCTGCCAGGATTGGTGGCGGCGCTGGCGGGCGGAGGTGCCGGTGAGGCAGATCAGGTGGAGCCAGCCATGGTCGAAAAGGTCGCGGACGGCGGGTTGGGCGTCCAGGACGGCGTCGATGCGGGCGGTCTCACTCTCGATGATGACGGTGAGGCGGCGCGGTTCGTGGACGAATTTCTCACCGTCGTGGATGGACTGGAGCGGAAGCCCCGGGCGGAGGTCGCCGGCGTTGCCTTCGATGACTCCGATCCCAGCGAGGACGTGGTGGATGGTCTTGTTTCCGGCGGCGAGGATCTCCGGGTTGATACGGGATCCATAGTACTGAAGGTTGATCCAGCTGGCGACGACGACCGGGGCGGTGAGGATGGCGGTGAGGATGGCGGATTCCGGGTCGGCGGCGGGGTCGTATTCGTGGAGGAAGGTGCGGCCATCGAGCTTGAGTGCGCTGCTGCGGGATCGCGGTGCGGCGATGAGTGCGGCGTTGTTGGCGAGCGCCCATTCGGGCCGGATTTGGGCGATGTCGGTGCCGCGGTGGCGGATGGCCTGGTCGAGGGCGTGGCCCTGGAGGTGACCGAGGCCGAGGCGCGGGGCGCGCTCGCTCCGGGCGGCGGAACCGGCGGTGGCCAGGGCGGCTTCCAGGGCGGCGAGTTCGGCGCGGTGGCTGGCGGGGACGGCCTCGCTGTCGTAGATCAGGAAGTCGTCGGCGAGGGTGTCGTGCCGGCCGGCGATGAAGTGGGTGTCGGCGGGGATGGCGATGCCTTTTTCCGCGAGGAGGGATCTGACATCCGGGTTGTTGAAGGTGTTGGCGGCGAGGCGGGCATTGACATCGCCCGCATGGCCGCCGCAGGCACCGCAATCGAGCGAGGAGCCGTAGGGGTTGTTGGCGCTGTGGCTGCCGTGGCCGCAGAGGAGGACGAGGCGGGCGAAGTTCTTGGTGAGGCTCATGCCGCGTAGCGCGCCCTCGGCGAGGGCGGCGCGTTGCTCGGCGGAGAGCTCGTCCATTTCGGGCTTGGGTGCCTGGAAGTCGGGTTTCTGGTCGCGCGCTTGGATGAGCTTGGCACCGAAGCTGAGGCCGAGGGACTCGACGAAGGTGAAGCAGGAGGCGGCGGAGTTCTGGAAGGCTTTCCATGCTGCTTTTTCGGCGCGCTGGAGGGCGGCGTCGGCGGGGCGGGCTTCGCGGCTGATGATCGGTGGGACGAGCAGCACGGGGCAGCGCGGCGCGGGTTTGCAGGCATGGGCCGGTTGGTGGGCGACGGGGAAGCCGAAGAAGCCTGCGAAGCCGAGGGTGTGGGTGCCGGGTAGGGCGGCTTCAAGGTGGCGGCGGAGGATCTCGCTGCGGACATCGATGCAGAAGACGGCTTGTGCGGTGG
>CALMKO010000311.1 GCA_937867415.1 uncultured Verrucomicrobiota bacterium | reverse complement strand
TTCCCCTCGTGCAGAACCAGAATGGAATCATACAACTCCAGATGCGCGAGCGAATGGGTGACGGAAAGCACGATCCGGCCGTCCTTGCGAGAGAGGTCGTGAAGAAGGTGCACGATCTCCCGTTCGGAGCGAGGGTCGAGGCCGGAGGTCACCTCGTCACAAAGAAGCAGCTTGGGATCCGAGACCAACTCCATGGCAAGACCCAGGCGGCGCTTTTGACCTCCCGAGAGCACCTTGACCTGCCGGTCGCTGATGGGGCTGAGCCCGGTCTCGTCGAGCACCCGGTCGATCCGGTGATCCAGTTCTTCCGTGCTGCGGGTGCGGACTCGCAAGCGCGTGGCAGCTTCCACGGATTCATCCACCGTCAGCGGATCATAAGCGATGGAAAACTGCGGGACGTAGCCGATCTCGGATGCGAGGAAATCGCCTTCTTCCGATAGATTCCGCGAATTCCAGAACAAAGCACCACCCGACTCCGGGTTCAGACCGGCGATGGTCTTGAGAAGGGTTGTCTTCCCGCAACCCGATGGTCCGACGATGGCCATGAAGTGCCCCTGTGGGACGCGCAGCGAGACACGATCCACCAAGGGCACGTCCTCCCCGTCTTTGCGGATCGTAAAAATGACTTCTTGAAGCTCTAACACAAAATCGAATAGGGTTGGAGAATAGCTAACGATGAAGATGCGGGATCTTTATCATCGCCAGCTCATATTTCTCAGTCGAGTGGGACGATCCGGACGGTCCCAGCGGGCTTGCGGTGCAGGGATGCGGCCAGAGTCGGAGCTTGGTTGGCGGGCAGCGCGTCCACTTTTCCGGGGGTTCCGGCAGCATCATTCTCCAGCGCGTTGCGAAGGGCACCTTCCACCAGCTGCCCGCAGTGGATCTTCATCGGCGGCAGCGGGCCGAGCCCGCCGGTGAGCTCTTGCACGGTCAGATCCTTGGCTTCGGCAGCGGTTTTCCCGCGCAGAAGCTCGGTGGCCATGGAGGCCACGGCGATGGCGGTCTGGCACCCGAACGCTTGGAATGACGCACGATCGATCACTCGCTTGCCGTCTTTTTCCGTAAACTTCAGCCACATCCGCAGCATGTCACCGCATTCGGGCGAGCCGACGGTGCCAACGCCGTCGGCATTCGGGATTTCCCCTTGGTTGTGTGGATTGGCAAGGGCTTCCTGCACTTTGGTTTCGAACGAACTCATGAGTTGGATGGGGCTGCAGGGCAAGGATAGCCACGCCAGATCTGCAATGCCAGCCTTGGTTTCCACTTGGATGGGGTCTCGCGGGCGCCAGGCCGGACTACCGGCGCTTCTTCACGGCTTTTTTGCCCGAGAAATCGACCGCCTTCGGGTCGAAGGCCTCGGGGTCGTAGCCCGGGTGGGCCCACTCGATTTCGCCGTGCAGCGCTTGCATGTATTGGAAGGTCCCCCCGAAATCCTCGGGCGGGCAAGCTCTGGCCCCTTCAAGCACCTCCGGCCCGCCCTCACCGGCCACCTTTTTTTCGAAGACGATTTCATGGATCCACTCATCGGCGAAATCATAGCGGTAGAGGATCCGGATGGGCAGCTTTCGGCGACCCAGAAACTCGGCGACGGTCAGCACGGCCTCGTCTTGAAACTCGCCCGCCGTCTGATCCTCCAGCCCGATCGGGCCGATGACGTCCACCAGCCGCTTGCCCTTGCCATGGCGGAACTCGTGAGGGCTTTTGTTGTCCCAACCCATCACCGCCTGCAGCGCGTCACTGAACTGAACAAACGTGATGTCTGCGGAAATCGAGAACCGCCGCCAGATCTGCGGCTGGATTCCATACAGAAACACCTTCACCAATACTCGATTTTCGTCTTTCGCTTTCGCCATACCCGAAGCTTGTGGGGGCTTCCCGGGAAAAAATCAAATGGGAATTTACCGTTCGTAACGCGCCCGGCGGGCCGGCTAATCGACCATCGGCCTAACAGGCACGCCGCGCTCGGCGAAGTGGCGCTTGGCCTCGGACACGGTGTGCATCCCGAAATGGAAAATACTGGCAGCGAGCACGGCATCAGCTTTTCCCGCGTTGAGCACATCGACCATGTGGTCGAGATTTCCAGCTCCCCCGCTGGCAATGACCGGGATACCGATGGCGGAGGAAACCGCAGCAGTAAGCTCGATATCATAGCCCGCCTGGGTGCCGTCCGAGTCCATGCTCGTCAAAAGGATCTCCCCCGCCCCACGGCGCCAGACTTCCTTGGCCCACTCGACCGCATCGATACCCACCGGGGTGCGCCCGCCGTGAGTGTAAACGCCCCATTTTCCCGGAGCTTCCCGCTTGGCGTCGATGGCGACGACGATGCACTGGCTCCCAAATGCCTTGGCTCCCGCATCGACCAGCGCGGGATCAGTCACAGCAGACGTGTTGATGCCCACCTTGTCAGCACCCGCGAGCAGCATTTCCCGCATGTTTTCCACACTGCGGATCCCACCGCCGACGGTGAGCGGGATAAAGCATTTCTCGGCGGTGCGGCGGACGACGTCCACCATGGTGTTGCGGCGGTCGGACGAGGCGGTGATGTCCAGAAACACCAGCTCATCGGCTTGTTGGAGATTGTAGGCGATGGCGCATTCCACCGGATCTCCGGCATCGATGAGATCCACGAAGTTGACGCCTTTGACGACGCGGCCGTCGGTGACGTCGAGACAGGGAATGATTCGTTTGGCAAGCACGGGCGGATCAAAGCGCTTGGCGATTCATCCGCCAAGCAAAAGGGGAGCTCAGACGATTTTCAAGCGGGCGAGGTCCTGCGTATCAATCAGCCCGATCGGCTTGTTTGCGGAATCCAGGACGACGATGTCATCGATCCGATTCTGCCCCAGAGTTCTTAAAACCTCCACGGCGAGTGCGTCCGCCTGCACCGTGACTGGCTTGCGGGTCATCAGTCCGGCCACCGGTTTCCCGCCTAACAGCGGATCACTGCGGAAGCTGCGGGCGAAATCTCCATGAGTAAAAATCCCAGCGAGTCCGCCATCCTCCGCGATGATCAGGCAAGCCCCGGCACGAGCGCGGTTCATGGCATCCAACGCGGCGAAGACGTCCGCCGCTTCATTCACCGTCGGCAAGGCGGTGTCGCTGCGCATGATATCCGAGACACGCGTGAGCAGGGCCTTGCCGAGCGAACCGCCGGGATGAAAGCGCGCGAAATCAGCCTCGGTAAATCCGCGCATCTCCAGCAGCACCATCGCCAGCACATCGCCCATCACCAGCATGGCGGTGGATGAGGAGGTGGGTGCCAGATTCAGCGGGCAGGCCTCCTTTTCAATTGAAGTGTCGAGCGTCACGTCGCTGAAGCCGGCGAGACTTGAGCCCGGATTTCCCGTTAGAGCGATGAGCTTGATGTCGAAGCGCTTGATGAACGGCAGCAGATCCAGCAGCTCGCGAGTCTCCCCCGAGTAGGAAAGAGCGATGAGCGCGTCCCCATCCGAAAGTAAACCGAGATCGCCATGAAGCGCGTTTTGGGAATCCAGAACGACAGCCGTGGCACCGGTGGAGTTGAGGGTGGCCGCGATCTTGTGGCAGATATTGCCGGATTTCCCCACGCCGATGACCACGATCTTGCCACGATTTTCGAGCGTATGCTTGAGAATTTGCACGGCAGTGACAAGCCGGTGGTCCAAGCGCGCGGCCATCCCGTGCAGGCTCTCAATCTCAGTTTCAATCACGTAGCGGGCACGTGCCAATTCGTTCATGCCCCCATGACAAGCGAAGATCGGGCCACTTGGCAAGCGCAGGGGCGAAGCGGCTGGCCAGCGGCCCAAGGCCACGACTCTTCCCAATTCCAAAACCCTACCAGTTCACGGTGGATTTGAATCTTGTTCAGTGACACCTTGCATTTACAATTCACCTTCCGAACTTATCGGACCGTTCACCCCGGCGGATGAAGTTCGAAAAACCTCTCAACTAGCGGTCAGCATCGACCGAAACAATGCCGCCAAACCGTTTCAGTGGGGCGCTGAGGACGCCAGCCTTTTGCGCTGGCAATGTGACGGATTATCAAGCAAGATGCACCCATGAGAAAGTTTTTCATCCTGTGCTTGTTTCATGTTTCAACCTTGGGGATGGGACTTGCCTCCACGATCATGGTCGTGCCGATTTTCGAGCCCTTGAGCTTGCATGGAACGGATGGTGACGGCGCGATTTCCGAGATCGGCGAGGCCTTGCAAGCGTCCGTGATGCCGCGCCCCATGGCCCTCACCGGGGCCTTTCCCGAGGCCTTGGTCGATGCCATCCGCAGCCCCCATCTGATTCCAACGAACCATCCGAACTACAAGGTGCAGGAGGCGAACTTGTTAGTTATTTCCAACATCGGAATCGTCGGGAAAATCGAAAATGGCATACTTCTGGTGAGCCTGAACGTCGCAGAACTTGCGATCCCACCCGAGGTGGATTTAACAAGCCGCCAGATTCTCAAACTGACCATCATCGCACTCAAAAAAACTCTGGAGGAATACCAGCGGCCCCAAACGCAGGCACTGCCGGTGATCCTGACCATCGAGGGCGCGGATGACGCTAAGGCAAGCCTGCGTGATCTTGGATGTGAGTTCAGCGTCGGAACCGCCAACTCGCCCGACTGATCCGATCACAGGCGGATACGAGCCATGCGGGCAAAAAGAAGGGGGTCACGCACTCACGTGACCCCCAAATTTCTGTCATGAACCTCTTCATGAAACCGGGGACCTCTCCCCTCGACGCCGCAAAGGTGTCAGCTTTTCAGAAATTTGTCATGTCACCAAATTATGGGACACACGCGATCACGTGGGTTTGCGGGGTAAAATCAGGACAAATCAAGGAATCCGCGGCGGATCGCCTCACTCACGGCGGCGGGCAAGCTGCGCACGTGGAGTTTATCAAAGCTGCGCTTGATGTACTCGGTAGCGGAGTGCTGGCTGATTTTCAGCTCGTCGGCGATTTCCTGGCGATTCAGGCCCTTTGCAGAGAGTTGCAAGACCTCGCACTCCCTCGGGGAAAGCGCCTCCGCCCCCGGAATCGGACTGAGTTGGCGGAATGTCTGTAGGATCATCCCCGCGATTTTCGGATCCAGCGGCGTCCCACCCGCAAGGACTTCTTCAAGAGTCTCCATCAGCCGGGTCGCGCTGCCAGCCTTGACGAGGTAGCCATGAGCCCCTGCTTCCAGCGCCGCGAAAACCTTCGCCTTATCCGTGAATGCAGTGAGCACCAGCACCCGCGCCTCGGGCAAAAGCTCGCGCACCTTGCGAATCCCAACGATCCCACTCATCCCCGGCAGCCCAAGGTCTGACAAAACCAAATCCGCGAGCAAACCTCCACGGAAGGCCTCCAACGCATCCTCCATCGTCGAGAAACCACCCACGCATTGGTAGCCGCCCCGCTCTTCAAGCACCATCGACACGGATTCCCGGAAATCCGCATGATCTTCGATCAAAACGAGCCGGATCGGTTTTTCTTTCGTGGGAAGCAGGTCGGACATGGGGGAGAGGTTAAAGCAATTGCGCGGCTTGAAAAGGCGAAGCTTCAGACAGGATCGGACGGAAGTGGAGGTTCCGACCTCTTCTTCGCCCGCTTGCGTTCCAGCGGCACCGTCAACTCCAGCCGCGTCCCTTCGCCCGGGCTAGTCTTGACCTGCAACTCCGCCCCCAGCGCCGCCGAGCGCTGGCGCAGGGCCCGCAAGGTGGACGGGCGCTCCAAGCGCTCTGGCACGATGCCTACCCCATCATCCGAAATCAGCAGCTTGAGCCCACCCCCGACCCGCTCCGCACGCACCGATACCTTCTTCGCCTTGGCGTGACGCATGATGTTGTGAAGCGCTTCGCGGAAAAACAAAAACAAGTCGCGGTTCGACTCTTCCGGAAGTTCAACCTGCCACGCCTCTTCATCCGCCGTGAACTTCCACTCGAGGGACTCCAACATGATGGAGCTGGTCTCACGCAGATGCTCGACCGTGCCAATCCGGTGATCACCCTCCGGCCGGAGCAGCCACACGATGTCACGCACCGCGCTCACCGTCTCCGCGGCGATCCGTTGGATCCGCTTCAGTTCGTCCGAGCCACCCGAGCGCCCCTCTGCCAGATCCGCAAACATTTGAATACTCCCCAGATTGCTGCCCACCTCGTCATGCAAATCTCCCGCAATGCGTTCCCTCACCTTGAGCAGTTCCTCCCGCGCATGGAGCCGATATCGGATCGGCAAAACGACCACCAAGAATGCCCCCAGCAACCCTAACAAGGCCAACCCGATCTGCCCCGCACGCCGCCAATTGCCCACTAGATTTGCAGACTCCGCCAGCAAATCATGCCGCCGCCGCTCCAGCGTGAGGCGCATATCCAACTGGTTCATCCAAGTGCGAGTGGAAACCAGCCGCCCATCCGGACCGAATCCATCACTGAGCGCCGCCGAGGTCCAGAAACGCCCGCCTGGCGCGAAGACATTGAGCATCCCGTCCGAGGAATACACCGCTTTCCCTAACACTTGATTCCGCGCATCCGAGAGCACTTCCACCTCGCTCAGCGCAAAAAATGCCGGATAACTTTCAAATGCCTTCCACAGCTCCACCGCCTCGATTTTGACAAAGCGCGTCTTGAGCTGCTCAAACCGCACCAACACCGGATTATGTCCTGGATTGCGGAGATCCAGCCCCGCGACCATTTTCCAATTCCCCGCATCCCCGGGCTCGCCGCTCTCGGAAACGTAAATCCTGAGCTTCCGCGGAAAACCAAATCCGCTCGGCAAATCCGACGTCGGACGCTTGGCGGGGATCAAGCGCACGGAATCGATCGCCATCGCCTCGCCCAGATTCACACTCAGGGACACCGCCTCATTCGGGCTTTCCCGCCCCTCGGAGAGCCAGCCAATGTTGGCATGTTCCTCCGCAGGAACCTCGGGCAGGCCCAGCGGCACCTGGCCATCGACCAGGAAGGCGGCGCTCCAGTGCCAGGGTGCGGGCGGCGCACTTCCGCCGATGCTCTCCACCTTCTGCCCCAGCGCCACATTCCTCTCGGCTTGGAAAGCAAACAACTCAGCCCAGGCATGTACGAAAGTCCCCTCACCCTCGGAGTCCGGGATCAGCTTGTCACCTGAAACGCGGATCCCGCTCGCCTCCACCGCCGGCGACACCTGATAGACGAACGGGTGCCCGTGCCGCACCCGGTCGGCACGGGTGTCCACCTCCCGCGCCACCCGCCGCACCACCTCACCCGCTTCATTGATCAACTCCACCGTGAAGGCCTCCGGCATCCCGTATTGCGCGTCGAGCCCCCTCGCATCATACCTCCGCGCTGGAACCAACGCGACCTTGTCAATCAAGGCACCGCCCCCCCAACGCACTTCCACCGCAGCCCGGGTGCCCGCCGCCGGCACGGCAGTCGCATAAATTCCCGCGTAGCCGCCGGTGCCTCCCTGGTCATCGATCGGCAGGCTCGGCAGCGCTGCAAGCTGCGGCTCCAGCGCTTTCAACTCATTTCCAATCTCTCTGAGCCTCCCCGAAAACGTTCCCGCCAAGCGCTCGTCCCACGGCGCGTCATCCGCCCGGGCAGCCCCCGCCATCACGAGCCATAACGCCCACATCCACGATAAACCCGCCGCGCACTTCATCTGCCAGATCTTCTAGCGTATCCGCAGCTTGCGAGGGAACACGGAATTTCAGGATTTCAGGAAATCACCAAAAATCGCAGCATGCTGAATTGATTCCGTGTTTTGCCTTTTCAAGCAGGGGCGCTTTCCGCTTTCATCGGCCAGCTCCAATCCCGTATGCCACACCGCCCTAAAGATCCCCGTCCCTTCAAACGTGCCATTCTCAAACTCAGCGGAGAAGCCCTTCGTGGCCCAGGCTCCCGCGACAACATCTCTCCAGAGATCGTTGACCGCATCGCCCTCGAAATCCGCGAAGCTGTGGAAGGCGGCCTCCAGCTCGGCATCGTCGTCGGCGGCGGGAATTTCTGGCGCGGTGCCAGCGCCTCCGCCCGGGGTATGGATCGCGCCACCGCCGATTACGTCGGAATGCTCGCCACGGTCATGAATGCCCTCGCCCTCGAAGGAGCCCTCGAGCATCATGGAGTCAGCTGTGTCGTCCAGTCCGCCATCGAAATGAAAAACGTCGCGGAAACCTTCATCCGCCGCAAGGCCGAGCGCCAACTTGACGAAGGCAAGGTCGTCATCTTCGCCGCCGGCACCGGCAATCCATTCTTCTCCACCGATACCACCGCCGCCCTTCGTGCCAGTGAAATGGGAGCGGATGTGATCCTCAAGGCCACCCAGGTGGATGGTGTCTATGACAGCGACCCCCGCCACAACCCGGATGCCGTGCGCTACGAGACAGTCACCTTCCAGGAATGCCTTTCCAAGAGACTCAGCGTCATGGATGCCACCGCCTTCAGCCTGTGCATGGACAACCACGTCCCCATCATCGTCTTCGATCTCGGCCCCCACGGCAACCTTTCCCACGCACTCCGCGGCCAACCCATCGGCACCCTGGTCCACGGCGAATAAATCTCAAATCCCAAATCTCCAATCTCAAATCCCAAATTTCCCATGGACCCAGAAGAAGCCATCTTTGACGTCGAGGACGCCATGACCAAGTGCGTGGACTACCTCATGCACGAATTCGCCGGGGTGCGCACCGGTAAAGCCAGTCCCGCCCTGATCGAGAATCTGGACGTTCACGTCCACGCCTACGGAGCCATTTCCAAGCTCAAGAGCATCGCCGTCATCAGCTCGCCCGAGCCGCGCATGCTCATGGTGCAGCCCTTCGACCCCGCCACCACCCGCGACATCGAGCGTGCGATCCGCGAATGCAAGCTTGGCCTCAACCCAGCCGCCGCAGACCGCTCGATCCGTGTGCCCATCCCCGAACTATCCGAAGAACGCCGGCGCGACATGGTGAAAATGATCAAACAACTCGCCGAGGAGGCCAAGGTCCGCCTCCGCGCCGCCCGCAAGGACGGCATCGACGCCGCGAAAAAAATGAAGGCCGAGAACATCCTCACCGAAGACGGTCAGAAGTCGTTCGAAAAGGACGTGCAGGAGCTCACCAACAAATACACCAAAAAAATCGAGGAGCACGCCATCGCCAAAGAAGCGGACCTCATGAAAGTGTGATTCCGCCCACCCCACCCCGGCACACCACTCAGTGCGCCGGGCCTTGGTGCTCTTGAATGTATTCCTGCTTCAGGCCCAGGGCCTCGGGCGCGTGAAGAACGAGCATCTTCATCCGGATATCCGCAGGCACCGTCCGACGGGTCATCTTGGAGACGATGATCATCAGCCCGATCGCCAGCGGCACCGACCAGATGGCTGGCTGTTCCGCGAGGATCCTCAGCAAGGGATGCGCTTTCCAAAAATCATTGATCCCCGCAAATGGGGAGAACAACCTGCCCATCGCCCCCTTGTCCAGGGCAAGCGTGCTGGCATTCACCACCGTGGCGGAGAACAACGCGCAAAGCCCGCCGGTCAACATCCCCGTGGCCGCGCCCTTCATCGTCATCCCCCGCCACCACACGCTCATGAACAGCAGCGGGAAATAACTCGCCGCCGCGATCGCGAATGCCTGCCCGACCATGAAGTTGATTTCCAAAGGCTCGACCACCGATCCTAACAGAACCGAAATCCCACCCACCCCGATGGCACACCACTTGAACATTCTCATCCGCTCCCCAGCCGATGACCCCGGCCGCAACATCCGGCCATAGACATCGTGCGCCAGCGCGCTTGTCATCGACACCAGCAAGCCGGAGAATGTGCTCATGAATGCCGCAAAGGCCCCGGCACAGGTGATGCCGCTCAGGATCGACCCCAGAATCCCATATTTTTCACGAATCAAAACGGGAAGCTCCAACACCACTTTATCAGGCCCCTTCGAGCCCGACGCCGCATACAACTCGGGAAGAAAATTCCGCCCCAACACCCCGAATATCGGCGGGAACACATAGAAGACACCGATCAGGATCATCACCCACATTGTCGTCTTCTTCGCCGCCACCCCATCCGGATTGGTATAGAAACGCACCAGGATGTGAGGCAGCCCTGCCGTGCCACAGACCAGCGCGACGATCAGCGAGAAGGTATAAAGTAAGGAATACGGCTTGGCCTCCTCCGCCGACAAGCCCGCCGCCTTTGCCGCCTTGGAAGTAAGTGGACCGAATGGTGCAATCCATGCCTCATCCTTGGGTGCCTTATCCGGCAAGGCAAGCCGCTCGGCTTTGAGAGGCTCCACCGTTTGCACCACCGCCGGTGGCGTATCCATCGCGGACTTGTTCAGCGCAAGATTCTTTCCATAGCCACCATATACCGCTAACAGAACGAAGATCGGCACGGAAATGGCGAACATCTTGATCCAATACTGCACCGCCTGCACCAGCGTGATGCCCTTCATCCCGCCCAAGGCGACGTTCAGCGTGATGACTAACCCGACAATGGCGACACCAAACCAATAAGGGATTCCAGGAGTCATTCTACCTAAATCATCAAGCGGAGCTAGAAACTGGAACATGGTTCCCCGGAAATCCACTCCCTTAAAGATATACGCCAGCGTCGTCCCGGCACCCTTCATCTGAGGCATGGTGTAGAAAAATCCAATAAACAGCACAAAGCACACCGCGATTTTCCGGAAAACCGGCGAATCATAGCGCCCCTCCGCGAAGTCCGGGATGGTATAAGCCCCGAAGCGCCGCAGCGGACCCGCGATGAACAATAACAAAAACAAATATCCACACGCATAACAAACCGGATACCACAGCGCGTCATAACCTGACAACATCACCATGCCTGCGATCCCCATGAAGCTCGCCGCACTTAGATACTCGCCGGAAATCGCCGAGGCATTCCACCCAACCGATACCGAGCGCCCGGCAACAAAAAAGTCCGAGGCGGACTTCGATGTCTTCGCCGAGCGAAAGCCCATCCATATCGTCACGGCCACCGTCACCGCGGAAAACCCCAGAATCCAATAATCGATCTGCATTTGATAGATTCTGTTAAGACTGACGATGATTGCCCTCCGCAGCATGCCGGACTTCATCCACTTCCAATGCCATGGAACGGGTGATGAATACCCGGGCGATGATCCACACATAAGGGAAGAACAAGACCCCGAGAATCAACCACGACAGCGTGAAACCTCCGACCCGTTGAGCCATTAGCCCGGGCAACAGGTAATTCATCAGAGGCAGCCCGAATAAAAGCACCGCAAAGGCCGTGGCACATGAAATGGAAAGCTTCAACTGCCTCTTCATCAGCTCCTGAAGGAATTTTTCACTATGAATAAAGTCGGATTGATCGGGCGGTGGCTGGGACATGGTTGGATTTTTCAGTTTCTGGGATAAGGACAGAAATCCTGCGCCCATGCGTCAAGCTCCATTTCCCCTTGCCACAAAAGACTTGGCGCGGACCACGACCCCAGGCGGCGAAAACTAAATAAAATGAATTCTTGCTAAATGATTTCATGCAGACCATAACTCAGTTCGCTTGAACGACTTGATTCGTCCGAACGTTCTTTATTTGATCTGTGACGCCATGATCCCGTAAGGTTTTGAATTATCATGGCGTCTTTAGAATTGAATTAAATGGATATTTATGTGGGCAACCTGCCCTACACCGCAACTGAAGGAGATGTTTCTGGCCTCTTCGCCGCTTTCGGACCTGTTGAACGGGTCAAAATCATCACCGACCGCGAAACCGGGCAATCCAAAGGATTTGCTTTCGTGACCCTCGGCGACCAATCTCAGTTGAACGCAGCCATCGAGGCTCTCAACGACTACGACTACAATGGCCGCGCGCTCCGCGTGAATGCCTCCGAACCCAAAGAAGCCCGTCCAAGCGGCGGCGGCGGCGGTTACGGCGGCGGCGGTGGTGGTGGATACGGCGGCGGCGGTGATCGTCGTGGCGGCGGTGGCGGTGGCTACAAAGGCGGCGGTGGCGGCGGTGATCGCCGCGGCGGCGGCGGTGGCGGCGGTCGCTGGTAATTCCGGCGTTTCCCGACAAACGTTCTTTAAAAACGCCCGACCCTCCTCACGGATGGTCGGGCGTATTTTTTGGGGGGGCGTGATTCAACGCGGATCCGCAGGTCGCCACATCCCCGACTCGCCAGGTCCTGATCCAAGTTCCCGCCTCCTCACCCGCCGCCATTCTGGCAAGCCGGGTTCCTGCCTCCAACAGCTTGGCCATCTCCGGGTAAAACTGCTGGTTGTCACTGGCTTGCGAACTCATGGGACTCCGGCACCCTAGCCCCCGGCCTGCTTCACACCAAGGTGGCTTTACACAAAATCCCGTAAGCCTCGTTTTCTTACCCAGCCTTGCGGATGCGGCGCCGCCGTGTTACCTGACACCCGAAATGGGAATGCAAGACCGCGACTATCATCGACAAGAAACCCGCTACCAAAGCGGTTTCCTCTCCCAACTGACGCCTGTGGTCAAGTGGCTGCTCATCCTCAACCTCGGGCTCTACCTGCTCGACTTGTTTCTCGAAAATCCGGAAACCGGCAAGCCGATCCGGCAGTTCGGAGCCTTCGCGATCCAATCCGCCGTGTTTGAATTCCGCATCTGGGAGTTCGTCACCTTCCAATTCATCCATGGCAGCCTCGGCCATGTCCTTTTCAACAGCCTGGGCATCTTCTTCTTCGGCCCGTGGCTGGAACGCTGGTGGGGGTCCAAAAAGTTCCTCATCTTCTACCTGCTCTGCGGCATCGGTGGCGCGGTCTTCTTCATGCTGTTGGCATTTTCGGGAATCCTCCCCGGCGCCGATATGCAGAGCCCCTTGGTCGGGGCCTCTGCCGGAATCTATGGAATCTTCATCGGCGTGGCCGTCATCGCGCCCAACCTCCGCGTCTCCCTGCTTTTCCCACCCATCGAGCTGTCCATGCGGAATCTCGCGATCGCCCTGATGGCCATCTCCGCTGGGTCGGTGATTTTCAGGCTCGGTGGTAATGAAGGCGGCGAAGCAGGCCACCTCGGCGGCGCCATCGTCGGCTTTCTGATCATGCGTTATCCAATTTTGTTAGGCGCGAGATTTCAGGATGAGCCCGCGCCCCCGCGGAAAGCCGGACCGCGCCCCTTGTCCAAACTGCGACCGCGCTCGGAGGTCGAGCTGAGTCAGGACTCCGCGGTGGATGCGATTCTCGACAAGATCTCCCGCGAAGGATTCCAGAGCCTCACCCAAGCCGAACGCGATTTTCTCCAAAAGGTATCCGAATCCAAAAAATCCTCATCATGACCGACGCAGAAATGATCGACTCCCCTGACGCAGGCCGGCAACTCGCCCGCCTCCGCGCCATCATGCACCGGCTACGCGCTCCCGGTGGCTGCCCCTGGGATGCAGAACAAACCCACGAATCCATCGTCCCGAATCTCATCGAAGAAGCCTACGAAACGGTGGACACCATCCAGCGCGGAGACCACGAGCATCTCAAGGAGGAACTCGGGGACCTGCTCTTGCAGGTGGTCTTCCACAGTGAAATCGCGGAAGAAGCCGGACGATTCACTCTCGACGACGTCGCACGCGGCATCAGCGAGAAGCTTGTGCGCCGCCACCCCCACGTTTTCAGCACCAGCGCCGCCTCCACCACCGATCAGGTCCTTCAACAATGGGACGAAATCAAACGCACCGAAAAGGGCGACGAACAAAAGCCCTATCTTCACGGCGTGGGCAAGGGGCTGCCCGGCCTGCTCCGCGCCTTCAAACTCCAAAAAAAGGCCGCCAAGGTCGGTTTCGACTGGCCCGACGAAGCGGGTGTGCTTGCAAAAATCCAAGAAGAACACCTTGAACTGCAAGCCGCCATCGCCGCCAGCGATCCTGATGCGGTGCTCGAGGAAATGGGCGATCTGATGTTTTCCCTGGTCAACTTGGCGCGGTTCAGGAAATTCGACCCGGAACTCCTCATGGCTGCGGCTAACAGCAAGTTTGAAAATCGCTTCGCAGCCATGGAAAAAGCACTCCTCGCGGCGAATCTCGATCTCGAGACTGCCACGCCGGAGCAAATGGAGGATGCCTGGCAGCGTGCCAAGAACCCGCCCGCCATCGCCGACTCCGACGCCCGATCACATTGACCCGGACCTCCCAATCACGGACCACCCCGTGATCCACCACCCGACAGGCGCGGCATGCACGAACGTGCTAGGCAACCGGAGCCGTTAGGATCGCGGTATCGACTTCTCCAACCCATGCACGCAGCCACTCATGGGCCACGTGCGGTGAGGTGGTCAGCTCCGGGTGGATTTGAAGCGTGAGTGTGAGCCTGCCGCGATAAGTGACACAGCCGGCACCGATCATTTGAAAGCGCAAGACCGGCGGTGCAAACAACCAGTCGCCCAGACAAGCGGCAGCGCTGATGTTCTTCCCGGCATCCCAGACACCCAGATTCGAAAAGGCTCCCACACTCCATTGCGAGGTGGCGCGCCCCGTCTCGATCATGCGCATCTTCATCTCGGGTGTTGTGAGCCGGGTCGCCGTGAAGCTCTTCCACGCCGCCATGTGCTGGCCTTTGCGCAAGGCTTGGCGGACCCGCTGGTGCACTTGTTTGACACTTTCCGACGCGCGGATTTGGATTCCGACGTAGCTCGAATGATTTCCCGTATCTTCGCTCTGGGAGACCTTGCCCCGCAAATTCACGGGGATCATCCACGGAGTGACGCTCCCGGGATCGACAAGGGCCGGACGGATCGCACTATCCAGATACTTCAGCAACAGGGAGTTCACCGTGACCTCCGCAGCCCTGCTGGCGCGGCGGATCCTGGCGGTTTTATCCTCATCAAACACGTGATAGGCCACCGCAGTGGCGGGTTGGCAACGGGTTTCCAACTCCCTACCCTGCTTCAAGGGCTTCCACTCCAAAACCTTCCGAGGAGCTAACATGGTTGGCACAAACTTGAAAAAATGCAGCCAGGACTCATCGTGCGGATGACTGATGGTCGGCAAGTCCGGAAGAATCGCCCCTCGTTCCCGCAACAGGTATGCGAACCCGCCGATGCCATCGTAGTCCCGATGCGACAGGTAAAACCAATCCACCTTGCCGCTCAGCCGACAGATCCGCCCGAAACGGATTCCCACAAACTCCCCGAGCGATTCCAGGGTGTCGAACCAAAGCCCCAGCTGATAGGCTGGAGAGGACGGATCCATCTCGGTGGTTTCGGAACTCTGCATCGGGGAGAAAATGCCTGCGGCAAAGCCTGTTTACTACAAACCGCTTAATTGTCAGGACTTATTTAAGAGAATTTGAAACGCAGCGCCCTTGGTCCCCGGAGTTTCGGGCACGGGCCTTGATCCAAGGAATACTGTCGGCATCAAGGAGGCGGGACCGAGGAGAAATCCTCGGGCGAGATCTTGAGGTCCTTGTTCCGGTCGAGCAGCTCGAAACGATCTTCCTGCTCATCCTCGGTGAGATCCTTCACCGCAGGGCCGGCACGAAACTCCTCGAACGAAAGCGCCCCGTCGCCATTGAGGTCCAGAGCCGGATTGACCCGATCCATGGGTTCCTGCTCGTTCTTGTCCGCACGCTGCGGGTGCGGGCGGCCGTCGGGCTGCCTCAGCCGTGGTTCGGGGCGGTCTTGGCGGGTGATTTGCTGGTCGCCGTCGGTGTCCAACTTGGCAAATACCGCCTGCTGCCTCTCGGCGGGTAGCTTGCCAAAGAACGCACTTTGCTTGAATTCTTCAAAACTGATTCCACCGCTTTGATCCTTGTCGAGCTCCCAGAGCCGTGGGGGCCCTCCCATTTTTCCTTCTTGAGGCTTCATCATCTGCGCGAGTTCTTCGCGCTGAAGCTCGCCGTCGGCATTCTTATCGAGACGGGTGAAAAGCTTGGCGCGCTTTTCATCGGCAAGGTTCTGAAGGCGGGGCATCGCGTCGAATTCCGACTTTGAAATCTGGCCGTTTTTGTCGGCATCCGCCCTTTTCCAAGCCTCGATGAAGTGTCGCTGCCCCTCTCTCTTGGGGCGCTTGGGGTCGTTCATCCCCTGGCGATCCGGGCCTGGTGGCTGGGCGGGACACCAAGCGGGCAGCATCATGCCGACGACAAGAAAGGAAACAGGGATTGTTTTCATGAGAGTTTCACGCTTGTTTAGCCGCGTCCGTCGCGACTTGCCACGGAGGAAACTCCGTGAATCCATAAAAGTTTCGAGCGCCGCCGCAAATTTCCCTTACCCTTAGCCGATCACCCGCCATGCACATTCACGATATTCTCACAAATTCCAAACCTTCACTTTCTTTTGAGTTCTTCCCCCCAAGGACGCCCGTGGCCTGGGAAGAGCTCTATCAGACGATTCGCGAACTGGAACCGCTCAACCCGACCTTCGTATCCGTCACGTATGGGGCAGGTGGCGGCACTCGGGAGCTTACTCATGATTTGGTCGTGCGGATCAAGGAGACCACTTCCATCCCTCCGGTGCCTCATTTGACATGTGTGGGCCACACCGAGGAAGAAGTGGAGGCGATTCTTTCCCGCTACGCGGCGGCAGGGGTAGGCAATATCCTCGCGCTGCGGGGTGATCCACCGCGGGATCAACCGAATTACGACTGGTCAGAAAGCGGCTTCCGTCATGCGGCGGATTTGGTGCGTTTCATCAAAAAGTTCAACGCCACCGGAGCCCACCCGGACCCACGTGGCTTCGGCATCGGCGTGGCCGGCTTTCCGGAGGGGCATCCGACCACTCCCAACCGGGTTGATGAACTGGATTTCCTGAAGGCCAAGGTGGACGCGGGCGCGGATTACATTTGCACCCAGCTTTTTTTCGATAATCACGATTTCCTCGACTTCCGGGACCGCTGTGATCTTGCCGGAATCCACATCCCGATCATCGCCGGAGTGATGCCTGTGACTTCCATTTCGGGAATGAAACGGATGGCCGAGCTTGCGGCCGGAGCACGCTATCCCGCCAAGTTGCTGCGGGCGCTCGAGCGGGCAAAGTCGAACCCGGAGGCGGTCGAACAGGTCGGCATCCACTACGCCGCCGAACAATGTGCCGGACTGCTCAATGCCGGGGTCGATGGCATCCATCTCTACACGCTGAACAAGAGCCATGCGACACGCGAGATCTACCACAGCCTCGGCTTGGTGGCCAAGGCATGATGCCTAGCGACTCCTCATCTGATAGATGTCCTCCGCTTGTTTCAGGGTGAGTTCATAGATACTTCCCTCGATGGGGACCATCAACGGGATGCGTCCCAGCTTGGGATCGATGGGGAACTGCGCGATCAGCTTGGGAGCGAGTTCAAAGGCGTCGGGAAGGAGGGTGACCTTGAAGAGTCCTTCGTAACGCAATGTTCTGGAGAGGCGCTCGGCCGCCTTCTCCCCGAGCCGCCGGAGCTCCAAACTGAGTCCCAGGTGGTCCATCGACAAGTTGGTGGCCACACCGGCGTTTCCTTCTTTGGCCCGCTTTTCTTCGAGCGCGGCACGGCGGAGCGTGAAATTCGAGTCGTCCGCGCGGACGGCCAATTCATCCTCTTCAGACTCTTCCCCGGCGAACAAGGGGGAGCCTCCGGCCACCGAACCCTTTTCCACACTCTCCCGGCTTTCTTCAGCGGTGGGAAGTCTCACTAACATTCTGCCTTCCATGGTGAAGAGATCGTCTGCCTTCAGATTCAAGTCACTGATTTCCATCCCACCACCAGAAGTTTTCATTTGGAAGGAACCCTCTTTGAAGTCCACCCGGTAGTAGTTTCGCACGTAGTCAATATCGGAAAGCGCCTGGAGAATATAGATCCGGCGGCGCAGGGTGATCACATCCTGACCATCCAGAACCACTTGGCCGGCAAATCCGACACCCGCCGTGGTATTGGTCGATCCGGAGACTCGGAAATCCGAAGAAAACGAGCCCTCGACAAAGCTCCTCAAAGCCGGTGGAAGTATCCCATCGAGCCCAAGCTTACGCACCTTGGCCACCCCCTCGATACTTGGACGCTCGCCGCCGAGCACCTTGAGGCCGCCGAGATCCACCGTTCCTTGACCGCGGCGGAACTCCGCCTTTTCAAAATACACTCCCTCCGCATTACAACGCACGACCAGGCGTACGATCTCAAGGTTTCTGAGCCAGTTTTGATCAAAAACCCCTCCGGTGAATGACAGGATGGTCACATCCTCCAGGCGCTGAATCTTGAGAACACTGTTGGAAATGGATCCCCGGGTTCGCTCCGAGTAGCCCCAACTCACGCTCGCATCCGTGACCTCAACCGAGTCCACGACCACCTTATCAAACTTCTTGAAGAAGGCGGTGGCAAAATTCTTCGCGGACTGGGCATCATCAGCACCCGCGCGCAGGTCGACGTCCAGTCTTGAGACCAGAATCACCTTGGGGTCCCACTTCCCAACCACCCCGTCTAACAGGCCCATCTTGAACCGGATGTTTTTCGCCTCCAGTGAATTGAAAAACGTCTGATCGCCGCCCTCGCACGCGATCCCTTTGATCTCGAACTGTCCTTGGATGCGGGAAAAGCCCTTGATTTCTATTTCCTTGGCCGAGAATCCACTCTGGAGCGCGCTTTTGAAATTGGTGTTGAACGCTTGATACTCGGTGCGTTTGAGCAAGTAGTAGAAAATCCCCGCCGCCACGACCAAGCAGAACACCGTGACCCGGAATGCCATTCTCAGCAGCTGGAACAATGCGACCCCCTTGATCCCGCTGCCCACCATGGAATAGCGCACCTGGAACCAAAATCCTTGGTTCGCCACCCACTGGCTCAGGCGTTCATTGAAATTTTGAGTTTGTTCAGATTCCATACATCAGATCGCTGCAAGCGAAGTAAAACGGCCAACCCGCGATGAGGCGAGGGAAATTTACCCTCGCCCTCCGCGCTTTCATCCCCTACCACCGCCGCGTGGAAGCAAATGACTACAAAGTGCGCCTGGAAATCTTCGAAGGTCCCCTCGATCTCCTCCTCTATTTGATCAAAAAAGACGAGGTCGACATTCATTCCATCTCCATCGAGCGCATCACCCGCCAGTATCTTGACTACATCAACACCTTCAAGCTGCTCAACATCGACCTCGCCTCCGAGTTCATCGTGATGGCTGCGAATTTGATGTATTTGAAGAGCCGCACGCTGCTGCCTCGGGTCGAGCAGCCTCCGGATGAGGATGCCGAAGAGGACGATCCACGTTGGGAGCTGATCCGGCAGCTCATCGAATATAAAAAATTCAAGGACGCGGCGGGATTCCTGTGTCTCCGGGAACTGGAGCAGGAAGGCCGCTTTGCCCACCAACCGGATACCTCGGAGGCCCCGGTTGAGGAGCCTGCGGCGCTTGCCGAGATCTCGATTTTCGATCTTATCCGGGCTTTCCAAAACGTGCTCAAGCGCTTTGAGGAGTCGCACGATTTCGGCGATATCATTGACGATCGCTTCACCGTTTCAGACAAAATCGAGCGACTTCTCGGGCACTTCGCGCCTGGGGAAAGTCGCCGATTTGAAGAACTTTTCGAATCGGCCACCACCAAGGCGGAGGTGATCGTGACCTTCCTGGCGCTTCTTGAGCTGATGAAGCTCAACCAATTCGTCGTTCGCCAGAACGAACTGCTCGGCGACATCATCATTGAAAGGCGCGACAACCAGTCGGTCGCCGCGCTCGAAGCGGCGGAAGTCGGCGCAGACTACGCTTGATGCGCGCAGAGGCTCAGCTCAGACGGAAAACAATCCGGGCCTTGGTCAAATCGTATGGAGACATCTCCATCTTGACCTTGTCACCTACGACCAAGCGGATGAATCGCTTGCGCATCTTGCCGGAAATGTGCGCGAGCACCTCATGGCCGCTCTCCAACTTTACCCGGAACATGGTTCCTGCGAGAACGGAAGAAATCTCACCATCCACCTCCACAGCTTTCTCCTCCTCGTCCTTGGTGGAGCGCTTTGGAGGACCATAACGGTTGCGATTGAGACGACGTCCCGAGTTCTTTGGGCGAGGAGGCATAGTGGCTTGAAATGAAAAAATGAGCTGTTGAAACACTCAACAGCGCCCCCTTCGGTAACCCATGTCCGCCGCGCCGACAATCCCAAAAAACAACGGAATCGACCAATGTCGCCATTTTCTCGATTTTCTTCCGCAGCGCGCGCTTGCCAAGCAGCTCATGAGTCTCCACTTTCGGTCCGTAAGCCACCTCCGCTGATCATTTTCAAAAAACCGCACTATTCCATTTGTCATGCCCGAGATCACCGAAAAAGAACTTCCACCGAGCATCAAGCCCCTCTGGCTCAAAGCGCTGAGTGCTGTCCAGACCTCGAATTTAACCTACGGCATCAGCCTTCTTCAAGCGGTGCTCAAGGAAAGCCCGGGCTTCCTCGAAGGCCGCAAGATGCTGCGCAAATGTGAATTCCAAGTCGCCGGAAACACAAAAAAGAAGGCTGGCCTGTTCGGCATGTCAGGCGGCGGAATGGGCATCATGAAGCTTCAGGGACAAGCAAAAAAAGATCCCGCAGGCACCATCCCGCTCATCGAGAAAGAACTCGAAAAGGATCCCTACAACGACCAGGCGAACGACCTTCTTTTTGACATCTGCCTCAAGTTGGAACTTTACGAAACAGCCGCATTCGCGCTCGAGACCGTCCGCAAGGGCAACCCGGAGAATGCCAAACTTCTCCACAAGCTCGCCGAGTTCTATCTCTCCCGCGAGCTGCCGCTTGTTGCATCGGAAGTTTACAACGACATCATCAAGCACCATCCCACCGACGGCACCGCCATCAAGGGATCCAAGGACGCATCCGCGCGCGCCTCGATGCAGAAGCAGAAATGGGATGAAAACGCGGACATGCGCTCGCTCATGAAAAACTCCTCCGAATTCGAGGAATTGGAAAAGGCATCCCGCACCGGCCTCACCCGCGAGCAACTCGAAGAACGACGCGACAAAATCATCGAGAAATATAACCTCGACCCGAACCACCTCGCCACCGTCAAGGACCTCGCCGGCATCTACGAACAACTCGAAGACTGGCACAACGCCCACACCTTCTTCAGTTGGGCACACTCGCTGAGCAATGGCGACGTCGCGCTCGCTACCAAGGCCTCAGCGATGAAGGACAAATCCGTGGAGACGGACATGAGGCAACTTGAAGCCGCCGTCGCTGCGGATCCTGACAATGAGGAACTCAAGGCCACTCTTGAAGCACGGAAGGCGGAACGGCTTGCCGAACAAGTGCAGGAAACCCAGCGCCGTGTGGATCAAAACCCCACCGACCCCCAACTCCGCTTCGAACTCGGCACCGCCCTCTTCAAGGCGGGCGACTACAGCGCCTCCATTCCCCACCTGCAACAAGCCACCCGCAACCCGCACATCCGGACCAAGGTCCTGTTGACACTCGCCCGGGCCTTCCGGGCCAAAGGCATGTTCGACCTCGCCATCAAGCAGCTTGCGGATGCCCTCGCGGATCTCATTTCCATGGATAACACCAAAAAGGAAGTGCTCTACGAAAAAGGCCTCATCCACGCAGAAGTGAATGACAAGCCCGCCGCCCTTGACTGCTTCAAGCAGATCTACGAGGTGGACTATGGCTACCGCGACGTCGCCGAGCGCGTCGAGTCATCCTATTCCTGAATCTGCTAGACCGTTGGAAACCAGTCCATTCACGCAGTGGTGAATGGCGGGTTCATCCTGCTTCCTCGCCCGTCCTGATTCCGGTCGGCTTTGCCTCTTGCTCGGAATCAAGCAGCGCTTTGATCGTTTCCGAAAAATTGTTGTAAAACAGACCAAGCAAGATCAGCGCGGCACCGAGCACGATGAATGATACCACCCGCATGAAAGCGGTGAAGTCCCAGACATCCACGGCGAAGAGCTTGCAAAACGAAACAAGGAGCAGGCCAAATCCACAAACACGCAAGATGTGGAGACCTTGCCAAAGGCCCGCACTTACAAATCCGAAGCCGAGCAAGGTCCAGAGCACAGCCGTCGGCTTCCATCCGAAACGCCAGACCAACATCTGTGTGGCCCACAGAGTCGCGACGAGGCACGCAAGTCCCGCCAGCACAGCGATGGCGGATTTTCGGACCTGCGGATCAGTAATGAGCGCCGGACGCTCGCGATAGGTGAATGTCAACCCTAACAAGGCAAAGACCACCAGGATCCCACGCCACGAATCACCCATTTCACTCTTCATCCAAGGACTGGTGAACATTTCAAAAGCGAGCCCCAGAAACGAGATCGCCAGAAACCCGAGGCACTCGATGGCAATTTTCCGTTTGATCACCACTGATAGAATGACCAGTCCAATCGAAGTGATCGCCAGGCAATCCATCCACGCACCTGGCACCACGGCGTGCCATGCCGCGCAGTACGCACCAAATGCGGAGAAGCGAAACAAGCCTCCGGATCTCGGCGGATTTTCACTCACCACCGACTTCCCCCACGAGCTGAGAACCACCGCCGCTGAGCCGCTGGCGAGAACGAAGGCACCAAAAATCACCGGCGCATTTCCGGCGGGCAGAAGAACCCAATACCCCAGAGCGGCGCACGAATAAATCCCCGCCATCGTTACCAATTTCGGGCACCTGACCGCAAGCGCGGTCGGCACGAGGGCGCAGGCCGCCACTTGATTCAAGCCAAAGGCCAAGTCCACACGAGTCGGGGAACACCAAAACCCACCCGCCCACTTCTGACAAAACAACCAGAGAAAAATGGGCACCGGAGCGGAAAACACGAGTGCGCAAAAATCAGGATATGCCGCTGGATCATGGGCGGAACGTCCACCCTTGCCACGATGATGCCAGAACCAGCAGGCAAGCAGCGCCACCACCGCCGCAAGCGCCAGCGGCCATTTTGAAAGCACCCCAAAACCGAACAGAACCGCCAGTCCGAGAAACCACAGGGACGCCCATAAAACTTCAGGTTGGCGCCGTTTCACATCGAGCTCTAACGAAACGACCGTCAGCCCCCCCGCAAGCAGGACGCTTGTGACAAGCTTCCAAGGATCCTCCAGCCGGACAACACAGAGTTGTGAAACAACGATCACCGACGCCGCAAAAAGCAAGAATGCGGATGCCCTCCGAAACTCTGCAAACGCATGACACTTCCCGCCCCCCCGCTCGGAAACAACCGATGCACCAGCTACGAGGAACGCCGTAAGCGCGACGCTCGCTATGGAGCTGGCAGACTCCTCCGAAATCACGATCCACGCAGCTCCAAGTCCGCATAGCAACGAGAAGACCGACTCGCACTTCCCCCCGTACCTTAGCACTGCAAGAGCCAACGCGAGTGATTCGAAAGCAAGCACCAGCCCGAGATGCTGCCCGTCCAGTTTCAGAATGAGCGCCCAGGTCGCGACCGCGATTCCCTGACCGATGTTCACCCCCCCTGCCGTAGTTTGACGACGGCGCCCGAGGATGCCGAGCATGATGAGAATGAAACCGAAAAAACCAGCCACTTTCCAATAACTGCCACTGCTATTCTGTTCAGACCACACGGCGGAAAACAACAGGAAGAAAAGCGCGTTGTTAGAAGCAGTGAACCACGCCCGGGCACGGTCCGAAAGAATTTCCCGGAAACGATCCAGCGCTCCGGGAATCGCGAACATGACCCACAAGGGCGGCAGGAACCAGAGAGTCGCGGGATCGTCCACGCGTGCATCCCCTCCGGAAGCCCCGAACAACTGCCAACCCAGAAACGCGCCATAACTTCCCAGCATGGAAGCCCAGCCTGCCGCCGACCAAGCGGGACGGAGCATGAAAAACAAACCGAGCCCGCCAAGTAGAACATTGGACAAACAGGACATCCACCCGATCGGCTGCAGCATGGTCGCGTAAGACGCGAGCACGATCCCTAGCACCGCAGTGGTCTTCGCCTCCCGCCGCCATGACACAGCGGCGATGGCGAAGGCGGCAGCAGAAAGTAAAACCGCCCCGACGGCCGGGCTTTCGATCACACGCAGCCGGGTGACATGATGCGCAGCGAAGGTGCAATAGTAGAAAAATGCCATCCCGCCCGCCATGAGCACTTCCCCGAAACGGTTCAGGCTTTCCTTGTTCGCAAGCCGCCTGCCCGTCTCCACCAAGACGAGCGCACACCCGAAAAGCGCGGCGAGCCGGATACCGTTGGGCATCTCGCGGACCCAGTTCTGATAGGCATAGTTCCCAAGGAAGACGAGCCCCGTCAGCAAAATCACGACACCGATCCGCACAAACCAGACTTTCCCGAAATCCAGCTCGAACCTGTGATTCCCAACCGGCGCAGGAACAGGAGGCGGGGAAGGTGCGACGGCATGAAGCACCGGCGGTTCCTCCACGACTTCCTCGGGAACCGCAACCGGCGGCTCCGGGACCATGGCTGGTTCAGGCAGCGGCGGCGGACCGACCACATTGACGACACTCCTGACAAATGCCGACTCCAACCCTGAAATCCGTGCGCTGATCCGGGCGACTGCCGCTTGGTGCGTGTCATTGAGATCAGCGATCTCACCGCGCAGTCGCTTGATCTCATCCCACAGCGGATTTTCTTCAAAAGGATTCATGAGCTTGCGCGCGGTTGGGCACCTGCCGGGTTGGAAGAAAGAGAGCCTTGCGCCACCCGCTGGGAAATCTCCTCGATCGCCCACCGCGCATGCTCGGACACGAGGGGATCCGCCTCGGCAGCGGCGGATTCCAAAGCGGCGAGATCCGCGACAGTTCCGGTATTTCCCAGGGCCACACAGACATTTCGTAAAAACCTCGCCCGCTTGATCCGCTTGACCGGCGACTTGGCGAATAGCACGCGGAATCCAGCATCGTCCAGATCCAGAAAATCCCGCAACCGGTGACTAAACACCGCCTTCCGCGCCTGGAAGCTCATCTCGCGTGATTCGACCGCGAAGCGGTTCCATGGACAGGCATCGAGGCAGTCATCACAACCATAGATCCTGTCTCCGATGGCTTTCCGGAATTCGACCGGGATGGCCCCCTTGTGTTCGATGGTTAGATAGGAAATACAGCGCCGCGCATCCAGACGACGCGGCGCGGTGATCGCCTGGGTCGGGCAGGCGGTGATGCAGGCCGTGCATTTCCCACAATGATCCCCGAAGGGAGTGTCCGGCGCGAGCTCCAGGGTCGTCAGCAACTCCGCCAGAAAAAACCATGTTCCAAGGTGACGGTGGATCTGAACGGTGGATTTCCCATTCCATCCCAACCCGGCATCGCTCGCAAAATCCCGTTCCAGCACCGGCCCGGTATCCACATAAAACCGCTGCACCCCACCCAAGGTCTGCAGCTTCAGGTCAAACTCCCTCAAGCGCTTTTCAATCAAGTCATGATAATCCTCATTCCAGGCATACCGGGCGATCCGGTAGCCACCCTCGTCGCCCTCGGAAAACGGGCTACGTCCGGGATAGTAGTTGAGCGCCAGGCAGATGACCGACTTGCAACCTGCCAGAACTTCCCGCGGATCGCAACGCCTCTCCGGATGACGCTCCATCCATGCCATCTCGCCCTGCCTGCCTTCTGCGATCCAATCGCGGAACACGTCGGCGTGGGTTGCCACTTTGGCAGGCGCGATCCGGCAGTCGTCGAAGCCGAGCTCCCGCGCCCATTGCTTGATTTGATCCTCCATGGCACTCACAGCTGGCAGGAGAAAAAATACCGCGCGCTTTCCAGAATCCCGGTGGCAAGCTCGCCACAGTCGAGCCCGGCCGTATCGACTTTCAAATGCGCTGTCTCAGCATACAATGGCTTTCTAACCGCCAATAGGGCTTCGATGCGGGCTACCGGATCCTCCGCATGAAGCAGTGGCCGGTCCCGATTTTTGGAAGTTCGCTCCACGATCACGGAAGTCGGCGCATGCAGCCAAACCACATAGCCCAGACCACGCAGCAGAGCACGGTTTTGCGCGCGGCCGATGACTCCGCCGCCGGTGGAAATGATCCGCCGCGGCACCTGGGGCTCGTTGAGCTCTTCCAGCACGCGCGTCTCCAGATCCCGGAACGCCTCCTCACCGGATTCAGCGAAGATCGCAGCGATCGATTTCCGCTCACGTTGCTCGATCAGGTGGTCGGTATCGACCCACGGATAGCCCAGCCGCTGATGCAGCTCCCTCCCTACCGTGGACTTTCCACTTCCCATAAAGCCGATCAGAACAATGTTCTTCGGCGGCATCATCGATTCGTTCATGGAAGAAGCTTAACATTTTCCTTGCAGCGTAAGAAACCGTAAAATCAACCAGACTGTGATTTATCGGAAGTGCTTCCAAGGCTCTTTCCTCGGCTGTTAGATCCTGAAGCCCATCTTTATCTTGCCTTCGACGGGATTTTTCCGTAGGCCCGCCGCAGCACAACTCAACGTTGTGATCAGTGATGAGAACCTCTCCCCCCGGGTATATCATGTTTTTTCTGGCCGTGTCGCACCTGATGCCTCACACGGACATCTTTGCCGCGACCTGGATCACACCCGGAAGCGCGTCGTGGACAAACAGCACGAACTGGAGCGGAAACGCCATTCCTGACGGAGTGCAGGACAGCGCCGACTTTGATCAGCTCGACCTCCTGTCAGACATCGCAATCACCCTCGACGGCGCAAAAACCGTCGGGAGCCTCACCTTCGGAGACACCAACCCGAGTCATGATTGGTCGATCCGTGGCGGCAGTGGCGGCAGTGGCGGAGCGCTCACCCTCGACGTCACGACCGGCACACCGACGCTTAGCGTGAACTCCCGCACCGCCACCCTGGGGATTCCACTCGTCGGCAACAAGGGGCTTCTCAAGACGGGTCCCGGCACGCTCGTGCTAAGCGGCCCGAATTCCTATAGTGGGAGAACGACGGTTGCGATGGGTGTTTTACGGATCTGCGCACCCGCGGTGTTTCCAGTCGGCTTTCAAATCATGCCTTTGGGAGACTCCATCACCTACGGCTCAACGAGCAACACAGCGGGCTACCGAGGAGCCTTGTTCCCACTGGTGCTTCCGATGGCACCCACCTTCAGGTTCATCGGCACCTCGAATCTGGGATCAACTACCTTACCAAGCTCGCCGATCGACCAAAGGTATCACGAGGGGCATTCATCCTATAACTTGAATGACGTATCTAACAATCTTGATGGTTTCGACAACGCCCGTTTTCTCCAATACGGAGGACAGGACCGCAACCCTAACGGAGGCTACTGGCTCACCGGTGGGAATGGCACCGGACGCTCGCCCGTGAACCCGGATTGTATCACGATGATGCTCGGGACCAACGATCTGCTCGATCAGGATGGAGTGGAAGCCCGCTTGCAGGGCCTGATTTCAAAAATCACCACCCTGCGCCCCAACAGTAGGCTGATCATCGCGAAGATCACCCCGATCACGAGTGGCATCTATCCGATCGACTCCTATAACTCGATCGTCACCCGCCAAGTCGCGGCGTTCCAGGCTGCAGGGAAGAATGTCCATTTGGTGGATTTGAATTCAGGATTCCCGGGCAACGGTCTGATCAACGACGGTGTGCACCCTAATGACACCGGCTTCGCATGGATGGCCCGCCAATGGCATGAAGCGATCATTGATGCGTTCACGCCACAAGGCGTCAGCTCCCAGGCGCTTCCGGCGAACGGCGCCGTCACCGTCATGCAGGGAGCGACTCTCGATCTGAATGGCAACAAAGCCTTCGTTTCCTCACTAGCGAATTCCGGGACACTCCGTCTGGGCAGCGGCGGTGGAATCAATGCCTTTGCCATCCAGCTTCTCGGCCAGGGCCAGATCACCGGATCCGGAACGGTGGGCGGGAGTGTTGGTTTCAGCGGTTCCCAATTGGGGATTCCGGGCCAAAGCCTGGATTTCACAGGCATCTTCACTAACAACGGAACGATCCATGGCGCAAGTTCCGCAAGCTTGAAATTCAGCGGTGCCTTGATCAATAACGGCACCATCGGCGGCGGTCCCGACAACATTCCGCTGTTCCCCGGGGCGGTGACCAACAACGGCGTGATCCGGGTCACCGACGGCGCCACGTTGGAAAACGGAGGAACATTCACCAACAACGGTGTGCTCGACTTGATCACGGGGGCACAGGATCTCCCGAGAAATTTCGTGAACTATGGCGTTGTGCTTGATTCCAGCGAATTGAAGGACCCGACCATCTCGATCGCGGGATCCTTCGCCACGGTGACCATCCCCTCGAACATCGGCCACGGCTATCAACTGCAGTATTCCCCGTCTCTTGAACCCGGTTCGTGGCAGAATGAAGGACCCAGCAAGGCGGGTTTGAATGGCTTGCTTTCCTTCACCATCCCGCTCGACCCCGTGCTCGGACGGGGGTTCTACCGGGTCCACGTCTCACCTTAGGTCTCTAACAAAATCCGCGGAGTATCTGTCACTCGACCGTGACACTCTTCGCAAGGTTCCGCGGTTGGTCGATCTCACAACCTCGGAGGCGTGCGACATGATATGCAAACAGCTGGAGTGCGACGACAGCAGGGATGGTGGCCACCAGCGGATGGCAGCGAGGAATGGTGATGAAGTCGTCCATGCACTCGGCCGTCTCATGATCACCTTCCGTAACCACGCCAAGAATGCGCGCGCCGCGGGCCCGGCATTCCTCCACGTTCCCCAAAGTCTTGTCCATCCCGGGAATATCCACGGCAAGGGCGATGACAGGCGTGCCCTTTTCCAACAAGGCGATGGGACCATGTTTGAGTTCCGCCGCGTGATATCCTTCGGCATGGATATAGGAGATCTCCTTCAACTTCAACGCGCCTTCAAGAGCGACGGGATACATCGGCCCACGGCCGATGAAGAACGCGTGCTCGTTTTTCGTATAGTCGGCGGCAATCCTGGCGATGTGCGCATCCTGGAGGATCACCTTGGCGACCAAGCTGGGAATCGATTCGATCTCCCGGGCGAGCTTGAACCCTTCCTCCCGGGAAAACCTGCGGCCACGCCCGAGCTTGAGGGCCATCATGAGCAGCACGGCGACCTGACAAGTAAACGCCTTGGTCGAGGCTACTGAAATCTCCGGTCCCGCATGAAGGTAAACGCCCCTGCCTGTCTCACGGGCGATGGTCGATCCCACGACATTGCAAAGACTCATCACGAAGGCCCCTTTTTGATTGGCCTCCCGCACCGCGGCAAGGGTATCCGCCGTCTCACCGGACTGGGAAATGGCGACGACGAGATCGCGGTTGCCTAGGATCGGATTGCGATAGCGAAACTCCGCCGCCTGCTGGACTTCCGCATGGATATCCGCCAAGTCTTCAAAGGCATACTCGCCGACAAGCCCGGCGTGCAGCGAGGTTCCGCAGCCGATGAGCACCACGCGGGAAAGCTCGGCGAGTTCGCGCGGCGAGGTGCCCATGCCAGCGAGAACCGACGAGCCCAGGTCAAAATCAAGCCGCCCGCGGATGGCATTTCCCAACGATTCCGGCTGTTCATGGATTTCCTTGAGCATGAAGTGCTCGAAGCCACCTTTCTCGGCAGCCGCGGAATCCAGTCCCAGCTCGGCAATCTCCCGGGTAACGGGAATGTTGTTGAGATCCCGGATATCCACTGAATCCGCCGTGACCACGGCGATGTCGTTGTCGTCGAGATAGATCACCCGTGAAGTATGGGCGACAATGGCCGCGGCGTCCGAAGCGATGATGATCTCCCCATCCCCCACTCCGATGACGATCGGGCTGCCGCGCCGCGCGGTGATGATTTTACCCGGCTCGCGGCTCGATAGCACGGCGATGCCAAACGTGCCGTTGACCTGGTGGAGCGCATCGCAAATCGCTTGAAACAAATCGCCCTTGTCACAGTCACCGATAAGATGGGCGAGGACTTCCGTGTCTGTCTCGGAGTAAAAATGGTGGCCTTTCCCCTCCAACCGGGCACGAAGCATGCGGTAGTTTTCGATGATGCCGTTATGAACCAGCGCGATGTCGCCCGACTGGTCGAGATGCGGGTGCGCATTGACCTCCGTCGGCGGCCCGTGAGTGGCCCAGCGGGTGTGGGCGATGCCGGTGGACGCACGCTGGAACAAGGCTGCATCCCAGTCCGCATGAGCCTTGTCGCTTAACTTCGCGACCTTGCCGGGCGACTTTGAAACGAGCAGGCGATCCTCATCGAGGATTGCGACTCCGGCTGAGTCATAGCCACGGTATTCCAAACGCCGCAGGCCATTGATCAGCACGGTGGCTGCATCCGCTTTTCCGATGTATCCGACGATTCCGCACATGGGTGATTATGAATTAGAGATTTGAGATTCGAGATCCCGCCGCACGATTTCACCGGGGCGGGTAGAGGTTTCAGGCCAGAGCTTGCGACCGGGATAGATGGAAGTGTTGATGCCGGTGTGGACGTGATCAGCGACGATGGTGCCGAACTTGCGCCGCCCGGTATCCACAAGCATCCCGCTCACCATCGAGCGGGTGTTTTTACCATCATGGCGCAAATTGGAAATGATGGTTCCAGCGCCAAGATTGACGTATTCGCCGAGAATGGAATCCCCCACATAAGAAAGGTGCCCCACGTTGGTATTGGATAAAATCAGCGAGTTCTTAATCTCCACGGACTGGCCGATGTGGCACTGGTTGCCAATACTGGTGTTACCCCGGATATAACAGTTAGGTCCGATCTTGCAATGCGCGCCGATGACGACATTCCCCTCGATATAAACGCCCGGCAGGATTCGGGAGCCGGGCCCGAGAAAGACATTGCCTTCGACCACCGCCGCCGGGTGGATATCACCATAGAGGGTGTCACCCTTGAGCTCGGACACGATGAGTTCATTCGCCCGCAGGAAATCCCAGGGATAGCGGATGACAAAAGACGACTTGGCGATGAAGGGGGCGCTGAGATCGGGTTCCGCTTTGCTCCATACAAGCGGGAGGCCGCTCGTGTCACTCATGGTGTCTTTTCCAGAGTTACTGAATCCCGCCAGATCAAGGGAATCCAGCCAGGCACGCGGATTCGCAGTGAGCGCGAGATCTCCGATCACACGCTTCTGATGAATCGAAAGCGCTGCGTTCGCGATGGGGAAATCCTCGATTTTCTTGGTCAGGGAAAGCGGCCAACAATCTGATAGAGCAAAGGACATGATTTCGTGCGTTTATCGGATTTCCTCGTGGATCGCGGATGAGAACCTCTCGATCCAGGCGTTGACCTCCGCGAGTTCGCGGTGTTCGACGAGCACTCGAATCTTGTTTTCGGTTCCTGAGTAGCGGATGAGGTGGCGCCCCTGATCCCCGAACTCGCTGCTTGCCTGCTTCATGAGTCCCTGCAGCTTCACCAGCCCTTCCAACGGCGGCTTGGACGGCACTGGCATGTTTGCAAGATGCGTGGGATACTCGTGCATGATGTCGGCAAGCTCTGCGAGGCTGGCCTTGCGCCCGATCATCATCCTCAGGACCTGGAGCGCACTCAGGATACCATCTCCGGTGGTGACATAGTCCCCGAAAATCAAATGCCCGGAGTTCTCGCCGCCAAAGGAATAGCCGTTCGCCCTCATGCACTCAATCACACTACGGTCTCCGACCGCCGTGGTCTCGACATGGATGCCGTGTTTTTTCATCGCCTCGATCAATCCGAGATTGCTCATGATGGTGGCTACCAGGGTGTCATGTCTGAGCTTCCCCTGTTCCTTGAGTCCGATGGCACAGAGCCCCAGAATGCGGTCCCCTGACACGATCCGACCGCTTGCATCGGTGAAAATCACTCGGTCGGCATCGCCGTCGAACGAGATCCCCAGGTCGGCGCCATGCTGGCGGACAAGTGCGCCGGCAGCTTCGGGATGCAGCGCGCCGCAGCCGTCATTGATATTGATGCCGTCAGGCTGGTTGGCAGTGACGATGACGTCCGCTCCGAGCTCTTTGAAAATCAAAGGCGCGATGAAGTAGGCGGCGCCGTGACCACAATCGACCACGATTTTCAAGCCACGCAGGGAAATGTTGTCTGCCGTGTTTTTCGCGAACTCGATGTAGCGACCGCGGGCGTCGTCAATGCGGTGGGCTTTGCCGATTTGCCCGGGTGGCACGGGCGGGGGCTCCGGTTCGTCACCCATGATATGGCGCTCGATCACGCTTTCGAGTTCATCGGAGAGCTTATAGCCATCCGGCCCGAAGATCTTCATGCCGTTATCCTCGTAAGGATTGTGGGATGCGGTGATCATGATTCCCGCGACAGCCCCCATCGACTTGGTCAGGTGGGCGACTGCGGGCGTCGGCAGCGGGCCGACGAGATAGACATCCATGCCCATGGATACCAGGCCGCTGGTGATGGCGGATTCGAGCATGTAGCCGGAAATGCGGGTATCCTTGCCGATCAAGACACGGTTGCGGCGCGACCCGTCGGCACGAAGAACATTGGCGACAGCTTTACCCATGCGCAGGGCGAGTTCCGCAGTGATGGGGAACTCGTTCACCCGGCCTCGAATGCCGTCGGTTCCGAACAATTTCATGGAAGATTTCAAGGTGTGGAAGAGGAGATGTGGTCAAAAATTCCAGAGCGATCAAGAAAAACCCAGCGCGGACTACACACCGACGACCGCGCGATGAATGCGCCCCGGTGATTTTTTGAGGAATTGACGGGCAAGTTCCTCGAACTCCTCGGAAAGGTCGCTGAGATGGATTTCCAAGGTGCCTTCATGATTTGCAGCCTGCAGCAGATCCAGATTGGTGAGCTCTTTTTTCAAGTGCTCGGCACAAGTGGTCGCCGAGTCCACCAAGCGCACGCCGGCGGGGAGAAGATCCTTTAAAACAGGAATCAGCAACGGGTAATGGGTGCAGGCCAGCATCAAGGTATCGATTCCCTTTTCAATCAGCGGATCCAGGTAAGCCTTCAAAACCTGCCTTGTCGCCGGGTGCTCAATCCAGTTTTCCTCGATGAGCGGCACCAACAGAGGAGTCGCCTGGCCATGGATCATGAGGCCGGTTTTCCGCAGTGCGAGAGCGTGCTGATAAGCGTGCGAGCGAATGGTGCCGCGGGTCGCGATGATTCCGATCCGCTCGGCATTCGGACAAGCCAGCGCGGCTTCCACACCCGCTTCGATCACCCCCAAAATCGGGATTCGGTATTTTTGATGGAGGCTCGGCAGGGCGTGGGCGGTTGCCGTATTGCAAGCCACGACGATCGCTTTCACCCCGCGTGCGATCAAAAAACGCACATCTTCATCGGCGAACTGCCGGATCGTTTCAGGGCTTTTCGAGCCGTAGGGAAGCCGGGCCGTGTCGCCGAGGTAGAGGATGTTTTCAGCAGGCAACATTTCCTGCACCGCGCGCACCACGGTCAAGCCGCCGACGCCTGAGTCAAAGATTCCAAGAGGAGCTGAATTCACTGGGCGGATTGTGACCGGACTGGCCCGGCGAGCAAGCCGTAAGCCTTGCAAAACCAACCTGTTTTCGAGCGTAAACACTCCCGCCATCGCAAAAACATCAAAAATGCGCAGCAATTCAAAAGTCTGGGCGTGCATTTTCGGGATTCCGTCGGATAGGATCACGCCATCACCAAAACACCACTTGTATCCATGATGAACACACGTCGCAACTTCCTCAGCAAACTCGTTTTCTCAGTCGGAACTCCCGCCCTGCTCTGCCGTAGCGCTTTCGGCCAAGCTCCGCCACCACCGCCGGTCAAACTCGAAGAAGCCGATCCCGCGGCAGTTGCTCTCGGCTACAAGGAAGACACCACCAAAGTGGACGCGGCCAAATACCCACAGCACAAGGCTGAGCAGGTGTGTTCGGGATGCGCCCTTTACCAAGGGAAAGCCGGTGAAGCGACCGGACCATGCGCTGCTTTTGGCGGAAAGCTCGTCACCGCCGCAGGTTGGTGCGCGGTTTACGCCAAGAAGCCGCAAGCTGCCAAGTAAGGGCTCAGTCATGTTCCAACCTCCGCAGCGCCCGTGCCTGCGGAGGTTTTTTGTGTGCGCGTTCCCCATTCAAATCCTCAGACTTTCCTCTTTCCCCCAGGCATTCCCATGACTATCCTCCCGCCGAAATGAGTAGCTGTGGACCGAAAATGAAGATGGATCCGACCTTGCACCGGGAGAAAAAACCGGACTGGATCAAAGTCAGACTTCCGAACAATCCTGGATTCTGGTCAACCAAATCCCTCATCACCGACCTCAAACTCGTCACCGTCTGTGAAGAAGCCCAATGCCCGAACCGCTGGGAATGCTGGGGCCAAGGCACAGCCACTTTCATGATCGCTGGCGACAAGTGCACCCGCGCCTGCGGATTCTGCGCCGTCAAAACCGCGAAACCCGACGCCCTTGAAAGCGACGAACCCCAGCGCGTCGCCGAGGCCACCCGCCGCATGAACTTGCGCCACGTCGTCATCACCGCCGTCGCCCGGGATGATCTGCGCGACGGTGGCGCAGAACATTTCAAACTCACCATCGAAGCAGTCCGCCAAGCCAACCCCGAAATCATCATCGAGGTTCTCGTGCCCGACTTCAACGACCGCGACTGGGCGCTTGCCATGGTCATGCAAGCCCGCCCGCACATCTTCAATCACAACCTCGAAACCGTCGAGCGCCTCACCCCGCTCGTCCGCTCCCGGGCACAATACCAGCGCAGCCTCACCGTCCTTAAAAAGGCCAAGGAAATGGTCCATGGCAAGATCGCCACCAAAAGCGGCATCATGCTGGGCCTCGGCGAACGCCACGATGAAATCCTCCGCGCCATGGATGATCTGCTCGCCCACGACGTGACCGTCCTCACCCTGGGCCAGTATCTCCGGCCCACTCAGAAGCACCTCCCTGTCGTCGAATACATCACCCCGCAGGCATTTGACGAGTATAAGGCCATCGCCCTCGCCAAGGGCTTCCGCCATGTCGCCAGCGGCCCTCTCGTCCGCAGCTCGTATCACGCGGCCGACTTCCGGCCCGAACTTGACGTGTTAGAGTCGATCGAAGCGGATGTCCGGGCTGCCCGCGGTTTGGAAATCGGCCCCGAACACCTCCCGCTGCCATCCCCCAAGCCCGCGCTGATCCAAGCCATCGCCTAAGCCCATGCGCTACTGGCTCATCAAGTCCGAACCGGACGTTTTCGGCATCGACGACCTCGCCAAAGTCACCCGCGAGCCTTGGAGCGGAGTCCGCAATTACCAGGCACGCAATTTCATGTGGAAGGAAATGCAGCCTGGAGATCTCGCGCTTTTCTACCACTCCAACGCCAAGCCGCCGGGCATCACCGGCATTGCTAGAGTCGTCGGCGAGCCCTACCCGGACCCGACCCAGTTTGACCCCTCGAGCGAATACCACGACTCCAAGTCCCACCCTGACCGCCCGCGTTGGTGGCTGACCGACTTTGAATACGTCGGTAAATTCAAGGAAATGCTCACACTCGAGGCCATCAAGGCAGACAGCCTGCTCTCTGAAATGATGGTTTGCCAACGCGGCAGCCGGCTCTCCATCAACCCGGTCGATCCCCAGCACTACCAGCGCGTCTGCAAACTGGCGCGCTGGAAGCCCTGAAAAATTCTCGTCACAGGAGACAAATCCCAGCCCCCGCACCGCTCCATGGATGAAGAAACGCCCATGCCATCTCTGTCCGTAGTTCAAGATGCCCCGACTGCCGCCTCCGCCTGGCGCGAGTGGCTTGAGTCCCATGGACCCAAGTTCTTGCTCTTCGCACGCCAGCAAACCCGCTCCCATGAAGACGCCAAGGATGTCTTCCAAGACGCCCTCGTCAAACTCGTCGAGAAGGTCAACTCCGGCGAGTTCATGGGTGGCCAGGACGCTTGGCAACCCTACCTTTATACCACCATCCGGCGCCTGTCGATCGACCTGAGCCGCCGCGAAGACCGCCGCAAACGCCGCGAAGACTCCGTCACCGCTGACGCGGAAACCGGCCAATACGACGCCCTCCAACCATGGTTTGAAAACGAGACCTCCGATGATGAGACGCGCGCCCAACTCGAGAGATGCCTCAAACAACTCCCGCCGAAATTCTCTGAAGTCATCCTCATGAAAATTTGGGGTGACCGCACCTTCGCTGAGATCGGTGAAATCCTCGAAATTTCCCAAAACACAGCCGCGTCCCGCTACCGCTATGGCCTCGAGGCGCTCAAAAAAAGCCTCTCCAACGCCCGCCAACGCGGCGACATCTCAATCTAGCAGAACATCATGAACCCCGAACTCACCGATCTCGAAGCAGACCTTCGTGCCCTCCAAGCCACCGCGCTTGATGATGAGTTGCTGTTGCGCCTGGAAGCCGCTGCGGATGGATCCTGGTCGGAACTGAGCCACGAAGAGATCCGTCTTGAAAATCTCCTCCGCGCCACCCAACCCAGCGCTCTTCCGGAGGATTTCCTGCGCAGGCTCGAAGGCGTGGTCGCACAGACCCCCTTCACCGTGAACGAGAAAATCGTTCTCTTCCCCAAGGCCAAACATCCACCCGAACCACGCAAGGCCCGCCCCTTGTGGCACGCCGCTGCGGCGGTCGCCCTCTTCAGTGCGGCAAGCGCACTCCTGCTGCCATCCGCCAAACTTGCCCCGGAAACCGC
>CALMKO010000310.1 GCA_937867415.1 uncultured Verrucomicrobiota bacterium | reverse complement strand
TGAGGGCTTCAACAGAGCGCTTAAGTGCGCCGGCTGGCAATATGCGCGGCGTTCGCTGCTGGCATAAGCGGAGCTAAAAAAGGAGACCCTCAGTGATGTAACTCACTGAGGATCAATTGGTGGAGGCGAGGGGAGTCGAACCCCTGTCCGAAACGCCATCTACCCGGGCATCTACATGTTTAGCATGATGTCTGGAATTTCGGATGGGCTGGGCCCTCATGCAGCGTTGACCATCCTAGAAACCTGTTTGATCTCGGAAAGCAGTCCGGTTACCCGACTCCGATCCCAGCCTGCCAGGTGTTCGCCATCCCCCTCAGCAGGTGTCGGGGTTCAGACGTGGTCGTCAATTAAGCGGCCAGTGCGAGCTCGTTAGAGTCTGCATTTATTTGTTTTGAGCGGCTTTTTAAAGAGGCCAACCGATCAACCTCTACATGCAACCCGTGCGTCAAACATCCCGTCGAAACCAGAACGCCCCCGTCACGTGTGACAGGAAGAAGATGCACCAGTTCTCTGTGGGATCAATGAGAATCGAGAAATTCGTCTCCGCTTGGGGCGGCATCGGCGGCTGAGAGGCTGAGCGGCTGGGTAATACGGGGGCGAAGCGGGGTGATGATTCCGGTGTCCAAGCCGTAGATCCAGCTGTGAATGGAGATTTTCTGACCGCGTTGCCAGGCGTCCTCCAAAATGGTGGTGCGGGCGACGTGGCGTGCCTGGGCGAGCACGTTGAGTTCGCAGAGTCGGTCGACCGCGGCGTCGAGGGGCAGGGAGTCGAGTTCCTTGCGGTGGACGCGGCTGATGGCCCGGACGCCTGCCAACCAGTTGTCGATCATGCCGTGGCGGAAGTTTTCCAAGGCTGCCTTGACTCCGCCGCAGCCATAGTGGCCGCAGACGATGATGTCACCGACCTTGAGGACGTCCACAGCGTATTGAATGACTGCGAGCACGTTGAAGTCGGTCTCGGCGACGATGTTGGCGACGTTGCGGTGGACGAAGATCTCGCCTGGGGCAAGGCCGGTGATTTGGTTGGCAGGGACGCGGCTGTCGGAGCAACCGATCCACAGGTATTGTGGATTTTGCTGACCGGCGAGGGTTTTAAAAAACCCGGGATCATTTGCGGAGATGGATTCCGCCCACTGGCGGTTGTTGTTGAGGAGGTGACGCAGGGAATCCATGAGCTTGGCTGGGAGCTAAGCGTGGATTCCGGGCTGCGTCGAGTTCGGGTTTGTGATTCCTCTAAGCCGGGGCTCCGATGGCTCCGGGAATGGGGCCGGGTCCTTCCGGGCGGTCCTCGTCAGCCGTTTTCGGGGCTGGCTTTTTCTTGAGCTCGTCAGGGACTGGAGGTGGCTTGGGAGCTGATGGAGGATTGCGCATTTCACCGAAGTCGATGATGTCCTTGAGGTGGGCTGCGTCCAGCGTCTCGTATTCGAGCAAGGCCTTTGCGATGAGTTCCACCTTGTCGCGTCCTTCATTGAGGATGCGCGTGGCGGTGGCGTAGGCGTCGTCGATGAAGCGTTTGATCTCCTCGTCGATGATTTGCGCGGTGCTTTCGCTGTAGTTCGAGCGGCGGCCGCCCATGTCGCCACGACCGAGGAAGACGGGGCCGTCTCCTTCGCCATACTCGACCATCCCAAGCTTGTCACTCATGCCCCATTCGCAGACCATGTGGCGGGCGAGGGAGGTTGCCTGGCGGATGTCGCCGGAAGCGCCGTTGGAGACGTCGTCGCTGTGGAAGCCTTCCGCGATGCGACCGCCCATGGTGACGATGAGATTGGCAAGTGCTTCCTTTTTCTGCGTGGAGTATTTGTCGCCGTCGGGGAGATACATCGTGGCGCCGAGATACGGGCCGCGGGGGATGATGGTGACCTTGTGGAGGGGGTTGGTATTCGGCAGGACCATGTTGAGGTAGGCGTGACCTGCCTCATGCCATGCGGTGCCGGTTTTCTCCTTGTCGGACATGGCGAGGCTACGGCGCTCACGGCCCCAGCGGACTTTGTCGCGGGCCTCTTCCATTTCATCGAGCGTGACGGCGCTCAGGCCGCGGCGGGCGGCGAGCAGGGCGGACTCGTTGATCAGATTGGCAAGCTCGGCCCCCGAGAAGCCTGGGGTGCCACGGGCGATCTTGGATAGATCCACGCCGGCGGCGAGTTTGATCTTCTTGACGTGGACGCGCAGGATTTCTTCGCGCCCGTGGACGTCGGGGAGGGAGATGGTGACCTGTCGGTCGAAGCGGCCGGGGCGCAGAAGTGCGGGGTCAAGGACATCCGGGCGATTGGTGGCGGCGATGATGATGACGCCTTCCTGGGTGTCGAAGCCGTCCATTTCGACGAGGAGCTGGTTGAGTGTCTGCTCGCGCTCGTCATGACCGCCCCCCATGCCATGGCCGCGGTGGCGCCCGACGGCGTCGATCTCGTCAATGAAGATGAGGCAAGGTGCGTGCTTGCGACCTTGTTCGAACATGTCGCGGACGCGCGAGGCTCCCACGCCCACGAACATTTCGACGAAATCCGAGCCGGAGATCGAGAAGAAGGGGACGTCGGCTTCGCCGGCGATTGCGCGGGCGAGCAGTGTTTTGCCGGTGCCGGGAGATCCGACCATGAGCACGCCCTTGGGGATCGATCCTCCGAGTTTTTGGAATTTGCGGGGATCGCGGAGGAAATCGACGATTTCGAAGAGCTCTTCCTTGGCCTCCTGGATGCCAGCAACGTCTTTGAAGGTTACCTTGTTACGATCCATGGTGAGCAGGCGGGCCTTGCTTTTGCCAAAAGACATGGCACCGCGCCCGGCGGATTTCATTTGCTGGCGGAAGAGGAAGAAAAGGATGCCGATGATGAGAAGGAACGGCAGAAAGGTGAAAATCGCGCTGCTGAGGTAGTTGGTGGTACGCTTGTAGATCGCCTTGTCACCGATGAGGGCGCGCAGGTCATCACCCTGAATGGCGGTGAATACCGGGACGATGAATTCCGTAGTTGCAGGAACGGCGCCTTTTTCATCGACGACCGGTGTCGGGTTGGTGACGAGCTTGCGGGTTCCGACGATCACGGCGGACTCGGAGCCGGTGAAGGTGAGGATCCGGAGCGGATTGACGGCGTCCCCGACGACGATCCAGCCGAGGGCAAGAAACTTGCGCAGCTCGGGCATGGAGAGGCTTTCCACATCGCTTTCAAGCGGCTTGGCTCCTGCGGTGTCGCTGGGCTGGTAGCGGATGTTGCTGCCAAGCAGTTCCTTGATTTCTTCGCGCTGCAGGGCGAGATTCACCGGCACTTGGAAGTCTTTGGTAGGGGTCTCCGGCTTGGGAGCGGCGATTTCAGGAGTGATCCAGCCGGTGATGGTCGCGTCCGTGGTGGTGTCCGTAGTGGTGACCTTGAGCGGCTTATCCTTGGGGCTGTCTGTGACGATGCGGCCCTGATCCCAGGCGACTTTGAACTGGGCGTAAGTCATTTCCTTGGCCGGGCGGTTCCCCATGGGATTGCCGACGAGTGCCACACCGAGGATCACGGTGGCAATGCTAAGCAGGCCAAGCAGACGCCAATTGAAGCCGCTGGCCCCTCCGCCAGGGTTGCGATTTGGGTGATGGGGTGGCGGAGTTGAGTTCGGTGAGTCTGACATGGTAGGCGGTAAAATGTCCCATCGGTCCAGCTCCGCGCGACTTAGGGGGCGTGGAAGGATGCTGCGTAGGACGATTGAATGATACCTGAACATGCTGAAAAGCAAACCCCTTTTTTGCGTGGGTCTTGCGGGTCGGGTGTGGGTCTGCTTACAAAGCGGGCGTGGAACCGCATTTGACCCCGAGAGAGCAGCCGAAAGCATCGCAGTGGAAGATCCGGCTTCTGGGGTGGCTGAGGTTGATTCCCGGGGTGGGACGGTTGCGGGCGCTGCGTCCAGGGGCGGATGCGCATGTGGGGGTGCTGGTGGATGCGTTCGCGGCCTTTGCCACCTTGGACGATGAGTTGAGCGCGTTGGAAGCCGACTTGATTCTTGATATGTTGCGGAGCGCCTTTCCCGAGGTGGACCATGGATGGCTAGGGAGGCGTTTGCAAAAGGCCGTGCGGAATCCTCAACCATTGCAGGGCCTGGCAATGGAGTTGAAGGATAGTTTCGATGATGCGGGGAAGCTGGCGCTGGGCCTCCAGTTGTTCACTCTGGTGGATGCGGCCGGGCGGTCGGAGCGGAACCGGACGAGCTTCGAGGTCTTCATGCGCCGCTTGGGCAGGCCGGACTATGGGACGGCTATTTTACGTGAGATGCGCGGGGATGCGGGTGAACCTGCGGAGGCTGATCTGCCGTTCGAGCGCTTGGTATTCGGACGTGATGAGGCGGATGTATTGTTACCGCCGGCGGCCAGTGATCATGAATTCCGGGTTTATCGCGCGGCGGATTTGGTGTTGGTGAGAAACACGGGTATTTCGCCGCTATGGATCCGGGGACGCTCGGTGGAAACGGGATCGTTTCTGCGGATGCGGGAGCGCCAACCTCTGGTCGTGCCGGGCTGGACCTTGAGTCATGAGGATCTGATGTTTTTCCTCGATGTAAAGCGGACCGGGAACTCGCCCGCGATCTATCTGGCTGCGGGAGATACGGGCCTCACCGTGGAAAGGACCAAGGTGCGCAACAGCGCCTTGCGTGTCCGCTTCGGGCTCGCGGCGGAAGTGGAGGCGCTGCGTGATACCGACCTGCATGCCGGAAGTCGGGGGCCTTTGAAGAAGGGGGATCTTGTCAAATGCTTCAATCACGAACGCCTGGGAGATCAGTCCGGGTTCAGTCTTTCAATCAATGAACTCAGGCGTCAGGCAACCCAGAAGGGTCGGCGCTTTCGGCTTGCGGGTGACCGGCAGGAGTATCTGGTCTCCAATGATGCTTCCGCGCTGTCCCCGGGTGATCTTCTGTTGGGGCCCAAGCTGGCTCCGAAGACGGTTTTGTTCATCCGTTACGACGCGCAGCGCGCGGAGGGCGAGTTGATCGTCCGGGAAAGCCAAGGAACGATTCTGGTGGATGGTGTGCCGGTGCGCCAGACGGCCACGCTTTTGGATGGATCCTTGATCCGTCTCTCCGGCAGCCAGTCGGTGCGCTGCCGGTTCAGCGAGGGCTTTCTCGATGAGGAACGGACCTTGATCGAGTCACTGCAAGTCGAGGATCTGATCCATGACTTCGGGCCGGATTCGAGGGCTCTCGATCACATCAATTTCGAGGTCAAGCGGGGGGAGATGCTCTGCATCATCGGCCCCAGCGGCAGCGGCAAGAGCACCTTGCTCGCCGTTCTATCAGGTCAACGGGAGCCGACGCGCGGCAAGGTGAAGTTGAACGGGATTCCGCTTTACGAACGACGCGAGCAGTTGGTGCCCTTCATCGCCCACATGCCGCAGGAAGAGGCGCTGAGCCCGCAACTGACGGTCCGCGAGCACTTGCGCTATGCGGTGACCATCCGGCGGCCCGCGCTCTCACTTGCCGAACATGAGCGGCGGGTGGACAGCATGTTGGCTGAGCTCGGGCTGCAATCGATCGCACGGCGCAGGGTGGGGGCTCCGGGTGAAAAAACCATTTCGGGTGGTGAGCGCAGCCGCTTGAATCTCGGAGTGGATCTGGGGAGCAGGGCTGAGGTTTTTTTGTTCGATGAACCGATATCCGGGCTGTCTTCGAAGGATTCGGAGCATGTCGCGGAAACGCTGCGGTCTCTGGCGCGGGAAAAAATCGTGATCGCGTCCCTTCACCGGCCCGGGGCTACGGTATTGCGGTTGTTTGACAAGGTGTTACTGCTGGATAGTGGCGGCCGCCTGGCTTATTTCGGCACACCTGCGGAGATGGTCGGGTATTTCCGTGATGCTTGCGAGGAGCTCTCGATTTCCCATCCATCGGTGACGGCCAAGTCACCCTTGGGAGCGGATTTCGTGTTCGATGTGTTAGAGACACCTTTGAGTTCCATCGGTGGCGGCTCGAACACGGGTGCCGCGCGCCGGTTTCCACCGTCGTTCTGGCAGGAGCGCTTCGAAAGTCTGGACTTGATGCATTCGTTGCAACACGGCGGAAGTCCGGTGTCGAAATTGAGTGGCTTGGGTGATAGCGGGCATCTGCCGGTGCCACCGAAGCCGACACGGCGGCTGCGGGCGATTCTGGCGGTTTTCGCCACTCATTTCCTGCGCTCCTTGTTTTCAAAAATCCGCAATCGCGGGACGGTTTACAGCACCTGTCTGGAGGCTCCTTTGCTGGCAGCCCTGGTGGCGATCACCTTGCGTTCATCGCCCGAGGGGGCCTATCAGTTTGCAACGGCGCTGCACGTCCCGGCTTATCTGTTCCTGAGTGCCACGGTGGCGATGTTTCTGGGTCTCACGAATTCGGCGACCGAGGTGTTGCGGGACCGGCCGACGCTCCGGCGCGAGCGGAATTGCCAGCCAGGTGCCAGTTCGTATGTGATTGCCAAATTCGCCGCGCTGGGCTTGGTCGGCTGTCTCCAATGCTTGGTGTATCTGATCGTGGGAAACTACTTCCTGGAGATCGAGGGCACCTTGATCTATCTCTGGCTGTGGATGACCCTGACGGCATGGACCGGGACCGCGATGGCTCTTGTGGTGTCATCGCTGGTGAAATCCGAACGGGCGGCGCTCACGGCGGTGCCGCTCCTGCTGGTTCCGCAGATGTTGCTTGCCGGAGCCCTGGTCTCTTACCGTGAGATGAATCACGGGCTGTTCAACAATCCGGGAGAGGTGCGTGATCGGGGTGGTGTGCCTGTCCCCGCGATGGTGATGCCGCTACGCTACGCCTACGAGGGAATGATCGTGGCCCAGGCGACAAGAAATCCATTCGAGGTGGAGCGGGTGAGGCTCCAGCGCCGGATCGACCGGATGCGGGCAAGGCTGGAGCCGATGGATGCCCAACAGATCGAGCGGTTCGAGTTGGTGAAAGAGGGCCTTCGTCGGCTGTTAGCCGCAGGGGCGGGCTCCTCTGCGGAGGCGGCCGATCTGGTGGATCGAATCCGGCGGACTTCCATCAATGGTTCGCGTCTCGAGGTGGAGACCATGGTCGTCTGGCCGGAAAATGAAAAAAACGCCCGTCCGGCGTCGGAGTTTTTTGTCAACGAGAGGATCGACCTCCTGGTTAGGGAGGCGGAGACTTTCCGCAATGATTACCGGGACAAGGAGCGGCGGATCGTATTCCACGCGCTTAAAAAGCCGATTCCGTTCATGAGTGCCGCGCCTGCTGAATTCCCGAACAAATACGTGGAGCCGGCGAACGAAATCGAGACTCAGAAATACTGCGGAATTGTCCTGATGGGGACCATCATCGGCTGTTTGCTCATTTCCATCCGGGTGATCTCGATGCAAAACCGCAAGACCCGTTAGGTCCTCAAGAAGTTGCCTGATCTTCAGCTCTCGGCGGGGGGGGATGCCACGAGTGTCAGAGCCTCCATCACGGCGGCGACCGATGCGGGCGTCAGCGATTCCGGGACGACGGCACCCAAGACGAGGCAGCCGTAGGCGGTCTCGACTGGAATGACTTCAAGAGTCGCTGCGGCACTGATCTTGACGTGTACGTTTCCGGTAGACGTGCCGGGCCTGCGGGAGGCAAGTGCGAGACTTCTGGCGAGGAAGTGAAGGCGACCGTGGCTGGTTTCGTCAAAAATCACTGCGCCCTCGCGGTCGAGTATAAAGATGCCGGTTGCGGAAAAATTGTGCCGCATCCAGTCTCTGAAGCGGGTGATGCGGTCAAGGAACGGCCCTCTCGCGGTTGTCGGATTCTCCGCCGTTTCATAAGCGGTCGCAATGGTCGGGGCGACGGGAGCCTGCACGGGTTCCGAAATCTGGGGAGCGATCGCCTGGAGTGGAGGTGGCTGGAATGCGGGCGTTGCGAGTGGGACTTCAGACGGATTCTGGCCCGCCGCATAGCCGACGAAGCCATCGTCAAAACCCGCATCCACCACGGTGGTGGCCGGTTCCCGGTTTGGCTTCATCAGGCGCTCGGCCAGGCGGCGGACTTCGACGGGGTCCAGCCATGGATAAATCGGGTCCATTTTCAGAAAAGTGCGGTCTGACCGCTGTTAGGTTCGATTTTTGCCTCAATTTCTCCGCGCAGTGAGTCAAAGACAGCTTGGGCACCCGCGCCATCCTCCAGGACTCCGATGGGGAGTCCCCGGGCGCTGGCCCGAACGAACAGGCCATCGCGTGGAATCTGGGTTTGGAATACCATTTCGGGCGGAAGTAGCTGCCGCAGGGCTGCTGCGGCTTCGGAACTTTCGGCCAAATCATTCTGCACCATCGTCAAGCACACTCCCAGAACGGTCAGGCGGGGATTCATCACGCGCAAGCGATTCAGGCCCTCCAGTAGCTTGGGAACCGAACGGATCCCCAAAGGCTCCGCCTGCTGGGGGATCATGATCGCGTCGCTTGAAGCGATGACATCCCCCGTGACTCCAAAAAGTCCGGCGGCGGTATCAATCAGACATAAGTCAAAGCCACGGGCGGCGACACTCCGGAGAAACGCCCTGACCCTTGCCAGGTGGGCGCCCATGCCTGCCCCTCCCGCCTCGTAATCGCTCGCCTGTCCGCTCGCAACCAGCGAGAATGTCTCGAGCCGAGTGGGGACGATCAGGCGCTCCAGGGGGATGCCCGGATCTGCTAGGTAGTCATAAAAGCCTGTGAGTAAACGAGATTGGCGCGTGAGTGACAGTCCCACCGATCCTTGTGGGTCGGCATCGACAAGTAAAGTTCGCACTCCTGCCCTGGCGAAAGAATGGGCTAGATTGATTGAGACGGTGGTTTTACCCACACCTCCTTTTTGGCTGGAAACGGCAATACTGATCACGCTGAGCTAGGGAATTGTGGGGAGACGTTAGCTTCGGCTTGCCACATCGGAAGTCTTTTCTTCAAGATGCGGCTGCCGAGGGTATTTCGACGACTGATTTTTGGTTACCTTACCCCTTTAATTATGAACTCACAAATGATCTCAGCGAGAGTAGCCACCTGCACCCTTGTGTGCCTTTTGATGCTGGGATCGGGCGGCTGCCGCAAAAATGAAGGGCAGAGCGCAGCGCCGCCCGGAGCCCGTGCCGAGGTGGCGCCTGAGCTTCTGAAAAATGATCTGGTCTCGCTTCCCGGCGCAGTTTACCGGAGCCAAGCCGCCTCGCCCATTCACTGGCAGCAGTGGACCCAGACAACATTCGAGAGGGCCAAGGCGGCGAACCGCTTGCTTTTTTGTGTGGTGGCTCTGCCGCAGCAACCAGGGTTCCAATCCGTGCTCTCCGCTCTGGACGGTGACTCGGATCTGGTTTCCTCCATCAACGACAGCTACGTGCCTGTTCTTGTCGATGGGGATGCCTCGCGAGAGCTCGGGCTGCTCACGGCGGATCTTTGTGCGGAAATCAAGCGACCACTCCAACTTCCCTTGTTCATCTGGATCACCCCGGAAGGAAATCCGGTGGCGTGGATTCCGGTGGCCGCCTCCAACTCCAACTCCGTTTCCGAACTTTTCAACCAATCCCACTCCATGGTCAACCGCATGTGGACGGATGATTCAGGCTACGTGCTGACCAACAGCGGCAAGGACAACATCAACCGCCGGATGCGGATCGGACAGCGCAAGAATGCGACGGTGATGAGCCAGCAGCCCGCTGCGGATTTGCTACGTTGTATTCGTCAGATGTGCTCACTGTATGACACTTATTCGCGGAACTTCGATGAGGCCGGCGGATTGTTTCCGGCCGGTGCGCTCGATCTTCTCTCCACTGCGGCGGTGCATCCCGGTTTATCGGATGAGGTCCGCACGCGCTGCATGGAGACCACCCGGGAACTGCTGATCGACTTGTTGCCAAGCCCCATGTTCGACCCCATCGAGGGCGGGGTGTTCTCATCCCGTCGCGGAAACTCATGGGCCTTGCCAGGCTTCTCAACCGACTGCGTCTCACAGACCCGCGCGGTGGTGGCGCTGATCCATGCCTACCGCGCTACCGGCGATCTGCGTGCTCTGGACAAGGCGCTGGCCAGCATCTCCTATGCCGAAAAATCCTTCACCACGACCGAGGGCCTGTTTGCCGTGGGGCTGGTGCCGGAAGTCGACATTTCCCGCTGGCTTTGGACGGTGGAGGAGATTGAAAAGGAACTGCCCGCGGAAGAGGCCGCATGGTGGATCAAGGCAACCGGCATGAAAGGGCTCGGCAATCTTCCCTCGGAGGTGGATCCACGGCGTGAGTTCTTCCGGGCGAACAGCATTGGCATCGGCAAATCAATACCCGAACTTGCCAAAGAGTTTTCCCTGCCGCCGGAGGAGTTTTCGACCCGTTTTGAGACCAGCCGGAAAAAGTTACTCAAGGTGCGGAATGCCCGCCATGGCGAGGTGATGAGGGACGACGCCTCGCACGCCGGTGCGAGTTTCCGAATGGTCTCGGCCTATGCCGCTGCATTTGGGGTCACGGGTGACGAGCGCTTCAAGGAAAAGGCGATCGCCTTGCTGGCGAAGTCACGCGAAGTCTTTAGCGACGGGGCGAAGCTCCGGAACTTTTCCAAGCCAGCCCCTCAATCCCTGGGCGAGGGACGGGCGTTTCTTTACGGGCTTGCTCTGCAGGCGGCGCTCGATGTTTCCGTGATCACCTCGGACGAGAAATGGCTCCTGTGGTCTGATGATCTCGCTACCGTGGCTGCTGAGCTTTTCACCGGCTCAGAATTTCTCAAAGAATGCCCGGACGACGCGCGGATCATCGACTTGCCCGTTACCGACCTGGTCATGCTTTTTGATGACTCCACCGCCGGATTGATTTCATTCGCCGAGAGTCGCCTGGCGGCCCGCGGACGGCCGCTGGTTCAGAGTTTCAGCGCCTTGGCCATCCCCTTACCGGTCTATGCCATGGACCGGCCGATTCTCCACACCGACCTTTTGCAGGCGACTCTCGCGCGGGAATTCCCCGTAAAAGTGGTCATCGGCCGGGATCTTCCCGCAGACCTGAAGAAGTCGGTGGAAATGCTGCCGCTGCGGATGATCCAGCGCGTGGTCGCCAAGCCTGCAGATGACGTGCCTGCCGGTTCCGTGCTCGTGCTCGACCCGACTGGCCGGAAACAAATGGTCACCAGTCCAGCTGCTTTGCGAGAAGCGCTCTTGCCGACCGCGATTAATTGATCAAGCCTCCTTCCAGCCGATCCAGTCCAGAGATTTTTATGAAACTAAAGCCCTTCCTCAGCCCTCTCGTTTTCCTGTTCCTTTCTCTGCCAGCGCTGGCGGATACCTTCGTCCTAAAAGACGGCAGCTCTCTGGAAGGGACGATCCTAAGCGAGACCGCAGACTCGTATGTGCTCGAAGTCCAGTTCTCCAAATCCATCAAAGATGAACGCAAGGTCCTGAAATCCGACGTGGTGAAAATCCAACGCGCGCAGCACGACCTCAAAGCCTTCGAATCCATTCAGAAATTTCTTCCCGTGCCCGATTTGTTAGGGAGCGACGATTACAGCCGGCTCATTGCTTCGGTAAAGAAGTTCACCCAAGATTTCCCCCAAAGCTCGAAGGCCAAGGATGCCAAGGCCATGCTCGAGACCTTGACTGCGGAATCGAGTCAGATCGCCAGCGGCGGAATCAAGTTCAACGGGAAAATGCTCAGCGCCGCCGAGTATCAGGCCAATGGGTATGACTTGGACGCTCGGATCAAAGAAGCACAGATCCGCCGCTTGCTTGCGGATAATCAGGTTCTCGCCGCGCTCCGGCTGTTTTCCGAGTTCGACCGGGACTACTCGACATCCATCCCGCGCGGCGCGCTGCTCGAAACGATTCGGCAGGCCATTCAACGCCATCTGGGGGAGATCCGGCTGGGCCTTGCCAACTTGGATGTCTTGATCAAGCAACGCAATTCCGGCCTCACTCAGATGGCCGTGGATGACCGTAACAATACCGTGAATGCGATCCGCGAGGAAGAAGAGCGCATCGAGGCGAATTACAAAGCCGAAAAGGAAGCCAAACAGATTTGGCTGTCCACCACTCCCTATCACAAGGCCTCGATGGAAGACGCCATCCGCAATGGCGAGCTGGAATTGACCCGCATCAACGCGGTGAAGACGACTCTCGGGGTGGAAGGGGGCAAGGCCTTCCGCGACGCGTGGAACGCTGTCAATGGCGGCGGGGACTCCGCCGCGATCGCCGCTGCCATGGCTGCGGCCAAGACCGCCATGGTCCCTGAGCGTTATCTCGCACCTCTTGAAGAGGCCGCTAAAAAAATCAAATAACCGACCGGATTCTTATTCATGTCCAATTCCCGCAGCGCCACACGCATCCGAAAAACGGCTGAAACTTCGATCGATCTCGCCATCGACATCGATGGATCAGGAGTCTCCCACATCGAAACCGGAATTCCGTTTTTCGATCACATGCTCACGCTTTTTTCCAAACACGGCCTCTTCGATCTCAAGGTAAAAACCGTCGGTGACATCGACGTCGATTATCACCACACCGTCGAAGACACCGGCATCGTCATCGGTGATTGCCTGCGAGAAGCGCTCGGAACCAAGGAGGGGATCCGCCGTTATGGCTGTGCCTACCTCCCGATGGATGAGACCCTGGTCCGGGTCGTCGTGGATCTGAGCAATCGTCCTCATCTTGAATTCAGGGCACCCGCCGGGACGCCTTCCGCGCCCAACATGCCCTTCACCCTGGTCGAGGAGTTTTGTCGGGCGGTCGCGTCAAATCTCCGTGCGAATATCCACGTCGAACTTCTCTATGGCCGGGACGGTCACCACATCGCAGAGGCTGTTTTCAAAGGTTTGGCGCGTGCCCTGCGGGACGCCTGCGAGCGGGATGCAAGAGTCAAAGGGATTCCCAGCACCAAGGACGCGTTGTGAAAATCGGGATCATTGATTACGGCGGCGGAAACCTGCGCAGCGTTGCCAACGCCATCCGGTCTCTGGGGGAGGAGCCCATCATCATCGCCAGTCCGGAACAGGCGGTCGATGTCACCCATCTTCTTCTTCCCGGGCAGGGAGAGTTCGGCGATACCATGGCGAGACTTGAACAGCGCGGACTGGCCGGTTTCTTAAAGCAGTGGATCGCTGGGGACCGTCCCTACTTCGGCATCTGTGTGGGTTACCAAATCCTCTTTGATTCCAGTGAAGAAGCTCCGGGCGTCGCCGGCCTTGGAGTTTTTCCGGGGGTGGTGCGCCGTTTCCGAGAGGAACCCGGATTGAAAATCCCGCACATGGGATGGAATTCGGCTTCTGCCACCGGCGGCGACACCCGACTCTGGCAAGGACTTGGGACAGATCCTTACTTTTACTACATCCATTCGTTTTTCCCCGAGCCGGGTGATCCCGCGGTGGTTGTGGCGGAGACGACATACGGCATGCAGACTTTCGCCGGCGCGGTAGAACAAGGGAATACCTTTGCCTGCCAATTCCACCCCGAAAAAAGCCAGGAAGCAGGGCTCCGCTTGATGCGGAACTTCCTGGGCCTTGCAGCAAGCCCCCCTTAAAGCGCGCCGAAGCGTCGGTGGCGTCGCTTGTATTCGGTCACGGCTTCGAACAAGTCACCTTGCCGGAAGTCGGGCCAGAATTTTTTGACAATGACGATTTCCGCGTAGCTGATCTGCCAGAGAAGAAAATTGGAAATCCGCATTTCACCGGAAGTTCTTACCAACAGGTCGGGATCCGGAATTCCCGCGGTTTGCAGCCGGGAGGCGAAGACTTCGTTGTCGATCTGGCTCGGGGAAATCTTTCCCGCAACGGCATCACTGGCAAGCGTGCGGGCGGCCGTCACGATCTCCTCGCGGCTGCCGTAGGAAAGCGCAAGAACCAAGGTCATGGCCGTGTGGCCGGCGGTTCGTGCCTGGATGCGCTCGATCAACGCGCGTGTCTTCGCTGGCAAGCGGTCTAACTGCCCGATCGCCAGCAGACGCACGTTCTGGCGATCCAGGTCCTTGGCCTTCTCATCGAGAAATCGATCTAACAGATTCATCAGCGCGCTGACCTCGGTCGCAGGGCGGTTCCAATTCTCGGAGGAAAATGCGTAGAGCGTGAGATACTCCACGCCCAGTTCGATGCAGGCCTCCATCACTTCTCTAACCGATTCCGCGCCGGCGCGGTGCCCCTGCAAGCGCGGCAGGCCGCGCTCCTTGGCCCAGCGCCCGTTGCCATCCATGATGATTGCAATGTGGCGAGGGATTTCCGGATAATCAGGCATGATGGTGAGTCAGCTTTACAGCACCTACGAGACTTATAGGACCTATGACACCACCAAAGTCTGAACCCGGTCCGGTCCCACACCGACGAACGCAAGCGGGGCATCGCAGAGCTCCGAAAGCCGCTTCAGGTAGCCCTTGGCTTGTGGCGGGAGATCCTCATAGCTCGTGCACGCGGTGGTGTCCGACTTCCAGCCGGGAAGCGTCTCATAGACGGGAACGGCGCGCTCCCATGCCTTCCGATCCGCAGGCGGCAGCGTGTGGACAGTGCCGTCAATGTCGTAGCCGGTGCAGATTTGCAGACTGTCGTAATTGTCGAGTCCATCCACATTCGTGACGGCCAGACCGGTGACGCCGTTGACCATACAGGCGAAGCGCAGCAGGACGGTATCCAGCCAACCGCAGCCCCTCGGACGGCCGGAGACCACGCCGAACTCGCGTCCGAGACCGTGCAGATATTCCGACAGACCTTCATCGACCGTCGGGAAGGGACCCGATCCGACACGGGTCGTGTAAGCCTTGCAAACCCCGATCACTCGCTCGATGGCATTCGGTGGCAAGCCGGACCCGGTGCAGGAACCGCCGGAGGTGGTGTTCGAAGACGTGACAAAGGGGTAGGTGCCGTAGTCGATGTCGAGCAGGGTGCCTTGTGCGCCCTCGAAAAGGATCGACTTACCCGCCTTCCACGCCGCGTGGAGCACGGGAATGGTGTTGGTGACATGTGGCTTGAGCCGCGCGAAGGCGGTGTAGATATCTTTCAGAACCTCGTCCGCGGTGAACTGCGGGAGATCATATTTCCCGAGAATTTCATTCACCTCGACCAGCCGGCGCGTCACCTGGGCGCGGGTGAATTCCTCGTCCAGCAGATCCGCGATGCGGATGCCACAGCGGTTCACCTTATCCGAATAAGTCGGGCCGATTCCGCGCTTGGTGGTGCCGATTTTCTGATCGCCCAGGGCAAGTTCGCGGGCTGCATCGAGCTCCTTGTGAAACGGGAAAACCACGTGGGCCCGATCTGAAATCAACAGCTTGCCGGGGGTGACGGACACGCCGAGGGCCTCGTTGCGCTCGATCTCGGCGACGAGTCCAGAGGGGTCCACCACCACACCGTTGCCGATGATGTTCACCTTGCCATCCCAGATGATGCCGGATGGAAGCAGGTTGAGAATGTAACGGACGCCCTTGGCAATCACGGTGTGGCCCGCGTTGTTCCCGCCTTGGCCGCGAACGACGATATCGGCATTTTCCGTGAGGTAATCGACGATCTTGCCCTTTCCTTCATCGCCCCATTGGAGGCCAACAATAATGGTATTCATTTAGATTCTGAGATTAACGCTGCGAACTCCTCGAAAAAGTAGGAGGCGTCATTCGGGCCGGGAGCGGCTTCGGGGTGATACTGCACGCTGAAAACGGGGAATTCGCGGTGGCGCATGCCCTCGACCGTTTGGTCGTTGAGGTTGATGTGGGTGACTTCCACCTCGGGAGGAAGCGATGCTGGATCGACTGCGAAGCCGTGGTTCTGCGAGGTGATGGATATCCGGCCGGTGCGGAGGTCCTTGACGGGTTGGTTGCCGCCGCGATGGCCGAACTTCAGCTTAAAGGTGCTGCCACCGAAGGCGTGGGCGAGGATTTGATTTCCAAGGCAGATTCCGAAGATCGGGAGCTTGCCGATCAGGGCGCGGATTTCCTCGTGCACATAGCCGAGGGCCGCAGGGTCGCCCGGGCCGTTCGAGAGAAACACTCCGTCCGGCTTCTTGGCCAAGACCTCGGCGGCGGTGGTGCGTGAGTTGACCACCTCCACCTCGAAACCCGCTTGCCGGAGGCGCCGGAGGATGTTGTATTTCAAGCCGAAATCATAGGCCACAATCCGGTGGCGGACCGGCGGGAGCTCGATGAAATATCCCTCCTGCCGGGTCATCACGTTCGGCAATCTCCATTCACGGGATTCCTCCGTCCAGTGGTAGCCTTCCGCGGTCGAGACCTCCTTGACGTAGTCCATGCCTTCCATGGACGGCGAGGCCTTGGCCGCGGCCACGGCTGCATCCGCATCGAGCTCGGTGGTCAGACAGGCGCGCATGGCTCCGAGCGAGCGGAGGTGCTTGGTGAGGGCGCGGGTGTCGATGCCCTCAATGCCGAGAATCTGGTGCTCACTCAGGTAGGCGGAAAGCGCCTGGGTCGACCGCCAGTTCGACGGGACTTCGCAGAGCTCCCCGATGACAAATCCGCGGATGTGAGGCGAGGCGGATTCGGCGTCCTCCGGGTTGATCCCGTAGTTCCCGATTTGGGGATAGGTCATGGAGACGATCTGCCCGCGGTAGGATGGATCGGTGATCACCTCCTGGTAACCTGTCATCGAGGTGTTGAAGCAAATTTCTCCGGTGGTGGTTCCTGTTGCTCCGAAGGCAGTTCCTTCAAAGCAACGTCCATCTTCAAGGGCTAGAATGGCATTAATCGGCACGGCGGCGCAAACTAGGCAGCCGATTCGGGCGATGCAAGCGAATGCTCACTCTCTTGCACGACTATCGATCAAAATTGTCACCGGACCGTCATTGATGAGGGCGATCTTCATATCCGCTCCGAACACGCCGCGGCCAATGTTTTGGCCTAATTCCTTCTCCAATGCTTGGCAAAATGACTCATACAGCGGCTCGGAAATCGCCGGCGCGGCGGCCCGTAAAAAAGACGGACGATTGCCTTTTTGAGTTGATGCATGGAGGGTGAACTGGCTCACGACGATGACTTCGCCAGCGCTGTCCATGACAGATCGGTTCATTTTTCCATCGTCATCGGGGAAAATTCTCAGTTTGGCGACTTTCGGGGCAAGCCATGCGACGTCCTCTTGACGGTCTCCCTCCTCGACACCGAGCAGGATCAATAAGCCCCGGCCGATGCGTGCGAGTGTCTCGTTCTCAACCGTCACCGAGGCCTCAAGAACGCGCTGGATGACAAGTCTCATAGGGAAAATCCGGGATACATGGAGATGCGGGCTGGAAGTTCATCGCCCAAAAACAGGGCGATTCCTAGGAATTTTTAACGATTTGACCCTGAAGATTGACGAGTGGCATTCTGCGTGCACAATCCCGCCGCCGGGCGGAAGAGCCGCATCGGTATCTTGAAAATACTGTCATGCCTACTACAATTGCCATCAACGGATTCGGCCGCATCGGTCGCCTTGTCTTCCGCGCCCTCGTCGAACAAGGCCACTTGGGAACCACTTTCAATGTCGTCGCCGTCGGTGACATTGTTCCTGCGGATAACCTTGCCTACCTTCTGAAATACGACTCCACCCAAGGACGTTTCGCCGGCACGGTTTCCTCTAAAAAATCTTCTCCTGAGATCGAGGAGGACGACATCATCGTCGTCAATGGCCACGAAATCAAGGTGGTGAGCGCACGCTCGCCGGAAGGTCTGCCATGGAAAGAACTCGGTGTCGAAGTTGTCATCGAGTCCACCGGACTGTTCACCGAGGCGGAAAAAGCCAAGGGCCACATCACCGCAGGTTGTAAAAAAGTAATCATCTCCGCACCTGCCAAGGGCGAGGACGCAACCTTCGTGGTCGGCGTGAATGACGAGCTTTACGATCCCGCGAAGCACCACATCATTTCCAACGCAAGCTGCACCACCAACTGCCTTGCTCCGATCGTCCACGTCCTGCTCAAGGAAGGATTCGGAATCGCCGAGGGGCTCATGACCACCATCCACTCCTACACCGCCACGCAAAAAACCGTGGATGGCCCATCCAAGAAGGATTGGAAAGGTGGCCGCAGTGCAGCCATCAACATCATCCCATCCACCACGGGTGCTGCCAAGGCGGTCGCTCTGGTCTGCCCTGAAGTGGCTGGCAAGCTCACGGGGATGGCCTTCCGCGTGCCGACTCCTACGGTCTCCGCTGTGGACCTCACCGTGAAGACGGTCAAGCCGACTTCCCTCAAGGAAATCAAGGCCGCGCTCAAGAATGCCTCCGAGACCTACCTCAAGGGCATCCTCGCCTACACCGAGGACGAAGTGGTCTCCACCGACTTCATCCACGACAAGAACTCCTCGATCTTCGACGCGGGTTCTTCCATCGAGCTGAACTCCACGTTCTTCAAACTCGTCAGCTGGTATGACAACGAGTGGGGCTACTCCAACCGCGTCATCGACCTTCTCACCGACGTGGTGAAAAAGGGCATCTAAGTTCTGAAATCCAGAATCCTCAAAAACGGCAATCCGCAAGGGTTGCCGTTTTTTTTGGGTTCTCCAGTGTCCCTCAGAACTCCGCGGCCTGAAGGAGCGGGGTGATGTCGCCGCGCGCGGAGCTCACCCGGATCCGATAGCTTGCGAATCTCCCGTCTGGAGCTGTCAGCGGCAACGTCTCCGTGCTATACTGGAGCGGCTCGCCACCGGACTCTCCCTGGCTGATGTAGTAGCGGACCGTTGTGCCCGCGATTCGGGTGCTTTGCCATTTCTGCCTGACTTCGATCGGGGTGAAGGTCATCTTCTTCGGATCATGTCCGACGTCAGTGTAGGGCGGGGGAATGAAACCGGCTTTTCGGAACTTCTCCGGCGAGCCGAAAATGGTCATGTGTTCGGTGCTCGACTCGGGATTCTGATAGCGGAGCGCGTAGCCGCCCTGCGGACCGACTAACAGCTTTGGCTTGCCCCAGCGTTTTTCGAGGCGGGGTGCACGAAGCATGGGAATGGTGATGCGGCTCGCATCCCGGTGGATGGCGGTGGCCTGCTGATCGAGCAGCATGAAGGGATTCGGGTCGATCCCCTCGGCGGTGCCAAGCAGGATCGGTGCGCAATGGCACAGGCAAAGCGGTAGGAAAACAATGAGGGATGATTTCATGGAAGGAGGAATTTATGGGGATTTGAGACGCTCGAGCAGACTGGCGGTTTTGGCGGCTTCATCAGGCAGCCCGGCCTTCTCATAGGAAACTTTCAATCCTAACAGCGAGTTCATGTCGTTGGGAAAACGGGTGAGTGCCTGTTGATAGGCCTCCACCGCGTCCTGAGGCTTCTGGGCGGCGAGGTAGTATTCACCGACGTGGTTTTCCATCGGCGTCATCAACATCGGAGGGTGCATCATCACCGCGTGGCGCTGGCGATCAGCAGCGGAGGCAAACCAATTGTAGGCCGTGCCGATCCCATTCGTCGGGTCCGCCATCGCGAGCCGCCCGCGAAGTTCGCTGGCCAGAACCTCGAGGGCGCGGAACGAGCGGTTCCAGGAAGAGCGCTCACCTCCAGCCATGGAAGCGGCTTGGTTCTTGCTCATCATTTCTCCGTGGTGGGTGAAGGCGCTAATCACTTCGCGCGCTTCAACGAATTTTCGTTCATCGATGAGGCGGCGTGCTTCCAGAGCGAACCGCAAACCGTCGATCCACCAGAAGGCGAGGGACTTGGCGTGGGTTTTTTTGATTTCCACCGGGGATGGCAGGGAGTTCATGGCCTCGCTGGCATTTCCACTCAATCCGCGATTCAACAGGACGCGGGCGGGCAGGGTCTTGGCGTCCCAGAGCAACAGTCGCACCCCGGGTGATCCGCCACGGTTCGGTGGAAACGGGGTCGCAGCGATTTGGCGGGAGGCGGCGTAGGCGGTGTCAAAGTCGCCCTTGGAGACGAGTGAAACGATGCGGTAGCACTCGGCCTTCACCCATTCCGGACAATCCGCGACCGTCGCCTTGCTGGATTTCATCCATTTTTCAAAGTAGGAGGAGGCTCTGCCGAATGCCGACGCGGCCCGGGCGTGTTCGCCACAACGCCACTCATAGTGCCCGAGAAGATGGAAATATGGTGGATAATCAGGCACCATCTGACAAAGTTTACGAGCCAGCGGCAGAGACGCCTTCAGCTCGGCCCCCTCTGAGCGGATCGAGAGCAGTGCGTTGAGGGGAAGGGGATTTTGAGGATTCTTCTCGACCATTTCCAATAGGTAGTTTTCGGCGGCGGACTGCTCCGGTGTCGCGGATCCGAAGTCGTCGTAGCCAGCGCGGCTGAAAAGCGCGGAGAAAATTCCCGCTTGCAGATCGTTGGGGAAGTCCGCAGCAACCTTGCGGAATGCCTCCGCCGCCGCCGCCGGACCGCCCTCCAGGTATTTGATAAGCCCATACGCGTAACCACGTTCAAGATCGGTTCCTTTTTCCTCGTCGACGAGGTCAAGAAAGCGCTCGGTCGCAGCGCCCCGCGCCATATCGGACTCACCGGATGGGGTGAGCATGGACATGACCATGCCCCAGTGCGCCAGCAGGCATTCGGGATCTTCACGCATGGCGGCGGCGAAGTGCCGGCTTGCTTCGAACTCCCACCCGCCGTGAAGGTGATTGAGTCCTTGATTGACGGATGCCTGCGCGCTTTCGCTTCTGGCGGTAACCGCCGTCTGGATGCCCGATGGGAAAATCGCGATCACCGGGGGCGGGAGTGCTTTGACCGGACCGGGGATGGCATCCTCCACACTCGGCCGCTGTCCGGAACTGGGAACCCCTTTTTTCACTTCCTGGGGAACCTCTGCCATGGCGAGCGCACTACTGATCAAAAAACAAACGGCAAGACGACCTTTCATGGCCGCACGATGGCCATGGCTTCCGATTCATCCAAGGAAAATGACGCTGGCATGTTGCGCTTTCGTTCGTTTAGTCTCCCCGCATGAAGCTTGGCGTCATTGGATGTGGAAAAATGGGCACGGCGCTGATCCAAGGCGCGATTCGTGCCGGGGTAGTCAGTGCGGAGAATGTCATGGGCTGCGATCCCTACGAAAATTCGCGCATGACTTTCCAGTCGGCCACCGGTGCTGCCGTCACTGCCGATCTCGCTGCGGTTGCGGCTGGCTCTGACGTCTTATTGCTATGCACCAAGCCGCTGGACATCTCGCAAGTGCTGACTGCTGCGACACCATGGGTGGAAGGGCAGCCACGACTGGTCATCTCGATCGCCGCCGGGGTGACGCTCAAGGCGCTTGAATCCGTCGCCTCGGAAAACTTCAGAATCATTCGCGCCATGCCGAACACCCCAGCTCTGGTCGGAGAGGGGGCGGCTGGTTACTGCCTCGGCAGCCGCGCTACTCCTGCGGACGCCGCTGTGGCTCAAGCACTTCTCGGCGCCGTCGGGTTGGCGGTCGAGGTCCCGGAGCGCCTGATGGACGCAGTCACGGGGCTCTCCGGCAGTGGTCCTGCATACATCTACGTCGTCATCGATGCCTTGGCCGACGGTGGCGTCCGCGCGGGTATTCCTCGGGCGGACGCGGTCCGACTCGCCGCCCAAACGGTCTTGGGGGCCGCTAAAATGGTTCTGGAAACCGCCGAGCACCCTGCGGTGCTCAAGGATATGGTGACGTCGCCGGGCGGGACCACGATTGCGGGCTTGGCAGTGCTTGAGCGTGACGGGTTGCGCTCGGCACTCATCGAGGCTGTCGGTGCTGCGGTACAGCGTGCCACAGAACTTGGCAGGTAAGGTATTTTGGGCTTCCACACCTTCAAGCAGTCCCTATGCTTGCGCCCATGACCTTTCGGGTAATCGCGCTTTCGTTGCTTTCCGCCACCTCTTTTTTGATTTGTTCCTGTGGTTCTGATGATGAGGTTCCGCTGCTCATGGCGGGTAATACCCAGGTAGCTTCCGATGAGGGGGAGAAAATCTATCAGAAAGCGAAGCAGGCGGATGGCGCTGGAAATACCGGCAAAGCCATCAGGCTCTATGATCAGGTGGCTACCAAGTTTCCTTTTGCTCCTTCCGCCGCCCAAGCCCGGTTCCGCCAGGCGCAACTGTTGGAGGAACGCGGCGATATCGAAAAATCTTTCGAAGCTTACGACATGGTCCTCAAGCGATACCAGGGGAGTGGATTATACACCACAGCCTACAAGCGCCAGGTGACCATGGCGCAATCCGCCGCAGACGGTGACGTCAAGTCAAGCATGATGGGCTTCAAGACCAAGCTCTCGCTGGATAAGACCGTCGCCATGCTCGGCAAGGTCCGTGACAATGCCCCGAAATCCGCCGAAGCGGCAAAGGCACAGTTTACGATTGGTCAGTTATACGAAGGAAAAAAGAAACCGAAGGAGGCCATTGCTGCATACCGCCAACTCGTCAGTGACCAACCAGGCAGTGCGCAAGCACCGACTGCCTTGTTTCGAGTCGGGGTGCTGCTCACCGCAGATGCCGACCGGGGCAATCAGAACCAGGCGAACCTCGATCTCGCCCGCGAGGCTTTCAATGACTACCTCATCCAATACCCCGGTGATTCTAACAATGCTGAAGCCCGCAGGCTGCTTGATAACCTGGGCGGACGTGACATCCAGCGGTCCTATGATGTTGCCGAGTTCTATCAGAAAACTGGCAAGTCGGAATCCGCCAAAGTTTACTATCGGGACGTGATGGCCCGCGCCAAGTCCGGACCTCTCTACGAGAAGGCCCGCAGTCGCCTCAAGGAACTCGGCGAGTAACTCTTTTCATCTTCCAATCCGATGAAAATGGTTCTCATGCTCGCTTCTTCACTGTTGCTGGTTTCCTGTGCGGGTTACCGCTTGGGCAACTCCAGGCCCGCTTCTCTGGCAAACGTAAGGTCCATTACCGTGCCCATGTTCTCGAACGCGACACTCTTCCCCCGTGGAGAGGCCATGGCGACCTCTGCGGTGACTGATGCATTGATCCAGGATGGGACCTATCAGATTTCAAACATCGATAAGGCGGATGCGGTCTTGGAAGGCTCGCTCAGCAGGCTGGAATTCTCGAGCCTCCGGGGCTCGCGCGTCAATGTGCTTCGCCCCGAGGAACTCGAAAACACAGTCACTCTCCAGTGGTCGCTGCGGGACGCCAGAAACCCCACCAGGATCCTCGCTTCCGGAATCTCGGAGGGCTCAAGCATCTTCTTCGCGGCGTCCAACCTTCAGACCGCGAGAAATAACGCCATGCCGGATGCTCTCGAGCGGGCCAGCGCCGCCCTCGTCTCAACTCTTGCAAACGGCTTCTAAACAATCCTCATGAAAAGTCTCACACGACGCATCGCGCTCCCGATTCTTTTTCCAATCGCCTGCGCGCTTGGATCGGCGGTATTCATCATTTCCAACAGCCGCGCCGACACAAACATCTCCACCACGGTGAAAAAGAAGATTGTCTTTGTCGCCGGAAAACCCAGCCACGCCCCCGGTCAGCACGAACATCGTGCGGGTTGCAAGCTTCTTGCGGAGCAACTCAACCGCAGCGGGCTCCCGATCGAGGCCGTGGTCACCACCGATGGCTGGCCGGAGGAACCCTCCGTTTTCAACGGCGCCTCGGCTGTGATCATCTATGCCGATGGCGGCGCCGGGCACCCTGCCATGAAGCAAATGGCCGCCCTCAAAGCCATGGCCGCCGCGGGTGTGGGCATCGGCTGCATCCATTACGCCGTGGAGGTTCCCAAAGGGGAACCCGGAAACTCGTTTCTTGATCTCATCGGTGGCTACTTCGAGACAGACTGGTCGGTGAATCCGCACTGGGACGCTTCGTTCAAAATCCCCAAGCATGAGATCACCCGTGGAATCAAGGATTTCCAGATTCGCGATGAGTGGTATTATCACATGCGCTTCCGCGAAAACATGCAGGGCGTCACTCCGATTCTTTCCGACCTCCCCCCTCCGGCATCCTTGACGCGTAAAGACGGTCCCCATGAGGGAAATCCCGCCGTTCGCGCGGCAGTTCTGGACCGTAAGGAACCCCAACACGTCATGTGGGCCTACGAGCGCCCCGCTGAACTCGGCGGCGGTCGCGCTTTTGGCTTCACAGGAGGCCATTTCCATAAAAATTGGCAACACGATGACCACCGCCGGATTGTCCTCAACGCAGCTGCCTGGATCGCTAACCTTGAAATCCCAGAGGCAGGACTGGTGTCCAAAACACCGACCGATGAGGAAATGAACGCAAACCTCGACCCGAAATAGACGGGCCACCACCCATCGCCGCTTCAAGTCCGGTCGCCGCGCCTTGCCTGCGGGTCTGCACCAAAGCCTCCACCATCATTTACCCTGTGGCATTGCTCCTAGCGATCGAATCTTCCTGCGACGAGACCGCTGTGTCGCTCGTGCGCGGCTCGGCCGGTCTCCCGACCACGGTGCTGGCGTCCGAGATCTCCTCGCAGATCGCTCTCCACCGGGAACACGGCGGAGTCGTGCCGGAACTTGCCTCCCGCAATCACTCGCTTCACCTGCGCGGCCTAGTCGAGGCCGCCTTGCACACGGCCGGCGTGAAGATTGCTGAAATTGATGCTTTCGCGGCCACCACCGGGCCCGGGCTCGCTTCCTCGCTCCTCATTGGCAGCACCGCCGCCAAAGGCATGGCCTGCCTCACCGGCCGACCGTTTATCGGCATCAATCATCTCGAAGGGCATCTTCTTTCCCCCTTTTTGGATCTCACGGAGGTCCCTCCCCACATCGCCCTGATCGTCTCTGGTGGACACACTCTGTTGTTGGATGTCGAAAGACCGGGAATCTATCAGAAACTTGGCAGCACCCGTGATGATGCCGCGGGCGAGGCTTTCGACAAAGTCGGAAAGATGTTAGGCCTCGCCTATCCCGGCGGCCCTGAAATCGAAAAAGCAGCGCTCATGGGGAATCCTCAGGCCTATCGCTTCCCGCGCTCGATGATTCACGAACCCCATCTGGATTTTTCGTTCTCCGGCTTGAAGACAGCCGTGCTTTACACTCTCCAGCGGGAAACTTGTCCGCTTTCCATCCCCGATCTGGCGGCGTCATTCCAGCAGGCTGTCATCGACATCCTGATCCACAAAGCCCTCCGTGCCATTCAACACACCGGCCGGACTCGCATCGCGCTGTCCGGTGGCGTGAGCCTCAACCGCGAACTCCGCAGGGCTTTCGAAGTGGCTGCCACCCAGGCGGGCCTCGAGCTTTTTGTCGCGCCACCGGCTTTGTGCGCGGATAACGCGGCAATGATCGCCTTCGCAGGACTACTTCGCCATCTTGCAGGTGAATCCTCATCCTTGACCGATGACATCCATCCGAACCTTCCCCTCGTCTAGCCACTTACCCATCCCGCGATGAAATTCCAAACTCTCGTCTTTGACTTCGACGGCACCATCGCGGACACGCTCGGCGAAACGCGCATCATCTTCAACCAAATCGCCCCGGACTACGGCATCCGTCAAGTTGCGGAACATGAACTCGATGGCCTCCGCCACCTTTCACTCAAGCAACTTCTCGATCACCTGGACATTCCAAAACGCCGCGTTCCCGCACTCATCAGCCGTGGCACCAGCATGATGCGGGCAAACATCACCCAGCTCCAACTCATCCCCGGAATGCCGAAAACGCTGACCGAACTCCGGCGCCATGTCCGTAGCTTCGGAATTCTCACATCCAACGCCACTCCGAACGTCGATCTGTTTCTCAGAGCACACGGCCTTCGTGATCAGTTTGACTTCATTTCCTCCACTTCCAAGCTCACCGGCAAAGCCAAGCACCTCCGTGCAATCCGCAAGACATTCTCGCTTGGACCCCAGGACCTGCTCTACATCGGGGACGAGTTGCGAGATGTCAAAGCCTCACAAAAAGCAGGCGTGCCCATCGCTGCCGTCACCTGGGGATTCAATTCCCGTGAGTCACTCGCCGCTTCCGGCCCCGACTACCTTTTCGACAAGCCTGCCGATTTCCTCCGCCTCCTTCATGAGTCCTGAGCAACGCCTGTGTTGACAGCGGCGGGGCAGGGGGGGCAACCTCCCGCCATGTCGGATGATAAAGCGCAAACAGCGGGCGAGCAAATCACGCCCGAGGAAACCCCGGGGAGCAGTCCCGTCAAATCAAGCCTTCCGCCCGCCGTGGCCCTGGCCTTTGTCATCATCGCCCTGTTAGGGGTCATCATCGTCATGGTCCTGAAAAACGGGTCGATGTTTTCCTCTTCCAGCTCAGCGGAAATCCAAAGAGCCCAGGCTGAGCTGCAGGTCCTCCGCCAGGTTCATAACAACGAGCGTATCGCCATGGGCCTCAGCCCCATCCTTGGTGATTCCGAGCCCATCGAAAACATTGCCGGGCGCTTGAAAAAAGACGCGGACTCTCTCGTCGCCCTCGCTGGCAGCTACCAAAAAATGCTCGAACAAAAGGATGCGGAACTCGCCGCACGAAATGCTGAGATCCTCCGCTCCGAAAACCTCCGCCAAAGCCTCGCCGCAGAAAGCGTTAGACTCCAAAACGAACTCCAGCGCGCTTTGGTCAGCAGCACCGATACCGACATCCTCCGGCGTGACCTCGTCGATCTCAAAGCCCAGCGCGACGCCTTGGCCGCCGAGTTGGCAACTTTACGGGAAAAAATGCTCACCATGACCTCAGGCCCCTCGGGAGAGGACTTTGCCGACCTCCAACGCCGCTTCGACGAGACGCTCCGTGCCAAGGAGTTCTTCGAGGCCCGCGCCAAGGACCTTGAAGCCGAACTCGCCAAGGCCAGGTTGTTCGCGAGCTCGGAAAATGAACTGCTTCCCGCCGCCGTTGAGTTGTTCCGCAATCTTCGGCAGTTGGAAAATATGCCGGACTCGGAAATCTCTTCCGCCTACAGCAGCCTCGCCGTCAAACTCGGTGCGAATGTCGTCAAAACCCTCAGCTTCGCCACCGGCTCCAGCGCCCTTGCTTCGACCGATCAAGACGCCATCCGCACCATGGTCGCCGACATCCCCGATGGCGACCTCCTCCTCTCCATCGGCTACGCCTCGGAGACCGGGAATGTCGATAGCAACCGCTCTCTCTCATCCGACCGCGCCACCGCCGCCGCACAGTTGATCAGCTCGGTGAAGCGTCCCGAGCAGCTCACGCAAGCGGTCTATCTCGGGCAGACAGACCGCTTCAGCAGCCGCATCCCCGAGCGAAACCAATTGGTCGAAATTTGGCATATCCGGAAAAAATAGAACCGCGCTCCCCTCGGAGACACACCCCGGGAATCAGCGGGCGCTAATGCTTCCGTGGCCACGCCTGTTTCCCTTTTCAGGCGCCGGGGGCGCAAGGACCAGACGCGGGTGGTCTTCCCAAGTCAATGAGCCGTCTCCACATCAACGGTGCCCGAACTTGTTGGGTTCGTGAAATTCTCAGCAAGCCCACGGATTCGCGCCACTTCGTCGAGTTATATCCTTGCTCGTTCGCCTGCCAAGGCGCTAACGTCCAGCATTCATGAAAAATCATTCCAACTGGTTATGGCTTCCCGCGATCGCTCTGAGCTTGGGAGCGTGCAAAAAAGCCGAAGAGGCCAAGACTCCCGAGGCACCGGCTAGCATCGTGGAAGCTCCTGCCACCCCAGAACCGCCGAAGCCGCCTGAGGCTCCTTCCTTGCCACCTCCGGTGGCCGCTCCCGCGCTAAACCTGGAAGCACGAGCCGCCAAGCTCGGGTTCGCCAAACATCTCCCACAAGACACCGAAGCGGTGATTGCGGTCTATGAGGGCACCAAACTCGCAAACCGCATGAAAACCAGCAAGCTCTGGAACATGATTCAACAGGAAATCGGCGTCGGCCCGGCGATGGCCGGCGACGAGGAAATGGACGCCCTCGAAGCTGAGGCTGGCGAGGCTCCCTTGCCCGCCGATCCTGCGGCGGCGGCCGACGAACCCTTCGGCCCCTCATCCTTGTTTGGTACGGAGTTCACACTCGCCATGGGGCGGACCAGCGGTGCTCAATTGGGGAATCTTCTCACCGTGAATCGCCGCATGGGCTACTTCCAAATGCGTGGCATCGCCACAGCCTTCGCCTCAGCGGTCAAGACCGGTAACCTCGAAACACTCACCGCAGCCATGGCGGATGGTTATGGCGAGGACATCTTCAAGAATCTTCTCAAGGACCCTCAATCGGGCATGCCACTGCTCGAGAAAACCCAGATGCCGCCGATTTACGCCGCTTTCAAAACCAACCCTGCGGACCGCCCCGAGGCCGCTCAGCAATTGGCCGCCATGATCGCCAATGGAAACATGTTGGGTGAAATGGTGGAGCCTGTCGAAACCGAGGTGGCGGGTCAGAAATTCGTCGGACTTAAAATCCTCGGCACGAAGATCTCCGCTGCCCTTGCCGAAGATCGCGCTGGCATGGAAGAGATGTTAGACGCGGCGACGGTCGACCAACTGCTGGCGGTGCTCGCTAAAAAAGACATCGTCCTTCTTAGCGGAACCGTCGGGGATTACGTGGTTCTGTTCATCGGCGCCTCTACGGACGACTTTAAGCTCGCCGCGGATTCCGGCCAATCGCTCGTCTCCACCAATGCCCTCGCATTCAGCGACAACTACGCCTCCAAGGATCTCTGCATCCTCTCCTACGGCCAGAAAGAAGCCACCGACATCATGCTGGAATCCGCCGGCGGACTGGCGGAAATGACCAACGGCCTCCGGGACGGACTTGCCACGGCGGATGGCCTCGGCGACTCCAGAGAGCTGGACGCCCTTTTTCAAATCGTCGCCGAGCGCGAGGCCGCTCTTCGCAAACTCGCCGGTAACGAAGCCTCGGGCATGCTCGCATTCTTCGAAGACGGCCTCAAAATCGAATCCTACGGCGGCTACAGCTACGGGATGCTCGATCTCAAGTCCCCGAACAAACTCGGCCATCTCGGGGATTCCGAGGACGTGGTATGTTTCGCAAACATGACGGGAGATGCCGTTTTTAGCGAAAAATCCCGCGAGTATTACGAAGCGCTGCTAGAAACGGCTTATGCCATGACCCTGAAGATCGCGGAAAGCCCCATCCAGGATGAGGCCATGGTCCAGTTCAAGGAAATGGCCAAAATGTTCGACAGCACCTTCCGCCCCGAGATGGTGGCCATGTGGGACGCCTTGAGCAATCAACTCAGCGGCGGCCTCGGTCATGAAAGCGCATGGGTTGTCGATCTGAAGGGGGGCGCGCCCGCCATTCCCGGTCTCCCTCAAAACGTCGTAGACAAGGCCAAGGTGCCTCGTATCTCCATGGTCTGCCCCGTTACAGATCGCTCGAAGCTCGCAGCCTCTTGGGAGAAAATGAATACCTCCCTCACCGGAACTCTTGCCAAGGTCAGCGAGATGACTGGCAGCCCGATCCCCATGCAGAAGCCCATCAGCTCGGAAAAAAATGGCAACACCACCTGGTTCTTCCCCATGCCGTTTTTTACCGACGACTTTCTTCCTTCCGTCACCGTGGGCGACAAGTGGTTCGTGGCATCCACCTCGAAAAATCACGCTCTGGATCTCGTCGCCAAGGCGGATTCCCCAAGCCCCGCACGCGACGGATTCTGGCTCACCATCAACTTCAAAGCTCTCGAAGCCTTTGCCAAGGAAACCGCCTCGCTCGTCGAGGAAAATGCCGAGACTCTCACCGGCTCGGCCTTGCCACCAGAGGATTTGGAAATGGTCAGCAAATCCATCGAACTCTTGAGCGACCTCGACAAAATGACCGTACACAGCCGCAAAGAAGGCTCGGTGCTGCGCTCCAGCGTCCACCTCAAGACCCGGTGAATTTCATTTCCTCCCAGGATGCGGTAGATTGTTGGCCATCGATCTAACATCCTCCGAACCGGCGTGATTTTCGCAAACCAAGTCGGTCGAATGCAAGCTCCAACTGATCTCCTCGCCCGCGGCCTGCGCGACTTGCGCATCTCCGTGACAGACCGCTGCAACTTCCGTTGCCGCTACTGCATGCCTGTCGAGGTATTCGGCCCGGGCTACAGGTTCATGCCGCACGATGAACTCCTCTCCTTCGAGGAAATTGTCAGCCTGGTAAGGATCATGGTTCCGCTGGGTATCCGAAAAATCCGACTCACCGGCGGCGAGCCGCTGCTACGCCGCGGCTTGGAAGACCTCGTCGCCATGCTTGCCGCTATTGCAGGGGTGCAGGACATCGCCATCACCACCAATGGCGTCCTTCTCGCACACCATGCGGAGGCGCTCGCACTCGCAGGCTTGAACCGGGTTACCGTCAGCCTGGATGCACTGTCCCCCCACATCTTCGCCCAGATGAACGGCGTCGCCGCCAAGGTCGAGCGGGTGCTTGCCGGGATCCAGGCCGCACAGGCATTCGGTCTGCCCGTGAAGGTGAATGCCGTGATTCAAAGGGGGGTAAATGAGGGCGAAATCCTTCCGCTGGCACGTTGGGCACGTGACCATCAGGTCGATCTCCGCTACATCGAATACATGGACGTCGGAGAAACGAATGGCTGGAAGCTCGACGAAGTCGTCTCTGGCGATGAAATCCTCTCGATTCTCGCCCAGGAATTCGCCTTGGTGCCTCGCCTTCCCGCCTACCGCGGAGAAGTCGCCGCCCGCTGGGCCCACCACGATGCGCAAGGAGAAGTCGGCCTGATCCGCTCGGTTACCAAGCCTTTCTGCAAGGATTGCCAACGCCTGCGTCTCTCGGCGGACGGCAAACTCTTCACCTGTCTCTTTGCCGCGGCGGGGCACGATCTCAAGGCGCTTCTCCGCAGCTCCGCCGACCCGCAGCGCCTTGCCAACCTCGTCATTGCCATCTGGCAAGTGCGCGACGACCGCTACTCGGAAGAGCGCGGCCAGGTGAATCGGCAAAAGGCGGAAATGAGCTACCTCGGCGGATGAGAAAACCACCCATCGTCGAAATTGGTTTGTAAGATTTCACGCGGTGATTCGTAGTTCTCAGACCTACCCGCACCCATGCATCTTCTTCGTAACTCATCCCTTCTTCTTCTTGCCTCTACCCACCTTCTGATCGCCGGCGAGTGGTCCAATCTATTCAACGGAAATGACCTCGCAGGTTGGATTCAGCGCGGCGGCAAGGCCCAATACACCGTCGAGGACGGCACCATCGTGGGCACCTCGGTGATGAATACTCCCAACAGCTTTCTCTGCACCGCAAGCGACTACAGCGACTTCATCCTCGAATACGAGTTCAAGGTGGATCCCCGGCTTAACTCCGGAGTTCAAATCCGCAGCCAAATGTTTCCTACCGCTACCGAATTAGCCTGGGAGGGGAAGAAAATCTCCATCGGTGCCAATCGGGTCCATGGCTATCAAATCGAAATCGATCCCGACCCCAAAAAAGACCGTTGGTGGTCGGCTGGCATCTTTGACGAGGGGCGCCGGTCTTGGCTCTACCCAGGAATCCTCGGCGGCACGGGTAAAACCTTCAGCGATCAGGGGCGCGCCATTTTCAAACAACAGGACTGGAACAAGGTCCGTGTCGAAGCGGTCGGAAACACCCTGAAGACCATTCTCAATGGCAGTCCCTGCGCCTCGATTGTGGACAACCTGACGCCCGCCGGCTTCATCGCGCTGCAAGTGCACAGTATCGATGACCCCGCCATCGGCGGCACCCAAGTCCGTTGGCGCAACCTCCGTATCCAAGAGCTCCCTGCGCCGGTGCAAAACACCCTCACCGCAGCGGAAACCGCGGCAGGCTGGAAGCTGCTGTGGGATGGCAAAAGCAACCAAGGATGGCGCAGCGCCAAGGGACCGAATTTTCCCAAGGGCGGTTGGAAAATCCAAGGCGGTGAACTCGTCATCACGGAGACCGGCGGAGCCGAATCCGCTGCCGCCGGCGATATCATCACTCTGGAAAAATTCTCGAACTTCGAACTCAGCGTGGATTTCAAAATCACCCCCGGAGCCAACAGCGGAATCAAGATCTTCGTGGACCCATCCATCAACAAAGGCGCAGGCTCGGCCATCGGGCCCGAGTTCCAAATCCTCGATGACGACCGGCATCCGGATGCCAAACTCGGCCGCGACGGCAATCGCACCATCGGCTCGCTCTACGACATGATCGCCGCCCCTTCCACCAAGCGGGTGTATCCTCCCGGATGTTGGAATACGGCTAATATCATATCGAACGGCAAAAAAGTGACCTTCACCCTCAACGGCGTCAAAACCCTTGAGTTTGAGCGCGGCTCGGAAGACTGGAGGAAAACCGTCGCCACCAGCAAATATGCCAAATGGAATGCGTTCGGCGAGCTTCCGGAAGGTCATATCCTTCTCCAAGATCACGGCAATACCGTCGCTTACCGCAATATCAAGATTCGCTCGTTATCCAAAGAATAGTCAGCTCCCCATCGCTTGCTGCATCAGGACCAAGAGGCGATGCGCCCTTCCCACCTGAAACGGCTTTTGTCTTACACGGCACTAACCGTTTGGCTTGGTGACCTTGATCACGGGTTTTGGGTCACCGCCTGTTCTCACCCCGCAGCATTGAACCTGGGGCGGGAATGACCTGCCGGAGAGTTTGGTCCTCACGGTGCAGGTTCGCAAAAGCGGTTCATGGCCCGATAGAGCCTGAGCTTTCCATAGCTGATTCGCCCTCCGAGGTGCTCGTAAACCGGTTTGTGTGAGGTCTCTTCGTAGCCTTCGAAGGCGGTTCGCATTTCCTGTTCTTCTTCGATGGTGTAGAATGCGCGTGGATCGAAGGTGTTGCCGTTTTCAATTGCTTGTGCGAGGTGGTTTTCGATGGTGCTCTCGACCAATCCACGCGTTCGGGCGATCTCGGCGATGCTTTGGCCGCTTTTGAAAAGCTCTACGGAAAGGGCGGGGGAGCCGCCGAGCGGAGCCGGTGTGGTTCTGGCCTGCCGTTCCACCAACGGCGGGTCCAGCGGGGTGAATGCTTGTCTGGGTTGACTGCTGAGCCACTCGCGGATCGCGTCCATGAAGGCGTGGCCATAGTCCGCGAGCTTCTTCTCGCCGACGCCGGGAATGCGCAACATGGCGCCAGTGTCGCTTGGATATTCCCGAGAAAAATGCCGCAGCGTGACGTCTGAAAAGACCACATAGGGAGGAATGTTGCGGGCGTCGGCAAGGGATTTGCGAAGGCTGCGCAGTTTTTCGAAAAGATCGGAATCGCAGGGGATTTCGCCCGTCCTCGGAGTTTTGGTCCGGGGCGCGCTCATGGCACGGGTGAGAAGGACGGTTTCACGTTTTTTCAGAACATCCAACCCTTGGTGGCTGACGGACACGGTGGGAAATTTGTCGGTGCTCGCCGCTAACAGCCCGGCGCGCAACAACTGGCGCCCAAGATCCACCCAATAACTGCGGGCCTGGTCCTTGCCGATGCCGTGGGTGCTCAAGCGGTCGTGCTGCCAACGAATGATTTTTTCCGACATGCCGCCGGTGAGGACTTCTGAAATGTGGTTAAGGCCGACATTGAAATTTCCAGCCTGGCGGATGCGCAGGACGCAGCTGAGAAGCTTCTGTACATCGACCGTGGCATCCCATTTTTCCCGGGGGTGGAGGCAGTGATCACAAGCACCGCAGTTTTCGAGCTCCCAGGTTTCACCGAAATAACCCAGCAGGCCGATCCGGCGGCAGCGATCGCTTTCTGCGAAGTGGGTCATCTGGTCGAGTTGGCGGTGGGCGACCTCGCGCGCTTGCTCATCCGGAATTTCGTCGAGAAATTTGAGGTATTTCATCACATCACCACGGGAAAACAGGAGCAGGCAGTCGGCCGGTAGGCCATCCCGTCCGGCGCGGCCGGTTTCCTGATAGTAGCCCTCGATGTTCTTCGGGAGGTCGGCGTGGATGACGTAGCGGACGTTCGGCTTATTGATGCCCATGCCGAAGGCGACGGTGGCGCAGACGATTTTTGCCTCGTCACGGAGGAATGCATCTTGGTTTTTCGCACGCTCCTGGGCGTCAAGTCCGGCATGGTAGGCTACGGCGGAAAATCCTTGGGCACGGAGAGTGGCGGCAAGGGCCTCGGTATTCTTGCGGGACTGACAATAGACGATGCCTGACTCGTCGGGTCTGGCATTGGCGAAGTTGCAGACTTGGGCTGCGGCTCCGGACTTTGCGATGACTTGATATTTGAGGTTCGGGCGGTTGAAGCTTGCAAGGAAGACGGCGGCGGTGCGGAGCTCGAGCTGCTTGACGATGTCTTCGCGAACGCGCTCGGTGGCGGTGGCCGTGAGTGCCAGCACGGGAATGGATGGGATGTGTTGTCGGACTTCCTTGAGGCGGCGATATTCCGGGCGGAAGTCGTGGCCCCACTCGCTGATGCAATGCGCCTCGTCCACGGCGAGCGCTGCGATTTTCCAACGCTCCAAGCGGGAGAGAAAGTCGGGAAGCATCAGGCGCTCCGGGGCCACATAAAGCAGCTGATAAGCGCCCGCGTCGAGGCCGTCGATGCGACGGCGGGCCTCCTCGCCGTCGAGGGTGGAGTTGAGAAAGGTGGCGGCGACGCCGCTGGCTTCCAATTGATCGACCTGATCCTTCATGAGGGCGATGAGTGGGGAGACGACGAGGGTGAGCCCCTCGCGGACGAGCGCTGGAAGCTGATAGCACAGGCTCTTCCCGGCTCCGGTGGGCAGGATGGCGAGAGCGTCTTTCCCGGCGAGCGAGGTTTCCATGATTTCGCGCTGGAGGGGGCGAAATTCATCATAGCCGAACGTTTGCTTGAGGCGGCTGGATAATTGATGCAGGCTCATCGCAGCGGTTAAACGCTAATCAATTGAACACGTCAAGTTGCTTTTTGGCGAGAAGAAAACTTTCAGATTTTCCGGTGCAAACGAGATTTTACCATTTGAGGGTGTCGAGGTTTTTACGGACGACGGTGATCTTGTGTCTGTGGATCCGGCCGGAGTTGTTAGTTGCCGAGGGTTTGGAGGTCTTGGCGGAGAAGTCGCAGCTGGCGATGAATCAGGAAAAATGGGAGCAGGCGCTCGGCGATCATGAAGAGGCGCTCTCCCGCTTCGGTCGCAACGAGCCGTATGAATCCTACGGGGCGCAGTTTGGCAGCATTTATTATCGCAAGGGGATCTGCGAAATGAAGCTGAAACGCTGGTCGGCGGCGATGCACTCGTTCGAGATTTGCTATCGGGATTTTCCCAACCGGGGAGCGGACCGGGGAAACCGGTTCCATAAGCTAGCTCTCTTGAAATGGGGGGAAGCAGCGATGGGTGCGGAGCATTGGGAGCTTGCGAAGAGTCGTTTCCGCAAGTTTGTGGACGAACGGGAGAAGACGGACGACGATTTTCCGAAAGGGGCTTTTTACGTGAATCTGGCGATCTGCGAGTATCAGCTGGGAAACATCGCCGAGGGCAATGAGAATCTGGAAATCGCCATTCACAACAAGGTGAATTTCCCGACCCCGGACGCGGGGATCGTCGCTGCGTTTCAAGCACTGGTCCGACGGGTGGTGGAGACAAAGAACGAGCAGGCGCTAGTGGATTTCATCGGAAAAAACCGGGGTGAGTTGACCATGGACCATGGGGGCGGGGCTGCGTATGCGGCCGTTTACCTCAAGCTCGCCGGGGATGTGCTTGCGTCGGGCATGGAAGGGGCGGCGCTTCTGGTCTATCAGCTCGTGAACTTCACTGAAGGGGAGTCAGGCAGCGCCATCCGTCTCACGGCTCTAGCGCTCATCCATGAGAGAAATGGTAATGTCCGTGGTGCCTTCGCTGCTTATCGTCTGCTCGAAGGGTATGGTGGAAATGATGCGCAGCGTGAGGATCATCTCTATCACCTCGTCCGGACCGCTGCATGGCTCGGGGAAATCGTAGAGGCTCGAATTTATGCACGGCGACTTTTCAAAGATTTTCCAAAATCAAGGTATCTGGGCGAGCTTGAGGATTTTCAAAAGGGTGGCGACCTTGCGGACGAGCTGCCGCGGGTGAAGCTCTCCAATGAAAGCATTCCGTCCGTTTTACCAAAGACCCGCGAGTTCGTCTCGGCGCTGGATCTCTATCAGGGAAGGAAATATCGGGAAGCTCAAGCTGTGTTTGCCAAAATCAAGGTGGCTGGCGCGGGGCAATCGGACGGGGATTATGCAGGATTTTACGAAATCGAGTGTCTGAGGAGGGTGGGGGATTGGGA
>CALMKO010000309.1 GCA_937867415.1 uncultured Verrucomicrobiota bacterium | reverse complement strand
CAACACTCCCGCCCAATATCGCAACATGCTCGTTGCATCGGGCGATACAGATCTAGATGAAGCTGAAGATCTTGATCCTGCAACCCGTGGCCGACTGAAGACCAATCGAGACCGACTACGGAGATTATTGTCTGAACAGCAGGTGGAACGCCTGCGGCAAATCAAGCTCATCGACGACATTCTAGCCTGTACAGAAAGAGTCCTCAATCCTGCTGCTCACTCCGGAAACCCACCACTTTACAGAAAAGAAGTGGAAGACGCGCTCGACTTAGTAAGGCAACTCGAAACCACTCTTCAACCATGAGCAACCAGCAAAAAAGTTCATTCAAAGTCGATCCTCGCATTGCTGAGATTCTTGGTGAAAGCTATCGCTCATCGGAGCAGGCGCTCAAGGAGTTGGTGGACAACGCCTGGGATGCAGACGCCACGAAGGTTCAGATCAAATTACCTGAACCGATGACGATAGATCCGATCATCATCACCGATAACGGTAGCGGAATGACCGCTCCCGAAGTGGAAAGCGAATACCTTCACATTGGCCGAAACCGCAGGACGCTTCGCGGCGAGCGAACCAAAAAGCTCAACCGACTTGTGAAGGGCCAAAAGGGCATCGGGAAATTTGCGGGGTTGATGGTGGCCGATCAGATGGTGTTATCCACTATTGCAAGAGGTATCCGCTCCTCTTTTCAGCTTCGGAAATCCGAGTTGCTAGTTTCCAATCGAGACTTGGAGGACTATGAAATCATTGTTGAGACATCGTCTGACGATGTAGCTCATGCAGGAACAACGATTGAATTGCGGGATTTGAATCAGAACCTCTCATTCCCCAATCCAGAGAAAATGAGGGCGTTGTTGATTCGGGAATATGGACGTGAAAGTGACATCGAGATTGTGATCAATGGCCAGACCATTGGAGTGGAAGACCTTCCGGGAGCAAGTTTCGAGCAGGTTATACCTCTGGAATCAGGTGGGACAGTAAAGCTCAAGTTCACAGTAGCAGATGGCAAGAGGAATGTTAGAGATGCTGGGATTGCCATTCGTGCCGGAGGAAAAGTGATTGGCCGGCCTCAGATGCTCGGCTTGAACGAAAACGAACTCATTCCAAAAAACCTCATTGGCAAGGTATATGGCGAGGCGGAACTTGAAGGTGTCGATCTTGATTGCGTCACGGCGGATAACGGAGGTTTCGTTGAGAATCACGTCGCCTTTCAGGAAATGACCAAGAAGCTGGCTACTGTAGTCACAAAAGGCCTGGAGGAAACACGAGGCGCGGAAATGCGTGCCGCCAAAGCCCGCTATCAGAAAACCATTAATCAGAAACTGGAGAAACTTCCGGAATACAAACGTCAGTTTGCCAATCGCGCTCTTGAGCGTGTCCTCCAACGCTTCTATTTCGAGGATGAAGAAAAATTTGGCTCAATCATTTCGGTTGTTTTGGATGCCCTGGAATACGAACCCTATTGGCAAGTCGTCCAAAAACTCGACAACGCAAAGATCGGTGAGGTTGAAGCACTTGCCGAAGCTCTGATCGAGTTTGGTATCGCGGACTTATCCGTGGTGGGCCGCCAAGCACAATACCGGAACCGTGTACTGGATGACTTCCAGCGACTGATCGACAACCCCAAAACCGTCGAGGCCGATGTCCATCGAGTTCTCGAAGCGAATCTATGGTTGCTCGATATTCACGGCAAGCTCATCAGTTCCAATGAAACCTTGAAAAGGGTGATCGAAAGCTACCTCGACGGAAAATACAAAGGGGACAGAGCCAAAAAGCGGCCCGACCTTCTTGTTGCTCACGACATGGCCGACAATACTACCGTCATAGAGTTGAAGCGCCCCAACCACACGCTTGATCGGAATGATGAAGCCCAAGCCATCAAATATCGGGACGATCTCCAGAATTCGCTTCAGAAGATTCACATCCTGCTTATTGGGAAGGGGAAGGTGACTGCCATGAGTTCCATAAACGAAAGGGAAAACATTACCATCCTATCTTACGCTGAACTTATCGCTATCGCACGGAAGCGAGTCATGTGGCTAATCCGTGAACTCAAACTGGCCGAGTCATGATTGCCCAATCAAATGTCCGCGGTCTATCACTAAGTTTTTTAAGCAGGCAAAGTTGGAGCAATAAATGAAAAATTCGAGAAAGAAGCATAGCGCCTACAAGACAGGAAGAAAGTTCGGGGAATGGACATTAGTTAAGCGCCTCGGATCTGGCGGCAACGGCGTGGTCTGGAAAGTCACAAGACCGGGGCATGAACCGCATGCAATCAAGCTGCTAACTACCATTAATGCGGAGGCATACGCTCGCTTCAAGATCGAAACCGAAACGCTAGAAAAGCTTGGAAATACTGTAGGTATTATTCCGCTAATCGAAAAATATATTCCTGATCTAAGTTCAGGAGTTGCGCCTTGGTTTGTAATGCCAATAGCAATGCCATTCAACAAAGTAATCAATGATCTACCACCCTTAGAAAGGGTCATTGAGTTCATTAAACTTGGAGAGATTCTCAGTAAACTTCATAATCAACGAATCGCACACCGCGACATCAAGCCAGCAAACTTTTTGTATCTTGATGGTCAACCTTGCTTCTCGGATTTTGGCTTGGTCAAGTATCCTGATCGAATAAACATTACCCGCCCAAAGCGAGATGTTGGTGCCAAGTTTACTATGGCTCCAGAAATGCGCAGAAACGCCTCGGAAGCTGATGGTTTACCCGCTGATGTTTATTCTTTCTCAAAATCGCTTTGGATTGCTCTCACCAGAGAGGAACTTGGGTTTGATGGCCAATATAATCCAGTTTCAGCGCTCTCATTGTCTAATTATATGTCCGGCCTGTATACAACTAAACTTGACCGTCTGCTGGTCGAGTGTACCGACCCGGATCCAGCATTACGACCGGCAATAGATGATGTGGTATTGAGGCTGCAAGAATGGACCAATATAATTAAGAATTTTCACAAACAGAACGCGATTGAATGGAACGAACTTACCCAAAAGCTTTTTCCGCTCGGGGCGCCATCACAAACCACGTGGTCAGATTTGGATGCGATCTGTGCAGTACTTTCTGAAGTTGCAAAAGTTCCGGCATTGAATCACATGTTTTATCCCAATGGAGGAGGCAACACTATCACCAACGTATCCCGAGCGGGAGAAGACGGAATGATCGAACTACACATCGGCTATAGAGTTGCGGAGATTTTAAAGCCATCGAAGCTTACTTACGAGTCTTTTGGAAACGATACTAACTGGAGCTATTTTAGGCTAGAAGCGGAGCCAATTGAAGCCTCAGGAGTTGACGGGGCGATGGACTCTGACAATAGCAGAGAAACGCTCACGGAGATTGAACCAGGTCTGTACGTGTCGTATCGCCATTGGGACGAAAATGAATTCAATGGGGAAACGTTGCCCAAATCAGCGAGACTGGTAAGCAGGTACCTTAAAGGGGCGTTTGTCTTCTTCAGTACCAGTTCCGCATACAACGGTGATTCAAGCACCTATGATGGCAGACACAACAAAATGACGGAAGAACAATTTCGTAATTACATCAAACGCAATTCGACACCCCGCTAGTCTACCTAGCGGCATCCTTCATGTTTGCTCTAAATCAAACCTATGCCACGCGAATTCAGAACCACCGAAAGCTACCAAGCCGAAAAAATTACCCGAGCCATGTTGGCTTCGTTTCTGGAGGAGCGCGGATTCACCGGAGTTGATGAACAACGCCGGAGATACGGCCAGAATGAATCCCAAACAATCCACGCGGTGGACCCGTCCGGGCGGGATGTTTCCATGCGGGTGAAACTCTGCTGGAGGCGTGGTAGGGAAGGAAAAGCCGAAACCTATTCCGCCAGCCAACTCCTGGCCAATGTGAAGGACGGGGCTTGGGAAAAAACACTGAATGCGTATGCCAATAAACTCCGCACAGAAGGAGCAACCGACTTGCTGGTGGTTCAACGGGATGGATCAAAAATCGTCCACGCCGCTCTAATTGCCTTGGTATCGCTGACTGAAATCTGGACGGCGCAACGCGACGAGAGCGCCAAACTGATTCAGTCAAAAACCATGGGGAACCGGAAAAAGAACCACGCCGAGAACGGCGGAAGTCCGACCCTCTGGCTTCAGGATGACCTCGCTCCCTCTGTTCCGCAAAAGCTCTGGCAACATTCCGGAGTCACCGACCTGATGAAGATGGTCGTCAAGCAAGTAGCGGATTCGAAGAACGACACCCTTGATGACCTGATCGGTTTCGATCCCGATCTGATCGGTAGGGATGAAGCCGAGCGAATCCAAAAAATAACCTCCGGAGTGAAGCGCGATCCCGCTGTGAGGCGGGCTGTTTTGAAAAGAAGCGGCCTCGCGTGCGAAAACCCAGAATGCGGAGCAAAGCGCGACTACCCCGGATTTCTGGACGTTCACCACATCCTCGGCGTTGAGGAAAGCGACCGACCATGGACCTGCGTCGCCCTGTGCCCGAATTGCCACCGCGAAGCCCACGCCGCCCCCGACCGCGAGAAAGTCAATCTCCGCTTGCTAGAATTCGCCCGCCAATTTTCCCCGACGACAAACGCCAAATGATGACAACCCATCAAGCTTCCGACAAAGACGACGTTTCAACGGCCCTTGGACTCCTCCGGGACTCGCTGGCGGAAGAAGAGCTGCGCATCCGCAATGAGGGAGCCAAGG
>CALMKO010000308.1 GCA_937867415.1 uncultured Verrucomicrobiota bacterium | reverse complement strand
ACCACCTCTTCAGTCACTTGGGCGGTCATAGACACGCCCCTACAATGCCTCGCATGAGCAAGCTTATCCCTACCATGCCGCGCATGAGCCGTTTACGCCAAAACTTTGTGAGGCTCACGCCATGGACGGGCTATTTGTTAGAAATGGCCGCAGCTCGAAGTTCGTCGGCGAGTTCCTTGGCGGTCCAGGTGTTTTCGGAAAAAATCCGCCTCATGCGGCCTTGGGAATCGAAGACGATCGTGCGGAGGTTGTGGGTGATTTCGCTACCACCTTCCCAGAACTCGAGGCCTGATCGCAAGCCCAGCACGGTAACGTCACGCAGGTTTCCGGTTGCGAAGCGCCAGTGCGCGGCGTTCGCCCGTTGTTGTTTGGCATAGCGCTGAAGGACCTCGGCCTTGTCGTGCTCCGGGTCGATGCTAATCGATAGAAGCTGCCAGTTTTTCGGCGCGGCCGCGTCGGCGAGCAGGGACTCTTGGGCGGTGCGGAATTTCTCGGACAAGAGCGGGCAGAAGTTGGGTAACGGGCAACGAGTGTAAAGAAAGGTGATGGCGAGGGCCTTGCCACGGTATTCCTCAAGCTTGAGAGCTTGGCCTCGTTCGTCAGTGAATGTCAGAGCGGGAAGAGGGTCGCCAGTGTTGAAAGGGGCGATGTCGGTCGCCTGCGGGCGGGCAGGGGCATTTTCCTGTGTCGCGAAGCCCGTGATTTTCAATTCGTCAATCCAGTGATCTTGTCCCGTAACGTGGAGCTTGAAGATGATGATATCGTTGGGTTTGACCGATTCGAGAATCTTGGGATCGCGCACTTGAAACGGCATCGTCATTGCCTGCATATAGCTGGGAATCTCCTCATGCTTCACGATGATCTGGGATTCCGCCGGAAGTGTCTTTCTCACGACGCCACGGACGGTGAATTCACGGGTTTCCTCCGCCCAAGCCATCGTGAGGGATGAGAGAATGGTGAGAAGGCATAAAACTTTCATAGCGACGTTAGTAAGCAGCAGTTGAAAGCTGTCGCAAGCTCTGATTGGGTGGGCTATGCGTTTTTCGTTTCCATGGTGTGCTTGTGTCGTTTCGCTGGGCGCGACGCTGGGCACTCCGGCACAAAATGCTCCGGAGCAACTTTGCGGGCGCGATATTCTTACGACGGGTGACGCTTGGGAAAATGTGCAGGTGGAACGCTACGAGTTCGAGCGCATGCTCGCCAGCGGACAACTGGTTTTGTGGCCGCAGCGGATGGCTGCGCTGGTCTCCCATCTGAGGTTCATGGAGCGGCGCGCCCTGCTGACTCCGGAGCAACGGGCTCGGGTCGCAATCGGGGTGCAACTTGTCGCCGGGAGGACGTTACCGTCGAATCAGTTCGCCCTAAGTGGCGATGCCACGGGGCTTCGTGCTGAGTTGTTACAAATCGAAGCTGGCACGGCTCTGGTGGGTGAGCAGTTTCCCGCAGAACAGTTGAAGCCGTTGATTCCCTTGACTCATCTGTTAGCTCCCTTGAAGCCGGAATTACGCGCGGTCCTGGTAAGGAATCCGGGGGCACCCAGGGCGGGAAATCCGTTAGATATCACTTTTGCAGTCATTAAGAAAAACAACGGGAACGGGCAAGCAAGGGTTGCCGAATGCCACGCCTATTTGGTAGCGGTTGATGGAAGTGATTTCCACCACGTAAGCGCTTCGGCGACGGAGCTGCCCGGCGAGTTTTCCGCGTCCTTTTTGCCACAGCACACAGGGCCTTACTGCCTCTGGATCGCGGCGATTCAGGAGAAGAGGGCGGGAGAAGAATTGCTGCGCATCGATTTGGCGGAGCCTGTGGCCGCAGGAGCGGCTGTGACGGGTGAGTCGATGGTTTCGACTCGCGGGGGGATCACTGCCGGGTTGCGCTTCGTGGGGGCTCCTCCGCGCGTCGGCGAAATTGCTGTCGCTCGTCTTACTCTGACGAGAGCGGATGGTCAGCCGATGAAGCTAATCCCGCAGGAGTCTGACTCGTTGATCGAGCTGATTGCATTTACCAATGCTGCGCAGGAGGCCATCCCAATCCGAGCTACCGGCCCGGCCGCAAGGCCTGAATTGCCGGGGAGCGTGGAGATTGATTTCCGGTTCCGTCCAGCGGCAGCGGGCACTTGTGATTTGTTTGCGGAAACTCGGATAGAAGCGACCGATGCAGCGCTGCATTTTACGTTTCCAGTGCGGCCTGCGAGGTAGGTGCGGTCCATCACCATTCCGTCGTGAGTTACATCTGGGAATCATCCCCCGTCCACATTTTGCGGTCAGGACCTGCGGAACGAATTTCCATGTGGGTGCCGGAGATTTGGTGGAAAAAATACGGTGTGCCCCAACGGTCGCACATTTCCTGATCGGCGTTCAGGCTGGAACCTGTCGGTAACTCGAATTTGATTTGCTTGGGATTGTTTCCGAGCAGGGCACTGGTGATTTCGGCGTTTGAGCCAACAGGGTTTTCACCAAGGGCTGCGCGGAAGTTTCGCAGCGTTGCATCAAGCGCGCTGATCTCTTCTGCGATGTCTTCTGCAGGTGCGGGTGTTTCGTTGACGGACCCGGGGAAAACGCCCCCCGCAGCGGGCGGTGCAGGAACCGGAGTAGGAGGCGTGGCGACTGGAGCATCGGAATCAGGTGCGGCGGGATCAGCAGCGGCGGGCGCGGCGGGTAAATCCGGAATCTCTGCCGGAGCGGGCGGTGGAGCTTGCACGGCGGTTTTCCCGGGATCCAGATTTTCCGGCGATGTCTCATCCGCTGTCTTGCGATTGTGATTCCAAATAAAGGCCACCGCGATGATGACGAGCAGGACGTTGATCCTCCTGTTGGAAAAAATGGACATGATGTTAGAGCATGAAGTTATCCATGGTGGCAAAGCGCCCGATATTGGGAAACACGGTTGCGAGGTTGGATTCGGAAACTCCGAACCATCTGGCAAGCGTGGCCGAGTATTGATCGACCGAGGTGGTGGGGATCCAGCGGCCTTCGTTGGAAGTTGGCACGGCGTCCGGGCCATTGGTCTGAAGTGTCGGGAAGGTCCCGTAGATGCGCCCTCCGCGCACGGCACCACCCATCATCAGGTGATGGCTGCCCCAGCCGTGGTCGCTGCCTTGGCCGTTGGTGCGGAAGGTCCGGCCGAAGTCGCTGGCGGTGAAGGTGGTTACTCGATCCGACAAATTGAGCTGCTCCATCGCCCGCTGGAAAGCGAAGAGCGACTTGCTGACACGCGTCAGTCGGTTGGCGTGCTCGCCGAGGAGGCGGTCTGCCTCGGTGGCCCCGTTGTTCTGGACCTGCGAGGTGTGTGTGTCGTAGCCGCCGTCGGTGACGTAGAAGATCTGCCGCCGCATGTTCAGCTTGTCCGCTCCGCGCCCTTCGATGATGCGTGCCACCATGCGAAGCTGGTCGGAGAGGCTGCTCCCGGTGGGAAAAGGCGTGGTCCAGTAACTGGCGTTTGTCGTGTTGGAAACCGCGTTGTTGAGCAAATCGCCGGTGGCCAGAGCGCCATCCACGACGTCGGCATAGGCTTGCCGCTGGAGGTTGGAGACGACGTTGGAGGGGATGGAGAGGATGTCCTTGACCGCCTGCAAGCGGTCACCCGAGACGTTGCTCATGCTGACGGCACCACTCGTGCCTACGTGGTATTGCTGATAGGTCCCGCCAACCTGGAACGTGTTGTTTCCGGCGATGGAGGTGCAGAGCGCGATCTTGGCCGCGTTGGAGCCGGGGAGGCCGTTGATGAGGTCGAGCTGATCTGGGTGTAAAAGGTCTGCGATGCGCCCGCCCCAACCGCTGCGCGGCGGTTGGTCCGGCAGCGAGGTCTGCCAGTGCGTGACCTGGTCACTGTGCGAAAAAAGCTGGGGTGGTCTGGCCACGGAGTTGGCCGAATACTGGGTCCGCGTCAGCGGATAGACCAAGGGACCGACATTGAACAGGGTCGCGAGTTTGCCTTCGTTGAAAAGCTGCTGCAGTTCCAAGCAGCCGGGATGCAGGCCGTAGTCACGGCCATCGGAGTTGAGCGGATTGATGGGGAGCAGGGAACTGGCGGGCAGGGCGAGGTTTTGCCGGATCGCGGAGTAATTGGAATACTCGGCTCCGCTCCGGGGCACGATGAGATTGTTCGAGTCGTTTCCACCACCGAGGAACACGCAGACGAGCGCCTTATAGTCGCTGAATACTTCCTGGGCGGCGGCTGAGTTGATCAGACGCAGATCGCGGATGGTTTGCGCAACCGAGATGGTGCCGACCGCCATGCAGGATTTGCGAATGAAGTCCCGCCGGGTAGGAAGATAGAATGATTTTTTTTCCATGTTGCGGTGAAGATGTTAGGGGTGTGGCGGAGCTTATCTTTGGATGATGAAATCGGGCGATGTGACCATGAGGTGGACGATCGATCTGATGCGGTCCCGAATCAGGTCTGGAAATCCGCCGGCGATGGAAACCCGTGCGTTGCTTGTATTCTGGCCGGTGCTGCTGGTGCGGGTGACTGGAATCAGGAAGGTGCCGGTGCTCGTTGAATTGGCGACAAATGAGCCGTTCACCGGCGGAGTGAAGGCACCGCCGGTCACGCCGGAAATCGTCACCGTCTGGCCAGTGGCCACTCCATGATTCGTCGCATTCACCGCACAGAATCCACTCAAGCCGGTGATCGATTTTGTCACCCCGGAAACGGTCGCGTTTGCGGCTGCAAGATTTGCCGTCACGGTGGTGCATGTCACAGGAACGGTGAAGGTGTCAGGGCCTGTCACGACCAGGGTGAAGGTGTTGTTGATCGTCGGGCTAAAGCCGCTGCCAACCACTCCGGAAAGGGTCACACTCTGGCCGGTGGTATAGCCGTGCGAGGCCACCTTGACGGTGGTGAAGGCGGCGGTGCCGATGCTTGAGACGATCCGGTCGTAAGGTAGCGACTGTGCATAGTTGGTGATGACCTGCTTGGCGTTGACGATCCTTCGCGGCGTGGAGGTGTAGTCATTCGTCCCGGTGGAGGGAAGCTGGCCGGCCATCAAGAGCAGATTCATCTGGTCCACAAAGGCTCCGAGGTTGTTGTTGTGAAGCCAAGGCAGGCCGCCCGGGCCTTGACCCATCCATGGCCGGAAATCGAGGGCGATGTCGCGAGCGCCGTTGTTGAAGCTGGATAGCCCCCGGATGCCGTGGAGGTCGTTGAAGATTCCATTGTAGGTGAAATTCGCCTGGCGAATCACGGTGGTGTCGGAGGTGATCTGGAATTCCGGTGTGATCAACCCTGCCTGCGCGAGGACTCCCGGGTAGCGGTAATCCGGCTCGTAGAAATTGAAGACCGTTGGTGAGCGCATCGGCGTCTGGCTGAGATCATTGTCCGTGTCATTGAGCCCCCAGTCGCTGAAGGTGAGCGCCACGCTGCCACCGGTGCGATTCACGGTGTAGCTTTCGCGGGTCGCCACGAGCGCTCCGCTGCGGGTGACGATGTCAGCAGGTAGGATGACGTTGGCATTGCCGGTGCGATTGCTTGTTGGGATGTTCGTATGGGTGACTGTCAGTGTGGATGGGGTCGAACTTTCCACAGTGAATGTTCCGGAAGGTGCGCCACCGGTGACGAAGTCGATCTGAATGGAATCATGAACCGCATAGCCATGTCCTCCGGGGATGGTCACTGTGACTAAAGAGCTGCCGGATGCCTGGCTGTAGGTTGCCAGTCGGGCGGATGGCGCGGGCACGGTGAAATAGTCGTTACTATTTTGGGCCACCCGGTAAGCGCTTGTCACGGTGAAAAATCCATCCGTCGGCTGGGCCGCCCCGGCGGGCAACACGCTGGTGAAATCCAGATAGATCGGGTTACCCACGGCAAAGGTGTGCTGATCGGGCACATTGATGATGAGCGAGGCGGATGACTGTGTATAGTTCACCGCCGACTCGGTGGACCGCGGACGCGCGGTGAATGTGGTGACATTTCCCGCCGTTGTCGGGTTGATGACGGTGTAGGCGGCGCTGTCCGCGTCGCTCGGGCTTGCTCCTGAGAAATCCAGGTAAACGTTACTCCCGTTCGATACGGGGACGGCCGGACTAACGGAAACCGTGATCAAGTTGGCGGTCTGGCTATAAGTCCCGGTGATCGGCGGCGGTGCGGGGAAGGCTCTGGCGAGCGCCGCAATCCGCACGATCGGCTCACGTTGTTTGCCATAGCCTTGCTGTGTGAGCAGTGTTGAGCTTCGTGCTTCGTAGTCGAGCAGGATCGCCTTGATCACGGCCTGCATGTTGCCGGATGCGCCTGTGCCGTCGTCGTTGAATTTCCGGACGACGCGATGGATGTAGCCACGGCTGGGGGTGCTGGTGACGAGGCGCTGGATGAGCTGCCTGCAGATGAATGGGCCCGTATTCGGGTGTTTGGAAATCTGCTGATGCGTAGCCTCGAGTTCCACCGCCGGCAGGGCGATGTAGGCGGCATTTCCATATTGCGCTGCCGTGTGGGAGGCATTTGGATCAATCGCCACGCCGCTGATGGCGGGAAGCCCGGGCAGGACCACGTTGTTCAAGATCCGCTTCGGCCCGATGTCGTGGCGGCGTGGAATTTCACGCATCGGGGCGAGCCAGTTTGTCGCGGCCGTCGAGATGTTGTCCGATGTGGAATTGATCGGGCCTGTGTAATGGTATCCCCAGCCGCTGAAGGCGTGGGAAAACCCGATGACCTCACTCTGTCCGTATGTGGGGATGGGCTCGCCCTTGGAATTGAGCATCAGTGATCCATCCGGCCACAAGCGATAGAGACCGATCGAAAACAACTGGAGCACTTCACGTGCGTAGTTCTCGTTAGGGATGCGGCCGGTGGTGGGATTTGGTTTATCATTGCGGAGCATGTCCAGGTAGCGGCCCATCGCTGGATGGAGGGTCACTGCCTTGAGCAGGTTATGGAAACTGCCATCTGCCGGTGGTGCTCCCGTCGGTGGAGTGTAGGTGGGATCGCCCAGACTGTAGTGCAGCAAGGTATCGTAAAAGCTGGAGATGGCCTCTGCCCTGTCATCAAGCGGGCCAGCCTCGGAAACGACGAGAATCTGACTCAGCGCGAAGGCGACCCGCTGGCGGAGTTGGTCTGGTGCCGTGATCGAGTTTTTCCACCATGAACGGAACATGGTGTCGCCGGGAAAGGTGGACAGCCCGGGGGCGGTGAGGTTCCGGTTGGTGAAGACATAGGGGTAGCTCAGGGTCGGGGGGAGTGCGATCTGTGCGTCGATCCAGGCTTCGTAGCTTGATGCGCCTGTCACCGCCTCGATGGAGTCCGGAGTGCCGTTGCTGTTCGAGTCGCGACCATCAACGCCGTAGGTGCTCTGGGTGAGAAAGCGCGCGGCAGCACTCGGGTTGGTATCTGTCTCTTATACACATCTGACGCTGCCGACGATCTACTCTGTGTA
>CALMKO010000307.1 GCA_937867415.1 uncultured Verrucomicrobiota bacterium | reverse complement strand
CTGGTTGCCCGCCTCAGAGCCGAGAAAGGGCCGAGACGTTCCTACGGAGTCGTGACCTTCAGCCAAGCACAGCAGCAACTCGTGGAGAACCTGCTGGATGAAGCGAGGCGGCTTCATCCTGAAATCGAGAACCATTTCGGCGACGAACCTCCCGTGGAAGGCGAATCCGTCTTCGTGAAAAACCTGGAGAACGTTCAGGGCGATGAGCGCGACGTGATCTTCTTTTCGATCTGCTATGGCATGGACGAGGCCGGGAAGCTGTCGATGAACTTCGGCCCGCTCAACCGAGATGGCGGCGAACGTCGCCTGAACGTCGCGATCACCCGCGCCAAGCATGAGGTGCTCGTTTTCAGCGGACTTCGCGGCGACCAGATCGATCTCACCCGCACCCGCTCGCGCGGCGTACGGGATTTGAAGTATTTCCTCGATTTTGCGGAACGCGGTCCAAGAGCCCTTATCGCTGCGACCAGTTCGTCCGCAACCGCCGATCCTGATTCGGAATTCGAGCGCATGGTGGCGGACCGCATCCGCGCCGCCGGGTATGAGGTACACCATCAAGTGGGTTGTTCCGGCTACCGGATCGACCTTGCCGTCGTTGACCCGACCGCTCCGGGTCGTTACTTGCTGGGGGTGGAATGCGACGGAGCGACCTACCACCGCGCCGCTACGGCCCGCGACCGGGACAAATTGCGTCAAATGATTTTGGAGGATCTCGGCTGGAAGCTTCACCGGGTCTGGTCAACGGATTGGTGGCATGACGCCAGCGGGCAAATGGAGAAGCTGCTCTCGGAATTGTCGCTGACTCTGGCAGCCCGTGAAGCGGTGGAGTCGCTAAACAGACCTATACCAGACAACACTCCCATGTCGGACATGGCCCTCTTGGAGAACGTCGAAGCCACGGACACGACCAAAGAAGAAGCGACCTCCTCCGGTGCGGTGGTTTATCAGGTCACCGACTTTTCTGAATTCCTTGCGATCATTTATCCGGAGCGTTTCTACGACCAAGGGTATGACCAGACATTGTGCGATTTGATTGCCCACGTCATGATCCAAGAGGCCCCGATACTCGAGGATCATCTGGTTCAACGGATCTCACGTGCCCACGGTTTTCAAAAAGCCGGCCGCCTGATCCGGGAGCGGATTCTCGCGTTGGCCGAACGCAATCATCACATCCAGGAGGATCCGCTGGGGGGGCGCTTTGTGTGGCACAACAGCGACTCGCCCGGTCAATGGTCAGACTACCGCGTCCCCACAACCCAAGCGGACGGACGAAAGATCGAGGAGATTGCATTCGAGGAATTGCGGGCGGCTGCGCTGGCCAGCAACGGACCAGATCTCCCGGTGGAGATCGCCCGCAAGTTCGGCGTCCAGAGGGTGGTGGCAGGGAGCCGGAGCCGGCTTGAAGCAGTTCAAAGAATGATTTCAGCAACTGAAACGAATTCCGTATCTGATCTAACTTGACGTGTCCGCGGACCATCATTACGGCGCTGGAAGAAATCGTGTGGGCGCCAATCCAACCAGGGATAGCCTCATACCACTCGTCGAATACCTCCCAGAGACCGCGCGTTTGTTTCTGAAAGCTTAGAATACTCCTCTGCGCACGGAAATCGAGTATTGCGTCGCAGAACCCTTGATTGGTCCCCATCGCCGGCAAATTACATTCCTGGCACACGCAAGGAGATCAACCATACCGTTGAACACGTGCAACCCTAATCGTTCGTAAACGTTCTGAAATCCCCCCCCTACCAATCCGCCGCTGACCGTGCATCCTCGCCCGGATGTCCAAACCACGCCACCGCCCGCCACCTCGGCCCCATCAACCAGGCCATCCGCGCTGAAATCCTCCAGGCCGCCGATCTTGAGATCTACGAAACCCCCATCGCCTATCAGTCACCCGGCCACGGTTCCGTCAGGGGAGGACGCCTACGGGCCTACCGCGATCCCGTCGCCCTCACCTGTTACTTCGGTTGGTACGCTGGCCGCGGCACCAAGTGCCTGCTCGACATGCTCGGCTACGACGAAGCCACCAACACCATCGCCTAAGAAGGAGGCATCCACACCGACGGCTACGGAGTTTACGACACCGTCGCCACCAAGTTCGGCCTGCGCCACGGCGGCAGCCTCGCCCACATCCGGCGCAAGTTCACCGACCTCGGCCCCGCCGCACCCGAAGTCACCCTGCCCCTATTCCTCTTGATCCAGCGCATCTACCAGATCGAGACCCAAACCCGCCAGACCGACACCCCACCCGCCTGCCGCGAACTCATCCGGCGCGCCCGCAGCCTGTCCATCGCGCGCGAGCTCCACGAGTTCCTCCTCGCGCACCACCAAAGCCAACGTCGGCCAAGCCCTCGGCTACACCCTCAACCAGTGGGAAAAAATCCACCACTGCCTCAGCAAGGGAGTTCTCGAAATCGACACCAACCTCGTCGAGAACATGATCCGGCCCACCAAACTCGGCATGAAGAACTGGATGTTCTTCGGCAGCCTCGAAGCCGGCACCAACAACGCCCTCATCTACACCCTGCTGGCCAACTGCCGCGCCCAGGAACTCGATCCCGAGGACTACCTACTCGAAGTGATCAAGCGCCTGCCGCCCGCCGCCGCCCCGGAGCAAGCCGCCGCATTGACGCCCGCCCGCATCGCCGCCGAGCGCAAGGCCGCCGCCGAAGAAGTCGCCTAACCGAAGCTCCTCCAGCGCGACGCACAGGGGATCATTTTAGGACGCTTACGCTGGATCTTCTTGCTGGCTCTGATGACCGTTCATCCTCGCGCCCCTGCCGTCCGCCAAGACACACGACCGCCCATCGAGTCTTGGCTATCGCTCCAGGAGGGGAATCAGGACAGTAGTGCGCAGATACCCAAGCCATGAAGTCATCGCGCCTGTCCACCCAAGGATTCGTCAACCGCCATCGGAAGCTGCTTTTCTCCCTCGCAACGACCGCTCTGACGATCTACCTGATACTTGTGCCGAGCCAGTGGCGGCTCCCCGACACCGGAGCGTTTGCGGCCGAGCTCATTGGAGCGATCCTGATCTTCGCGGGCATCCTCGGCCGGATTCTCGCCACCATCTCCATCGGCGGTCAAAAGGACCGGGACATCATCCAGACCGAACTTTACTCCGTCTGCCGCAATCCGCTCTACTTCGCATCCTTCCTGATGGCGACCGGCGTTGGGCTGCTCTCCGCGCGCCCGGACTTCATGCTTCTCGTGACGACCGCATACCTCGCGATTTTCTATCCAATGATGATCAACGAGGCTGGATACCTGAGAAGCAGATTTGAAGATTTTGCGGACTATGAGGCGAGGGTTCCGCTGTTTCTCCCGAAATTCAATCTCTGGCAGGAACGCGACCGATTTGAGATCAGCTTCCGGCTGGTGAGGCGCACCCTTTTTGACGCATCGCTCGCTCTGCTCGCCGTCCCGGTCATGTTCTTGATCCGGGTCTTCGGGTGAAACTGGTCTCTACGGCCCCGATTCACCGGAAGACTTGCCGACCGATCCGGAAGTTGCCAACTTACCGCCATGAGATGATTGGTTGCCCATTACCTTTCATTTCAATCGCCCATGATCGGGATGAAAGAATCTCGCGCAATCTCAAATCAAGAGCCAATTGAGGACATCACGACCTGCCCGAACGACGGGTCCGAAGATGAAATCAGTCGCGCCCCTCTCCGCCGACCGTTGGGACAGCCTGATACCTTCGGAGGATTCTGAGGTCCTACTGCTGGGGCCGAACCTCTTTTTCAGAAAGAGGTTACCGGCCATCCTCACACCTTTGCCGTTCGACACCACACACAACCGTTCCTCAGGCTTCTACTATTCTTCCGCGGCACGCGCCCGAATCATGGAGAGTCAATGAAAACAAAAACAACGAGACTAATAACAGAACTGAGGTGGACCGGATAATCCGACCACGTAATGGCTAATCTAAGCTATGGTGGTGG
>CALMKO010000306.1 GCA_937867415.1 uncultured Verrucomicrobiota bacterium | reverse complement strand
TCCCCGCATTGCTCCCCGTCGCCTTGCGCGATCCCCACCCGCAGGTTCAGCAATACGCCCTCAAGGCGCTCAAATGTTTTGGCCACCACTCCGCCGCGCATTTGGCCGACCTCGATGATCTCACCAACAATCTTCGTGCTAAAGACTACGTCCGGCGCGCTGCAAACTCCGCCGCCACCGCCATCCGCGAGGCCGTGCGCCTCGAGCAGGAAAACGCCCGTCACAAATGCCTGCGCTGCGGGCTCGAGACCACCGTTGAAGAACACACCCGCAGCCAGCAAGCCTTCCAGCGCACATTCTGCGATTCCTGTTTCGACGAAGTCTATCTCGACCGCCGCAACTTCGACACCAAGGTCGAACTCAGCAAAACCATCACCGCCAAGGCTGGCACCCTCGTCCAGTCCGATGGCGAGCGCCTCATCGCCGACTGGCTCAGCATCCACCACATCGCCTACCGCTATGATGAGCGCTACCGCATCCTCAACGGCCATGCCATCCGCCCGGATTTCTACCTGCCGGAGCTCGACGTTTACATCGAATACTGGGGCATGGACACCGCGGACTACAAGATCGGCATGCTCAAGAAGCAACAACTCTACCAGCAAGAAGGGAAACGGCTGATCTCCATCCATCCGCCGGACAAGCCGCACCTTGACACCATACTCCACCGCAAGCTCGCCCTCTTCGGCTATACCATCCACCCTGCCTGATACCGCATCGGCAAGCGTAGCGAGTCAGCATATCAGATCCTCAGAGGTTGCCTCACTCCCGCTCGCCGACACCCCGCTCCCATCACCCTACCTTTCCACTCCTCCATGGGCAACGACGTCTCTAGCAACCTCCCCGAAGACTGGGCCACCGTGGACATGTTGAACCGCTTCACATTCTGCCCACGCCTTTTCCACTTGATGTATGTGGAAGGACGGTGGGAGGAAAATCAATACACGCTCGAAGGCAAGGCCATCCACCGCCGCGTGGACCGGGTGGACCAGTTACTCCCTGAAGCGCTCGCCCCTGAACCCGCGCCTGATGTGGAACCAGAAGGCGACGCACCGCCGGAAATCGCCCGCAGCGTCTCACTGGCCGATGAAACCCTTGGCTTCATGGGCAAGCTGGATCTGGTCTCAGCGGATCCCGAGGGTGGCGAGGCCATTCCCGTGGACACCAAACGCGGCCGCGTGCCTGCGGTCCCCTTGCGCTCATACCCACCCGAGCGCGTTCAACTCATGGCACAAGGCTTGTTGCTTAGGGCGCACGGCTATCGCTCGGATCACGGCTACCTCTACTTCGCCGGCAGCCGGACGCGGGTGCGCGTGGACTTCGATGCGGAATTGGAACAACAAACTTTAGAAGTGATCGCTGCCGTTCGCGAGGGACGGGGAAATCCCGTCATGCCGCCGCCTCTGGAAGACAGCCCGAAGTGTTGGGGCTGCTCGCTGTGTGGGATCTGTTTGCCAGATGAAACCCACGAACTCCGCGAATCCAACAATGCTCCGGAAAAGCCCCAAGCCGCCTCCACCGAAGGGCACGACTTGGGCACCGACCCGCGCCGCCTCTATCCGGCCCGCGACCGCGCCACGCCCTTTTATGTCCAAGAGCAAGGGGCACGGATCGGCAAAACAGGCGAACGGCTAACCGTTCATAAAGACGGTGAACTCATCGGGGAAACGCGTCTGATCGATACGAGCCAAGTCGTCATTTTCGGCAATGTCCAGATCTCCGCCCAAGCCACTCACTTGCTGATGGATAAGGGCAAGCCCATCGTTCATTTTTCCACAGGCGCATGGTTCCACGGGCTGAGCCACGGCATGGGAATTGAGAATTCCTACAGCCGCGCCGCACAATATGCCGCCGCCGCAGACCCTCAGATTTGCAGTCGATTCACCATCCCTCTGATTCATGCCAAGGTGGCAAATCAACGCGCCCTGATCCTCCGCAACGGTAGCGGCGAGGCGAAAGACCGCTGTGTCAGTGCTCTAGCAAGTCACCTCAAGACACTTGATCCCTCCGCCGAGAGTATTCAGCGCCAGTCGCAAACCACCACGCCCTCGCCCGATTTCCTTCGGGGCTGGGAAGGCCAAGCAGCGGCCCACTATTTTGCAGCCTTCTCCTCCATGCTCAAAACCGGCGAGCTGCCAGACTTCGACTTCACCACCCGCAATCGTCGCCCCCCGAAAGACCCGGTGAACGCCTTGCTGTCCTTCACCTATGCGCTGTTAGTCAAAGAATCCCTCGTGGCACTCTGGAGCGAAGGCTTGGACCCATGGTGGGGCCTCTACCACCGGCCGCGCCACGGCAGGCCGGCACTCGCCCTGGATTTCATGGAACCCTTCCGCCCCATTCTCGCCGACAGCGTCGTCATCACCGCCATCAACACCGGAATGGTCCGACCCAAGGATTTCGAAACCAACGCCAATGGCTGCGCCATGAAACCCGCCGCAAAAAAAGCCCTGCTACGCGCCTGGGAACAGAGGCTGGATCAAATCTACACCCATCCCGAGTTCAACTACCGCTGCTCCTGGCGCACGATCCTGCGCATCCAGGCCCGCTTGTTAGTCCGCCTCCTCCGCGGCGATATCCCCACCTTGCCATGGCCCGTCGTGAGATAAGCAACAACCGCAACATTTACCTCTGCACCTACGACGTCTCTGAGGATAAACGCCGCACCAAACTCTTTGAACTTCTCAAAGACCACGGCGAACACGTCCAGTTTAGCGTTTTTCTGTGCTCCCTCACCCACACCGAAGTAAAGCGCCTCAGCTACACCGCAACCGAAATCATCCATCAGGAAAATGACCAACTGCTGATCATCGACATCGGCCCTGAGGTGAACGATTGGGCTTCAAATCTTGCTTGTCTTGGAAAATCCTGGTCGCCAAATGTGAGATCTCAGATTATCTAAACAGAGCCAACCGACGATTGACAGGACTCGAAACTTCCTCGCGAGCGCCCCTGACCTCTCAGTTTCCCGGTAGCCTCTCGCGCTCTTTGACATTCAAACGCTTATGGAACCAGCAACTCTTCTGCTGGCAGTTTCTTCGTAACTCTTTCAATAGGTGCTCGCAAAGCTCATCATTTCCCCTTATTCTCCCCTCGCTTCCACGAGGGGGCTATTTCCGCGCCTTCAAAAGCGCGGTCACATTGAAGCACCGGCACGCGGGTGTTTTTTGTCCCGACAGGGCGGAATTTCCGCGCCTTCAAAAGCGCGGTCACATTGAAGCATAATTCATACTCCATCTTGTCAATTTGAGAAGATGATTTCCGCGCCTTCAAAAGCGCGGTCACATTGAAGCACGGTGTTGCCAGTTTCCCAGATGGTCCCGTCGTTATTTCCGCGCCTTCAAAAGCGCGGTCACATTGAAGCCTCACTTCGAGCTTCATCGACTTGCTCCGCAATCGCTCATTTCCGCGCCTTCAAAAGCGCGGTCACATTGAAGCCCGTCTTTGCTAGTAGATTCTACAATCCTATACTTAATTTC
>CALMKO010000305.1 GCA_937867415.1 uncultured Verrucomicrobiota bacterium | reverse complement strand
CGCCGCTACAGGCTTGTTCATGCGCGGAAGAGGTGGTTCCCGCTTGCTCATGCGCAGCATTGTAGGGGCGTGTCTGTGACCGCCCAAGTGACTGAAGAGGCGGTTCCCGCTTTTTCCGCCTAAGCGGTGGGTGCTCTTGTGCTGCCTTTTTATCCGCCAATTTGAGTTTTACAAGGCACGGGGTCCGGGTCTGATAGGGAACCTTACGCTTGTTTGTGCCGGAAATTGCTTGTGCTTGTAACAGATCGCTCAGATTCTCCGTAGCCTGATTCGGCGGGTTGATTCATGAGCTGCACCCGGCGATCCACCTCTGCGTCACTGCCGATTTTTTTCCCGAGCTCGCGTCAACGCCGCCCTGATCCGTTTGCCAATCATCCGACCGCTCTTTAAAACGCTCATGCCATCCTGGGTCTATTCTCTCGCCATCACCGCCGCCGGGCTGCTTCTCGGGCTTGGTGGCGCAAGTGCGACCACCTTTCATGTGGAACTGGCAGGCGATGATGCGGCCTCCGGCCTCGCTGGCTCGCCTTGGCGCACCCTCAGCAAGGCCTTGAACCGCGTCGAGGCCGATCAAGGCCATGTGATCAGACTTGGTGAAGGCACCTTCACCGAGCCGGAGATCCTCACCCTCAAGAGCGGCGTCAGCCTGATCGGTGCGGGCTCGGGGAAAACCGCCATCCGCGTCACTCACCACTTCAGCCTGACTGCTGCCGTGGCGAATGCGAATCCGCATGTGAACACCTTCCCCGAACACTTCGTCATCCAAGTGCACGGCAGCAACCAACTCATCAAAGGCTTCGCGCTCGATGGTCAGGAGAAAAATTGTCACGGCGGCATCTTCGCGCCATGGACCCGCGACGTGGTTTTTGAAGACCTTTATATCACGAATTTCCGCTACTCCGGCCTCTGGGTGATCGATGCCACCGACACGGTCCTCCGGAAGAGCCGCTTCAAAAACAACACCTACGGTAACCCCAAAGCCGCCGGCGAAGGCGGTGGCGACAGCGGCTCCGTCCAATACCACCGCGGCAAGAACCTCGTCATCCACGACAATCACATCGAAGAAACCGGCAACCTCCGTCCGGACATCGGCGGCTATGCCATGAAGGCCCAGGACCGGAATTACTCGGTCTCTGAATCCAATGTGCTCGAAGGGCTCAAAGTTTATAACAACACCCTGCTCGTCCCTTCCAAAGGCGCATGGGAAAACGGCATGGCCCCTGCGATCTCCGCAGAGTTCCTCGGGATGGCGCTGAAGGACGCGGAAATCGCTCACAATTTCATCAACAACCATGTCTCGCTCGCGGTGAGTGCTTCCCTCGGCAGCGGCATCCGCATCCATCACAACTTCTTCAACCTTGGCTGGGGCCGCTACGCCTACGGCGTTGAGGCGATGATGGATCGGGTGGAAATCGACCACAACCACTTCTTCGGCGGGATCTATCCCATCGCCGTCTGGGGCAAGCATCCGAAGGATCATCACATCCATCACAACCTCTTCGAAGGTGCCTGCGCCGGCCCGTTCGTGAATCGGGAACTGCTCGAATACAAGGCCCCTGTCAGCAACCTGCGCTTCATCCACAACACCGTCATCGACAGCGGCGGGATCGGCCGGATTTTCTCCCTCCACCCCGCCAGCACCTTCGAGGCCCGCAACAATCTTTTCCTCCGCACCCTCGAACCCAAGGACATCTGGGGCACGGAAATCAGCGGCCGGGTGTCCCACAACTTTTTCAGCAAGGTCACCCCGCGCGGCGACCACGCCCTGACCGGCGATCCAGGCATCACGCTCATGGAAGCACGTCCGCTCAAGCCCCCGTATTACTCGATCCATTCCAATTCTAAACTCTTGAACAATGGGGAAATTATTCATTCCCTGACTGACAAGTTTTCCGGAAGCGCTCCGGACCTCGGCGCGATTGAAAACGAGGTGCCATTCACAACCCCAATCCGAACTCATGAAACCAACTGAAACAAGCCCGGCGACCTCCCGCCGGAATATCCTCAAAGGCGGCATCGCCACCCTGTTCTGCGGCTCCGCGCCGATGATCCTTTCCTCCCGCGTCCTCGGCCGCGCCGGGCAAACCGGTCCTAACAGCCTCATCCGCATCGGCGTCATCGGCAACGGCCTGATCTCAGAAGGCCACCGTGGCTACGCCCTCACCTCTGGCCAGACCAGCCTCGCCGCCCTCTGTGATGTGAACCGCCAGGTGCTCGAAAACCTCGCCGGCCAGATCAAATCCCAAGGTGGTTCCTGCGATACCTACACCGATCACCACGAACTCTGCGCCCGCACCGACATCGATGCGGTCTTCGTCACCACTCCCGACCACTGGCACGCCGCGATCTCCATCGATGCCATGCGCAATGGCAAGGACGTCTATGTCGAGAAGCCGATGACTCTGACCATCGAAGAAGGCAAGGCCATGTGCGCCGCGGCAGCCCGCTACGGTCGCATCGTCCAAGTCGGATCCCAACAACGCTCGAACGAATCCTTCCGCAAGGCCTCCGAACTTGTCCTCAACGGTTACATCGGCAAGGTCCACACCGTGGTCACCCGGCTCGGGGAATTCCCGCCACCGACCCAGTTTGCCGCACAGCCAGTGCCGGAACACCTCGACTACGACCGCTGGCTCGGCCCTGCGCCGTGGGAGGACTACAACCCCGACCGCGTCGTCGGCAACTACGGCGGCGGCTGGCGCCGGTTCTGGGAATACGGCTCCCGCAAAAATGGCGACTGGGGCGCCCACCACTTCGACATTGTCCAGTGGGCCCTCGGCATGGACGAGTCCGGCCCCACCCTCTTCGTCCCCAAGGGCGTGGATGGTGAGTTCCAACACCACATCTACGCGGACGGCACCAAGGTCATTCGCGATGGCGATTCCAAAGGTGCCATGATCCGCTTCATCGGCGAGTCCGGTGAGGTTCATGTCGGGCGGGATGATGCCTTTGTCACCATCCCGGCAGAGCTCAAGTCCATGGCACTCAAGGCCAGCGACAAGCGCCTCTACGTTTCCGGAGATCACCGCCGCGACTGGTTGCAAGCCATTCGCACCCGTTCTCAACCGATCTGCCATGTCGGCATCGGTCACCGCACCGGCACCATCTGCCAGCTCAGCGGCATCGCCGAGATCCTCGGCCGATCCGTCAAGTGGGATCCCGCCAAGGAACAGGTGGTCGATGATGCGGTAGCCACCCGCATGATGGATCGCCCGCGCCGTGCTCCCTACGCCCTTCCATTCTAACATTTTGAAAACCATGAAAATTTTACCTTCATTTCTCACGTTTCTCTGCCTTGCTTCGCCCCTGCTCGCCCTCGATTCAGCGGGGCTTGCGGCGGTGGTTGCCAAGTTCTCCAATCCGGCCGGCGACGCGCAATATGCGGCCCGCACGGAACTCAACGGCATGATTGACAAGGCCACCGCCCCGGGTGCCGGCGACGCCTCCGCGGTGGTCCGCGCCATCGCGGAAATCCTCGCGAAGCAGGACACACCCGCCGAGGCGAAGAAATACCTCCTCCGTGCCCTGAGCCGCATCGGCTCGGCGGAATCGGTCGCGGCCGTCGCCGCATTATACCGGGGCTCGGATGCCATGCTCAAGGAGGAGGCCCGCCAAGTCCTCTCCATGCTCGACGATCCCAAAGCCCTCGACGCCCTCGCTGAAGGCATCAAGGCCAGCAATCCCAAGGAACAGATCGCCGTGCTCGACTCATTCGGCCTCAAGCGTGCCACCAAGGCGGTGCCCGCCGTTGCCGCCATGGTCTCCAAGCCCGATCCGGCACTCGCCAGCGCCGCTGTCGAGACGCTCGGGAAAATCGGTGGTCCGGAAGCCATCGCCGCGCTTGGCAAGCTGCGAGGCGATGCCGGCCTTTCCGCGCCGCTTAAACAAGAGATTGACCAAGCCCTGCTCTTCGCCGCCAACGGGGAGGGGAATGTCGCCCAGAAAATCTACCAGACCACCCCGACGCCCGCCGTCAAGCTGCAGGCGTTCTTGATCCTCAGCCAGGCTGCATCGCCAGCGGAAATCATCCGCGACGCGATCAAATCCGAGGATCCACAGCTGCGCCTCGCCGCCCTGAAACGCGGACTGGAAACCAACCAGGTGGAATTGCTGCAAGGTGGACTGGATCGCACCACCGATCCGTTCTCCAGCAGTGAGCGTCAGTTGATCCTCGCCAATCTGCCGAACTTGAAACCAAGCGACAAGGCTGTGGAAGTCGCCGTGGGTGCTCTCAAATCTGAAGAGGGAGAGCAGCGGGCAGCGGCGATTTCCGCGCTGGGTCATCTCGGAGGCAAGCCTGCCTTCGACGCCCTGTTACCCCTGCTCGCCAGTGGTGACCAGGCGACCAACCGCGCCGCCTCGCAGGCCATCGCCCGCATCTCCGCTCCCGGGGTGGATGAGGCCCTGCTCGCCAGCATTCAAGGACCCAGCGGTCCCGAAAAGCAGCTCGCCATCAAAGCCGCTGCCAGTCGCTCGCTTGCCGGTGTGCTACCCATGTTGCTGACCATCATTCAAGGCTCTGACAAGGAAGCTGCGCAAGAGGCCATGAAGTCCCTCTACGCCATCGGCGGCATCACCGAACTCAAGACCCTCAGTGCTGCCGCCCAGGCCGCAACGGATCCACAAGTCCGCAGCAGCCTGACGTCGTTCTGCAAGCGTCTTGCAAACCGTCTCGGCACGGATGAAGCCAAGCAGTTGGCCGATTCCCTCAAGGCTGAGTAGTCCGGCCAAACCATCAATCACTCTCCCCGTCCCACCAAGGGGCGGGGAGGATGGCTGTTCCGATTTTTACCCCCCCCCCTTTTTTTTCTCTCCCCGCGAGCTTGGATCCTGAAGTCCGCCCGGGGAAATTTGCGCTTCAGGAAACCGTCGCTCTTTGGGGGCATACGAGCCTGCCAAGAATCCCTCGCTTTCCCGCTTTCATGGTTCCAATTGCGGGCTTTAAAATGTCGTCAGGGGTTTCATGAAATAAATGTTGATATTGAGACTTGATATCAATAATGAACTTGCGTGGACGAAAATCTGAGTTCGGAGGAGTTCCGGGAAGCAGCGCAGAGAGACCCGATTGAAAGCTGGTGGGGGGATGGGGGAGAGCTGCGCTGTGGCAGGGTGAGTGGAAGAGTGACAACGGGCGGGCTGCGCTGGAGGATTTCATCGGACGGGGCGATCTGGCTGTGGTTGAACGTCGGCGGCAGCGGTCTGATCTGGGGGAAAAGTGATCGATTCATGCTCAAGCCCGGCATGTATGCGATGACAGGAGGAGGTGATGCGGGGGACTGGACCTGCGTGCGCTACCCGGGCATGCAGCAGCTTGAAGTCGTGGTGATTTCGCGAGACTGGCTGCGGGAGCGTCTGGGCAAACAGGTGGAGTGGCTGCACCCGGAACTTGCAAAATGGCTCCGGGAGGGTGGATCGGTAGCGTTTTGTGGTCTGATGGGTGTTTGGGAGCGGGATCTTGGTGAAGCGCTTGCCCGCGCGGCCCGCGAGCCCGGCCCCAGCCGCCTGCTTGCCGAGGCGCGTGTGCTGGAGTGGGCGGCAGTGAGGCTTTTCCGCAAACCATCAGGAGATGGTGGTGGGTTCTGTGGCTCGCTGCGTGATCGCGATCCGGTAAAGCGCGCGATCCACCTGCTACGCCAGCGGCTCGACCAAGCGCTCGATCTTGCGAGCCTTTCCAGGGAAGTGGGCGTCGCGCCGCACCATCTTTCTCGGCGGGTGAGCGCGGAAACCGGCACCACGCTGCAACGCCACCTCCGGCGCCTGCGCATCGAGCACGCCTGCGAAGCGCTCGACTCGGGAAAAATGAATGTCACCGAGGTCGCTCTGGAAGTCGGCTATCAGAGTTTGAGTCACTTCGCCAAAGCCTTTCGCGAGGAAATCGGTGAACCGCCGAGGCAGTGGCTTGCCCGGAGAAACCTACCGTCGTAAGGCTTGGACCAGAAAGGTGGCTCAGTGCCTCGTCCGCTCAACCCAACCGTGTCCAACTTGTGAGTGAACATGTGCTTGCGGTTTCGCATTGAAGCCAATCCGCAGGTCGTTGACGGGCTTCGATTCTCCCGCATCGACTTCACCAGTTCTGGGGTGGGTAACGGCGGAGAAATCGTTGCAAGGGCATGATTGGCAATTCCCGAGGATCATGCAAGGGTGGGCGTGTGGTCATCAAAGCTCTGGGAGACGCAGCATGGTTGGTGGAGTTTCCCGGCTTGGCGGGTGAGGCGGCGCTGGCGCGGGTGATGGGCTGGGTCCATGCGCTGGCGCTGGACCGGCCGGAGGGGGTGGTGGATGTGGTGCCGTCGTTCGCATCGGTCGCGGTGCATTTTGATGGGGTGGATCCCGCGATGATTTTGGAGTGGTTGAGGTCGTTGCGGGTGGAGGATGTGATGCCCGAGGGACGGGAATGGGAGGTTCCGGTGTGCTATGGGGGAGAGGCCGGCCCGGACTTGGCGGAGGTGGCTGCGGAATTGGACATGTCGGTGGCGGAAGTGATGTCATGGCACAGCGGCGCAAGTTATACGGTGGCGGCCGTTGGATTTTCGCCGGGTTTTCCGTATCTGTTAGGTCTGCCGGAATGCTTGCACCTGCCACGGCGGCGGACGCCCCGTGCGGTGCCTGCGGGATCGGTGGCGATGGCTGGCGGTCAGGCGGGGATCTATCCTTTTGCCTCGCCGGGTGGTTGGCATGTGCTGGGGCGGACGGATGTGAGGTTGTTTGATCCTGTCGCGGCGGGTGGCGCTTTGCTGAAGGTGGGGGATCGGGTGCGCTTTGTGCCGGTGGAGCGCCTCGGTCTGGTGGAGGCGTCGGTCATGGCGGAGCCGGACGCGGGCGAGCGGTGGCTGCGGGTGATCTCGCCGGGGTCGTTCACAAGCGTTCAGGACTTGGGTCGCCCCGGGCATGAGGCCGGCGGGGTGTCGCCCGGTGGGGCGGTGGACCGTCAGGCGCTGCGGCTCGCCAACATGCTGGTGGGAAATGCTCCTGGTGCCGCCGCCTTGGAGTGCTGCCTGAGCGGGCCGATTCTTCAATTCAACGTGGATACGGTGGTGGCCGTGGCGGGAGCTGTTGGGAAATCACGAGAGGTTACCGCGGGTGAGGTGGTGGATTTCTCGCGGGCTTTCGGCGGGGTGCGCGGTTACCTTGCGGTGGCGGGTGGCTTGGTGGTTCCCGAGGTGTTGGGAAGTGCTGCTACGGATCTGCGGGCGGGCTTCGGGGGATTTTCGGGTCGCCTCCTCCGGGCGGGGGACGCGGTG
>CALMKO010000304.1 GCA_937867415.1 uncultured Verrucomicrobiota bacterium | reverse complement strand
GGGGTCAGTCCCCGCACCGTAACATTTTCCATCCCAATTTCCGTCCAGAAACTCTCCATTCGGGTCAGTCCCCGCAGTCTCACATTTTACCATCCAAGAAGGCGCACTTGTTCTGCTGCTGACCCCAATCAAAGGGGTCAGTCCCGACTAACAAGCATTGACCGCTGAAACCTTCCATTTTAAGAAGATTTCATCAAAGGGGACTGCGCCGGGGTCAGTCCCAAATAACAGACATTGGAAGGTGGTGGCTGGTCGAATCCATGCTTGGATTTCTAAAATTTCGCCCCATTCTCTCCTCGGGCATCAAAGGGGTCAGTCCCGACTAACAAGCATTGGCGATCAGCTCGATTGTGTCCGGAGAATGGGCGGCGGCGAGACCGGAGGAAGGCTGGTCGGGCAGCTTTGCGATGGCTCGCGCGGACGGCATGACAGAGGGACGAGTTGCTGAACTTCGTTCACCTTTGCATTCGACAATCTTCCAACGATAAGGCAAGCAGCGGGCCGATGAAAATTCTCTTCGCTCTGCTCGCCGGGGTCTCGCTCGTTTCCTGCGCCACGGGGCCGTTCTATCCGCAAGGCCCTCCGGACTTGTCGAAGTCGGCCATGTTCGTGCCTCAAAACAAAACTGAAGGGACTATGTTCCGGCAGACCAATTTCCTATTGGGAGATATCGACGGAATGAGTCCCGGAAAAACCGTACGCTTTTCCAATGGCGAAAAAGGTATCGCAGTCACTCCGGGAGATCACCGAATCGGAGTGGTGATGTTCCATGGCGAACCCGGGACCGGGCTGGTCACCGCCGAAGGAACGATTCCGATGAAAGTTGAGGCCGGCAAGATCTACGAAGTGATAGGTTCGATCGTGAGCCCTCAGAAGACGGATTTTTGGATACGCGAGCGCTCCACCGGGAAGCGAGCATCGCAAACCATATCGGTCGCGGCGAAGGACCACGGCCTTCCCACGCCGATGATTATGATTCCTGCCTCTTAGCCTTCGCCGAGAAAATCACGAGAGACTGGAAAATCACGAGAGACTGAAATAATTAGAAACTTGCTTGCACCTCAGCCCAAGCCGCCGCCAAACCCCACAAGATCAAACCCTTGGGCCCTTCGATTCCCATCCTTGCGCCCCTCTCTCTCGCTCCATCCCGTCCCAGCCATCCCGTCCTAGCCACCCCGCCCACCACCTGCACATCGCACCGATTCCGTCCTTGGAATCCTGGTTTTTTCCGTCATTCTCCAATCGAGCGCTCGATTCGGGTTATTCCGGCTTGACATCAAAGTCCAAAAAGCTGTTCAAAAGAACCATCAAAACCACCCTTCCAACCTTCGTCGATTTCTTTGCCGGCAGCGGCCTTGTCACCCAAGGAGCCAAGCACGCCAGTCTCTGGGGTCAGTCCCCGCACCGTAACATTTTCCATCCCAATTTCCGTCCAGAAACTCTTCGATTGACACCACCCGCAAAAAGTGTTCACATGAACTAATGATTTCCCCGCCCGCAACCCACGTTCTCGCCTTGGCCGACTCCAGCGGCTGGCAGACCTGCGTGGAAAAGACACGGGAAGAGCGCGGCGAGAACGGACAGTTTTTCACCCCTCCGGCGATTGCCCGCTGCTTGGCCGGATGGTTCCAACCGGAAGGCTTCAACCGTCCGTCACTGCATTTGCTGGATCCCGGTGCGGGCGGCGGCGTGCTCACCGCCGCGGTGGTGGACCGGATCACCACCTTGCATGCCAGCGGAGCCTTGCCTCATCTGGAGGAAATCACCTTGGAAGTCTGGGAACTGGATGAAGCCTTCCTTCCCGCCCTCCGGCAGAACCTGTCCGCCTGCGCCGCGCTGCTGCGCCAAGCCGGCATCCGCGCCACCGTCCAGCTCAACCACGGCAGTTACATCGAGGGAGCCGCCCGCGCACTTGATCCGGGATTGTTCGGAACTGCCCAAGCTCCCCGGGTCACCCACGCGATCCTCAATCCGCCCTACCGTAAGATTGCCACCCGTTCGCGCGAGCGGACCTTGCTAGCCTCGGTAGGCATCGAAATCTCGAACCTCTACGCCGCCTTCGTCTGGCTGGCAGTCCGCCAGTTGGCGGATGGCGGCGAGTTGGCTGCCATCACTCCCCGCAGTTTCTGCAATGGCCCCTACTTCCGCGAGTTCCGCCGCGATCTGCTGCAAAAATCAAACTTCAGCCGCGTCCATGTCTTCGACTCACGCTTGGAAGCTTTCAGCCGCGACGACGTGCTCCAGGAAAACATCCTGTTCCACCTCCACCGTGGCAAACGTGGCAACGCATCCTTGATGGTATCGACCGGTTCGCTGGAAGTCCCCGCAACAGCCCGCGTCCCGCAAAACCGCTTCGTATCCCCCGCCGATCCCGATCAGGTCATGCACATCACCACAGAATCTGACGCCACCGACGTTCGTGGTTTCATCGATTCCCTCCCCTGCAAACTCGCGGACCTCCGCATCGAAGTCTCGACCGGCCCCGTGGTCGATTTCCGCCTCAAGGACTCCCTCTCGGATCACCTCGCCACCGGCAGCGTGCCCCTGATCTATCCACATTGCGTTAAAACCGGCCGAGTGCTCGCACCCTCTCTCCGCTCCACCGACTACGGCGACGGCCGCCTGAGCAAGAAGCCCGTGGCCATCCACGACAACGACGAAACCCGCAAGTGGCTGATTCCCGCCGCCCGCTTCGTCCTGATCAAACGCTTCTCCTCGAAAGAAGAAAAACGCCGCCTCGTCTCCGGCGTCCTCAATCCCGTCGAATTCCCCTCCGGCCTCGTTGGCATAGAAAACCATCTCAACTTCTTCCATCGCAAGCGCACCGGCCTATCCGCCCCACTCGCCCGAGGTCTCAGCCGTTTCCTGAACTCCACAGTAGCCGACCGTTATTTCCGCCAATTCAACGGCCACACCCAAGTCAACGCCTCCGACCTCCGCTCGTTCCGCTATCCCGACCTATCCGCTTTGGAACGGCTTGGAAAGGCCACCTTGGACGATACCCAACAGAGCGCCATCGACCTTGCCATGACCGAACACCTCGGCGCACCCTCGTTCACCGATTCATGAACCCCTCATCATCCACACGAGTCAGCCAAGCACTTGAGCTTCTCCAGATGATCGGCATCCCGAGGGAACAGCAAAACGAACGCTCAGCCCTCACTCTTCTCGCCCTCGCCGACATCAAGCCTCGCAAACCCTGGAAAAGCGCCACCGCTCCTCTTCGCCGAATAACAGAAATGATGGACTGGATGCGCGACCATTACGAAGTCCGCTACGCACCCAACACCCGCGAAACCATCCGCAGTCAAACGGTCCACCAGTTCGTCCAACACGGACTGCTTCTCGAAAACCCCGATCAGCCCGAGCGCCCGATCAACAGCCCCAAGTGGTGTTATCAACTCACCCCGGCTGCATTGAAGTTGATCTCCAGCTTCGGAACCCCAGCTTTCAAAAAGGAGCTCAAATCCTTCCTCACGAACCCCGCTACCGGCGACCTGAAAGCCCGTCACCGCAATCTTCCGCGTGAAATCGTCCGCTTGCCTGATGGCATGACCATCGAACTTTCAGCAGGCGGCCAGAATACCTTGATCCGTTCCATCATCGAGGAGTTCACCCCGCGGTTCGTCCGCAAGCCCCGCGTCCTCCTCCTCGGCGACGCCGCCGACAAAGAAGTCCTCAGCAACGACCTCGCATTGGCCGAACTCGGCATCAAACTCGCAGCCCGAGGCAAAGCCCCCGACGTTCTCATCCACGATGTCGAACGCGACTGGCTCATCGTCATCGAAGCCGTCACCTCCCACGGCCCCGTCGATCAAAAACGGAAGAACGAACTGACTCAACTCTTCGCGACCGCACGCCCCGGTCTCGTCTTCGTCTCCGCATTTCCCGACCGCAAGACCTTTACTCGCTTCCACGCCGCCATCGCTTGGGAAACCGAAGTCTGGATCGCAGACGCCCCGGACCACATGATCCACTTCAACGGCGAGCGTTTCCTCGGTCCCTATTCCTGACTCATGCTACCGATTCGACCACCTTCCAATGTATTGCTGGACCGTATGGCGCGACTGCACTCGATGCCGCCGTCAGGCATGACCGGAGAACAAGCACGCGCTCAAGTCGCTTTGCATCGTGAGGAAGCCATGGAGGAAATGAAGAAGAGCCCGAGGAAAAACCACCAACATCCGTCTTTGCAGCCGGAGGTTCGACGGGTATGAGAACCCATTAATAGCAAGTCAGACTTTTTAATTGAATCCAACTTGAGCTCAGAAGCAAATTTCATTTTCCATTAACCATCAATCGCTTAGGAAATCCTGATCTATTTCCCGCTCAACCCCCTCCGGCGCTTTTATGACAGAGGGACGGGCCTTTTATCAGAT
>CALMKO010000303.1 GCA_937867415.1 uncultured Verrucomicrobiota bacterium | reverse complement strand
TCAATCGTCTGCGGAGCATCCGCCGTATGCAGTGTGGCAAGCACCAGATGGCCGGTCTCCGCAGCGGTTAGAGCGATCCGAATCGTATCCAAATCCCGCATTTCCGAAATCACGATCACATCCGGATCCTGCCGCAGCGACTGCCGCAGGGCCTTGGGGAAACTCCGGGTATCACTGCCGATTTCACGTTGCTTGATCAGACACGAGGAATGCTCATGCACAAACTCGATGGGATCCTCCAGCGTGATGATCACCCCGTTCCGCGTCTCGGCGATGCGCCGCACCATCGCAGCAAGAGTCGTCGACTTCCCCGATCCCGTGATCCCCGTCACGAGAATGAGCCCGCTGCGGAGATTGCAGAACTCATGAACCACCGAGTGATGCCCGAGGGATTCCAAAGCCGGAATTTCCTGGGAAATAAACCGGAACGCCGCCTCCGTCTGGCCCCGCGCGACGTGGACATTGCCACGGAAACGCCCCACCCCATCGACCTGCAAGGCATAGTCCAACTCCAGCTCCTGCTCAAGCGTCGCCCGCTGCGACTCGGTAAGCGTATCAAGAATCAAGCTCCGCACCGTCGCAGGATCAAGGGACTCCTCCGTGAGCGGCACGATCGACCCGTTCACCCGCGCACAGGCAGGCGCCCAGGCTGTTAGATGCAGGTCCGAGCCGCCAAGGGCGACGGCATCTCGGAGATAGTGGGTGATGTCGGTGGCCATGATGCGATAGGGTTCAACCTGAGATTCCGCGCATCGCCCGGTCAAAATCCTGCGGGCGCTTGCAAGCATCACGGGCGATGTCGGCCGCGAGGTAACCTTGCTGCACGGAAGCGATGAGATACTCCAACAGACAGCAATTGTGCGCCGAGTCCGATTTCGCGATGTGATCCTGGATTTCTGATAGACGGTTCTCCTGAATCCAGCGCCGGGTCGCAGCCTCGTTCTGCATGTATTCCAGCGCGGGGAACAATCCACCGCCAAGCCGTGGCAGAAGCTGCTGGGAAAGAATGCCGATCAATTGCGAAGCCAGCAAATTGGGAGCCCCCGAGACCTGATCACTCAGAAGATGGGAAAACCGATCCAAGGTCTCCACGATGCTGCTGCTGTGAAGCGTCGAAATCACCAGATGCCCGGTGGCCGCTGCGTGAAGCGCGGTGATCGCCGTCTCCGGATCCCGGATTTCCCCGAGAAAAAGCACGTCCGGACTCTGCCGCAGAGCTGAGCGCAGCGCGGCGGTGAAGCTCGCCGAATCCTGGCGCATCTCACGCTGCGAGAACAACGAACGGTCATTGGTAAAAAGAAACTCGATCGGATCCTCCAAAGTCACAATGTGGCGCGCATAGGTCTGATTCAACCAATCCAAACACGCCGCAACGGTGGTGGATTTCCCCGCCCCTGTCGGCCCGGTCACCAGGATCAGCCCGGCCCGCCGCTGCATCCACGACTGAAGCAGGGCCGCAGGCAACCCCAGCTCCGCAAGCGGCGGAATGACACTGCGGATCGGCCGCAGGATCGCCGCAAGCCGCCCCAGCGTATGATAGAGATTCACCCGGACCCGACAACCGTTAGGAATCTGATAGGAAACATCCGCCTCAAGCTGTTGCTTGGGATCCACCCCGCAGGAATGCCAGAACTCCTCAAGCGCCGACCTCGGAACCGGCACGGGATGAAGCATCACCACATCCGAATCCCTACGGATCCGGGCCGGCTCGTCCTCGATGAGAAAAACATCCGTCGTCTGATCCAGAAAGGCATCGCGAATGAGTTGATGTAGAGTGGAGCTCATGCGGGAATTGATCTGATCCAAGTCGTAAGATAAACCCGCCCTGGAACGAAGCGAAAACCTGAGAATGTGCCGCGATTTCCACCAGACCCGCGAAACCCTTCCCTGCGGCGTACCGGAAGACCCACCCGCTGTTCCGGCTCATCGACTTTCCAAACGAGCCCTTCAGCCGTTTTCCGCAACCGCTCGGCTCCATTTCCCCACGACTCGTTCTGGAAGCCCCCCGGGTGGAGCAATCCGAGAAAACCGCTAGAACAACTTTGGCTTCAACCGAGACACCATCCTCACGGTCACTGCGGACCGGGCTCGTCAAGCTTGACGATGCTCTCGATCTGCCGCGGGGTGAACTCACGGGTTCCCAGGCTGAGTCGGATCTGCGCGGTGCTTTGCGGCATTTTGGGCGAAACCAAATAGATCATGCCTTCCAGTGGATTGAGCTCACCGATCAACTGCACCCGGACGCGCCGTCCGATGAGCACGCCGTGCCTCGCTTCGAAGGCCCGCTTTTTTTCGTCAAGTTCGAGCTGCCATCTTCGATAGCCGTCCTCGGACCCGTTGCCTGATAGATCGAACTCCCCTTGATTGAAATCCATGGTTCCTTTGGTAACGATGAGCGCATCCATCCAACCGCGGTTCCGAAAAATGTCCAGCACATGATCATTTCCTGCTGCGTTTTTGGCCTAAAACCTGCAAAGTAGGCCACGTCATGAGTCCTTCATCCCCGCCGAACGCCCTTGTTGGGAAGGCGCTCACCCGCGCGATTTCCATCCGCAGCTTGCCAAAGGTGCTCTTGCACGAACACCTCGACGGCGGGCTGCGGCCCACGACGGTCATCGAACTTGCGGCGCAGTCCGGATACACCGGGCTTCCGACGACCGACCCGGCTGAGCTCGCGGCGTGGTTCCACCGCGGGGCGCAGCGGGGAAGCCTGCCGGAATATCTGGATGGGTTCCGACACACCATCGCCGTGATGCAAACGACGGAGTCCCTGGAGCGGGTGGCCTTCGAATTCATCGAGGACATGTATCACGACGGCGTGGTCTACGCGGAAGTCCGCTTCGCCCCGCTTTACCACTGCGAGCACGGCTTGACTCAGGATGAAGTCGTGCAAGCCGTCATTTCCGGGCTGGAAAGGGGCGAACGCACCTACGCAGTCCAGTGGGGCTTGATCATTTGTGCGATGCGGCATCTCCGCCATTCGGTAGAAGCTGCCGAGTTGGCAATCCGGCACCGGCGCAGCGGCGTCGTCGGCTTCGATCTGGCGGGTGGTGAGGATGGATTTCCACCAAAAAAACACGTCGATGCGTTTCAAGCCATCGAGCGGGCGAATTTCTACATCACGATCCACGCGGGCGAAGCCTACGGGCCGGAGTCGATCTGGCAGGCCTTGCAATACTGCGGAGCCCACCGGCTTGGCCACGCCACCCGCCTGCGCGATGACATCACCGTGCGCGCCGATGGAACGCTCATGCTGGGCGAGCTGGCGCAATACGTCCTGGACCGGCGGGTGCCCCTTGAAATGTGCATCACCAGCAACCTCCACACCGGCGCTTGCACGGAACTTGCAGAACACCCTTTCGGTCTCTTCTTCCGCCAAGGCTTCCGCGTTTGCCTCAATACCGACGACCGGCTGATGAGTGACACCTCCATGACCCGGGAAACGACCCTCGCCACGGAGCTCTTCGACCTCAGTTTGAAAGATTTGGAAAAACTCTCGCTGAATGCCATGAAGAGCGCCTTCGCGCCGTATGACAAGCGCTTGAAGCTGATTTTTGAAACCATCAGGCCCGGTTTCCAAGCAGCTCACGCCGCGCTGGCGTAGTGCGGAAATCCTGCTTCCCCCGCGGCCGGATTGGCGATTTACTCGGCGCATGATCGACATGTTGGTGCGACTTTATGCCTTGCAGGATTCCGCGGATTTCTATCAGGCGGTGAAAAACGCAGGTGTGACCTTGCGGCGGGCGCGGGCGTTTGAAAAGCACACGGTGGCGGCCTTCGCCAAGGCACATTTTTCGGAAAAGTGGGTGAGTGAGGTGGAGGTGGCCTTGAGCCGCCAGCCGATCACCTGCTTCATTGCCACCAAGGACAAGAAGATCCTCGGCTTCGCGTGTTACGACACCACGCAGAAAGGATTTTTCGGTCCGACCGGGGTCGCCGAGGAAGCGCGCGGGCTGGGTCTGGGAAAGGCACTGCTTTTTAAAGCCCTCGAAGGCCTCCGAGACAGCGGCTACGCGTATGGCATCATCGGCGGGGTCGGCCCGAGGGAATTCTACGCGAAAAACTGCGGGGCCATCGAGATCCCCGGAAGTGATCCCGGGACTTACGAAGATATCCTGCCGTGATTTTTGGCTAAACGGCGTGGATTCCGATGCGGTGCTTTTCGCAAAGTTCCGCGACTTTTTGTTTTTCCAAAAGGAGAGTCTTGCCCGCCTCGATCGCGATGCCCCCCACCCCGGCGGCGGCGCAGGTCTCGATGGTCTGAGGACCGATGACCGGCACATCGAAGCGAAAATCCTGATTCGGCTTCGAGACCTTCACCAACAACACATCCTTGCCGCGCCCCAGCTCACCGCCGCGTTTGATACAAGCATTTGTTCCCTCAAAAGCCTCTGCGGCCAAGACCGTTCCGTGTCTGACGACGACGCTTTGCCCGATGTCGAGGGCGCTGGTCTGCTTGGCGATACGGAAACCAAACTCGGCATCGGCGAGTTGGCGCTTTTTGAAAACCGGTCCGCAGACGGGTCCTGAAGCTGGCAAATGGTCCTCCAAAAAGGTGGTGGCGGAGAGGAGGGTGATGCCGTCCTTGGCGAGTTCGTCACCGATCGCGCCGAACAAGGTTTCCGCGTTGCGTTCCTTGACGCGGGCGAGCAGCATGAGAATCCGCAGGTCCGGGCGGAGATCGAAGAGGTTTTTGGGAGAAATCTGACCCATCATCACCGCCTCGGTGGCCCCCTCGCGGACGAAGAACTTGATCAACTTGGAAAGCTGGCCCACGCGAATCCACTCCGTGGCGTCGGCCAATTTTTCCAATTCCGGCTTGGTTTCGCCTTGGAAAGCCACGACAACGAGTTTGATTCCGGGCGATTTCTCGCGGGCGGCAGCGATGAAAGTTTCTGGGTAAACTCCGCTGCCTGCGATGATTCCGATGGTGCGGGGATGGGCCATGCTGCGTATCTCGGTGACAAAACCGGCTGTCGCAGGGGAGAAAAGTAGCGGCTGTGGGACTCGAACCCACACTCGTTAGAACTCGATTTTGAGTCGAGCGCGTCTACCAATTCCGCCAAGCCGCCTTGGTGCGCGGCAGATTGGCGGGACAATGGCCGGAGGGCAAGAGGATTTCTAAGGGGTTGCTTGAATTCCGTGAAGAACTTAAGCATTCTGGGGCGTTAGCGCTCATGCATGCCACCTGATTCCTTACCATTTCTGACTGTCGCCGTGTTGGCGGTCGCTTTTTTATACTCCTGTGTGGGGCACGCGGGCGCGTCGGGTTACATCGCGGTGATGACCTTGTTCAGCTTGGCACCTGCGGAAATCAAGCCTACGGCGTTGGTGTTGAACATCCTCGTGGCCAGCATCGGGACCTGGCAGTTCTGGCGGGCCGGGCATTTCCGTTGGTCCTTGTTTTGGCCGTTTGCGGTGCTCGCCGTGCCGATGGCTTTTGTGGGCGGCTATCTCAATTTACCAACACCGGCTTTCAAAATCCTCGTGGGCATCGTCCTGTTGTTTTCCGCAGCGAGATTTTTTTGGAAGCCATCGGAGGATCGGGTGACGGCTTCCCCTTCGCGCCCGGTGGCCCTTTCCCTGGGTGCGGGACTGGGATTGCTGTCGGGGATGACCGGGACCGGCGGCGGGATTTTTCTCACCCCGCTCTTGTTGTTCATGCGTTGGGCCCAAACTAAGAATGCGGCGGCGGTGTCCGCATTGTTCATTCTCGTCAACTCGACCGCCGGACTGTTAGGCAACCTGAGCAACACGCGGCGCTTCCCGGACTTCGCCATCGCCCTGGCGGTGGCGGCGGTCATCGGCGGCAGCGCTGGGTCTTACTTCGGCAGCCGTCGCTTTGATCATACATGGATCAAACGGCTTTTGGCCATGGTCTTGCTGATCGCCGGAATGAAGCTGATCCTCAGTCGCTGACTGGGCCTCCCGCCGAATCATTGAGACATGAGCCGGTCGCCCAAGAGGATAAATGCAGCGAGCAGCAGGAACAAGACCCCGAGGGCGATCTTTATCGCGAAGGTGTGTTTTTTCTGCAGGGCGATCAACGACTCGCTGCGCAATCCACCGTAAGCGAGGAGGAATATCACCACCAGCGGCGTGATGAAGGCGAGGTTGTAAATCACCAACATCCCCACCGCATCGAGCTTGCCTTGCTGAATCTGATAGCCGATCGGCGCGTAAACCTGGCCGGTGCAGGCAAGCTCCAGGAACGAGATCGCCACACCGGTGAGGTTTTTCACAAGTCCCTCACCACTTCAACCTTGCTCCAATCTCCACATTTTCCTATCAACTCGCCGCACCCCACC
>CALMKO010000302.1 GCA_937867415.1 uncultured Verrucomicrobiota bacterium | reverse complement strand
AGCCAGGGATCCGTGCTCTACGGCTCGGACGCCATCGGCGGCACCGTCAACCACTTCACCAAGTCCGCCCGCTTCCGTGACGAGGCGGCTGGCCAGACCTACCTCGGAGGCTCCGCCTTTTACGAATACCGCAGCAATGGCCAAGGCAGCCACATCGGCCGCCTGGAAACCCAGACCGGCGTCGGTGGGAAATTCGGCCTCTTCCTCGGACTCTCCGCCAAGGACTTCGGCGACATCGAGTCCGACGCCATCGGCCGCATGAAAAACACCGGCCATCCCGAGCAGGACCTCGACTTCCGCTTCGACTGGGCCACCTCTCCCGATTCCACCCTCACCCTGGTCACCAACTACGTCAACCAAGACGATATTTCCCGCTGGCACCGCACCCTCGACAATCCGGGCTGGATCTCCGGCAGCCACGTCGCCGAACCCGGAAAATGGTCGGCGAACACCTACGACCAGGAACGCTCGCTCAGCTACCTCCGCTACACCAAGGAAAACCCCCAAGCCGGTGCCCCCATCCGCCGCTGGACCGCCACCGCCTCTTTCCAATCCACCGCCGACTCGGAATTCCAAAACCGCTTCCCCGACGTCGCCGCTTCCAACACCGGCGTCCTTCGCAAAACCCACATCGACGTCGCCACCACCGGCATCGACCTCGCCCTCGAATCCGCCATCGGCCGCGGGATGCTCACCTACGGCCTCGACCTCTATCATGATGACGTGGACTCCTCCGGCCAACGCTCCAGACTCAACGGCACCGGACGCAGTGAGAACCTCCCGATCGCGGATGACTCCACCTACGATCTGTTCGGCCTCTACGCCCAATACACCTTCAAGCCGCTTGAAAAATTCGAACTCACCGCCGGCAGCCGCTACACCTACGCCGAGGCCTCTCTCGGCCGCTTCGCCGGCGGGGAAAATCAATCGCGCGATTGGGAAGACGTCGTGAGCTCGCTCCGGGGCATCTATTTTCTATCAGACTCCTGGAGCGTTTACGGCGGCGCATCCCAAGCATTCCGCGCCCCGAATCTCGACGATCTATCAGGAAACCTCGCCTCCCGCTCGGGAGTCACCGTCAGCGGCAACACCGACCTCAACCCGGAAAACTACATCACCTACGAAATCGGCACCCGCCACGATACGGAAACCACCTCCGTCAACGCCGCCGTTTTCTACACCGCCGTGGACGATCTCATCACCTCCACCCGCGCCACCCCGAGCAGCTCGAATTTCATCAACGTCAATGCCGGCACCGGCTACATCTACGGCTTCGAACTGGAGGGCGCATGGCGCTTCCACCCGCAGTGGACCCTCTCCGGCTTTGCCGCATGGCAGGAAGGCGAAACGGAATCCCCCATGTTTATCGGCGGACCGGAAGTCCAGCGGCCGAATACCCGCCAACTCCCGCTCTCCGGTTCCCTCGCCCTGCGTTGGCAGGACCGCTCCGACAAATTCTGGATCGAGGCCCGGCTCCTCGCCGCCACGGAAGAAGACCGCATCGACCCCGCGGACCAAGTGCTCGACAACCAACGCATCCCCACAGGCGGCACGCCCGGCTACATCTCCATCGCCCTCCGCGCTGGCTGGCGCATCCACGACCGCCTCGACCTCAACTGCGCCCTCGAGAACCTCACCGACGAGGACTACCGCATCCACGGCTCCGGCCAGAACGAGGCGGGCTTCGGCGCGATCTGCGGAATCAGGATGAATTGGTAAAGTAATCCGTATGAAAAACCGCCAATTTTCTTCCTTGCTTCACACCGGGCTCGGACTACCTTTGAGACAGTCGCTTTGGTGCAAACCTCGGCAGGCTATACTAAACCGGGACACGTGTCCCACCCATAAACACCAATAGATAAAACCATGAAAACCAACCACACCGCACGTCGCGGCTTCACCTTGGTGGAGTTGCTCGTCGTCATCGTCATCATCGCGGCACTCGCCGGCCTCACCGCTCCCATGGTGATCCGCCAGCGGAAAAAGGCCGATCAAACCGAAGCCGTCAGCAATGCACGCCAAATCGGGCTCGCCATGTTTGAATTTGAAACGGAATACGGAAGCTATCCGGACGTTAACACCGCCACGACCGTCAGAGACACCACGGGTTCTCCTCTGAACATCGCCGGTGTGAACTCCAATGACTACTTCCGCCAGCTCATTGCTGCAAACTTCACCCAGTCCGAAAAAATCTTCTACGCGAAGGTTCCAAACGCCAGAAAGCCGGATGACAACATCCTCGCGGTCGAAGCACTCCGCCAAGGTGAGGTCGGATTCGGCTACCTGCTCAATGGTGTCAACGGTTTCAACAGCTCGGGTAATCCTGCCCGGCCGCTGGCGGTCACCCCCCTGCTGAACAATCAGGCAAATGGAACGTTCGATCCCGATCCGTTCGACGCCAAAGCCATCGTTCTACGCATGGACAACAGCGTCACCAGCATCACCATCAACCAACAAAACGCCATCAGGCTCGCCGGCAACAACTCCGGCCTGCTCACCAACGGACCCGACTCGGTCTGGGGCGGCACCACCGTCACACCGACGCTCGCCGTGCCAAACATGAGGAGCAACTGATCCGCGCCAACCCATCCCAACCGGGCGGCCCCTTGCGGCCGTCCGGTTTTTTGTTGGCGTTTTTCCCATTGCATGAACCCGCTCTTTCGCTTAACCCATCCGGCGTTATGAAATCCTCATCGCTCGCCATCCTCTCCCTCGCCGCCATCAGCACAGCCCTCACCTCATCCTGCGCGACCACCAAGGGCTTCGGCCAGGATCTCCAAAAAGTCGGAAACCGTCTCGAAAGCCGCGCCAATGAAACCGGCGGCGCGGAACCGGACCGCAGCTCGGCACCCGCCAGCTCCAGACCTTCCAGCAGCACTCCTTCCGCCTACTAATCGACCGCCGGGGACCCCACCGCATGGAAGCGAGTCGAAACCCCTCCCCCGGCTACGATTCCCGCCAACCTCTCCGGGTGGCGGCCATGCGCAATGTGGGTCTCGATCCCCGACTCCACGGCGAATTTCACCGCCGCTAGCTTCGAGGCCATCCCTCCCATCGAAAAACGCCCCTTGTCCTCACGGACATGGCGGAAAACATCGTCGATGTCCGCCACCTCCGGGATCAGCTCGCGGGTCTCAGGATCTAACAATCCATCCACACTCGTCAGCAGGATCACCCGCTTGGCCCCGGCCAGCTTGGCAACCCGGACGGACAGCATGTCGTTGTCCCCGAATTTCAACTCCTCCACCGCCACCGAGTCGTTCTCATTGATGATCGGCAACACATGCGGCTCCATCAACAAGCGCCGGAACGTGTCACTCACGTAGCCAGCACGCTCCGGAGTCCCCAAATCCGCCGCCGTAAGCAGCACCTGCGCGATCGTGATGTCGAAGTTTGCAAACAAGCTGCTATACGTCTGCATCAGCCGTGCCTGGCCGATCGCCGCGCAAGCCTGGCGGGTCGCCGTTTCCTTGGGATACTCGGTGAGCCCCAGCGCGGAAACCCCCGAGCCGACCGCGCCGGAAGAAACAAACAAACAACGGTGCCCCGCGGCCATCAAGCCGGCAATGGCCGACACCAGATGCACCAAGGCCGCCTTGTCCAGCGTGCCATCCGCCGACTTCGTCAAAACACCCGTGCCAGCCTTGATCAGTGTGAGTTCAGGAATCATAAGAAAGTTGAATCACAGGCGGGATAAGGGGAAATCCGCTCTTCTCCAACTCAAATGTAACGAAACAAGCAGATTATAAGTCAGTTTGCTTCCAAACCGAGCCACCTCGCCATCAGTCGCGCAAACGGTCCTTGATGGAATCCGGGTAGCGGGAAGAGAGAGCGCCTCCTCGGCGAATGAAACGTTCTTCACCATCCTGATGCGAGTTTAGGGCGCTCCTGCTCAATTGCAGGCAACCCTCCCCGTCAATCCTCCTCATCCTTCGCGCCCTTCACGCGGACCTTGCCGCGCAGCTTGGCCTCGATGAACGGGTCCAGATCACCATCCATCACCTCCTGGATACTCCCGGATTCCTGGCCGGTCCGCAGATCGAGCACTTTTTGATATGGCTGGAAAACATAAGACCGAATCTGGTTCCCCCACGAGACGTCCCCCTTCTCTCCATACGCGCGGTCCGCCTCGGCCTTTTGCTTGTCCTCCTCGATGGTATAAAGCTTGGCCTTGAGGATCTCAAACGCAAGCTCACGGTTCGCCCCCTGCGTTCTCGCTGCGGTGGAGCGGATCAAAATCCCGGTCGGAAGGTGCCGTAAAATCACCGCCGTCTCCACCTTGTTCACGTTCTGCCCACCCTTGCCGCCGGAACGCGTCGTGGTGATCTCGATGTCCTTCTCATTGATCTCGATCTTGATCTCCTTGGAAATTTCAGGCGTCGCATCGATCGATGCAAACGACGTGTGACGCTTCGCATTCGAATCAAAGGGGGAAATCCGGACCAAGCGGTGCACCCCGCGCTCATTTTTCAAAAATCCATACGCATGGTCGCCAGTGATCTTCAACGTCGCCGTGCGCAAGCCCGCTTCATCGCCATCCTGCCAATCCAAGGTCTCCACCGTGTAGCCCTTGCGCTCCGCCCAACGGGTGTACATCCGGTGCAGCATCTGCGCCCAATCACACGCCTCCGTGCCACCCGCCCCGGCGGAAATCACCAAGAAACACGGTGAAATATCACTCGGTTGATCGAGCAGCGTGAGCAACTCATACGACCGGATGTCATCCTCCAGCCCCTTCGCACTCGCGAGCGCCTCGCGCGCTAGATCCGCATCATCATACTCCTTGGCCAGCGACACCCCTTCGTCGATGTCCGCCACGCGCGACTCGAGCTTGAGGAAGGACTCGAGCTTCTTCTTCAGGCCGGCGGCCTTCGAGCTGATCGACTTGGCCTTGTCCGAGTCATTCCAGAACTCGGGAGCACCCATGGCCTCCTCGAGCGTATTGATTTCGTTTTCCAGAGTCGGGACGTCAAAGATACCTCCTGAGTTTCGAAAGGCGGCTTTTCAGGCCAGCCGTATCGAGCGCCAGGAGGTCAGCGGTAGGGAGTGAAGACATAACGCGCGGAGAAAAGGCTATCCCGCATGATGAAGCAAGGATGAACCGGCAGCGACCCACTTTATCACTTGCAGCCCCCGAAAACCCGCGCAATCTTGCCAGACTAATTCCCATTTCTATCATGAGCACCACTCCAAATCGAGCTGACGAAACCCAACTCCGCGACGCCTTGAAGACCACCCCCGCGGATTGGGAAACCCGCAAACAGCTTGCCCACCTGCTTTACGATCAAGGCAGCTTCGCCGATGCAGCAGCTCTGATCTGGGAGGCGGATGAGATCCCGAGCATCGACGTCGAGCTGGCCTTTGCCGCCCGCGTGCTCGCCAAGGCCGCGCCGCGCAAGGCCATCCGCCTGCTCACCGCCCTGCTCGAACACAACCGTGGCAAGGCCGTCCAGAACCTCGGACTCGCCAATGCCCTGCTCCACCACGGCATGGTCCTGCAAGCCGCCCGCTTCTACGGCGCGGCCCTCGAGGCCGACCCGTCCTTCGCCAACCCCGAGCTCGAACATTTCATGCTCTGGACCGATGACGAGGAATCCCTCTGGGGCGATTTCCAAAACCGCCGCCCTCAGCTCGGAGAACTCCCATGGATGAAGCGCGACCCCAAGGAGGCCATGAAGCTCACCAGCCGCATCAGCCACCACACCACTCCCGTCCAGCTCCCCAGCCTCAAGCCCAGCGCGGGCGAGGACCTGAACAATGATGTCTATCAGCAAAAGGCACAAAAGGGCGCGGAACCCACCCCGCCGCCCGCCGTCACCATCCCTCTCGACCGGGTGGATCCGCAGTACCGCCTCTTCGACGAAAAACTCGGCGCACCGGATGCAGCCAAACCCGCGCAGGCGGTGCCCGTGGCGGTCAAACCCGCCGTGCCACCGAGCCCGGTCCCAATCCCGGTGAAGGAGCTGGCCAAGCCGGACTTCGCCACCAGTGGAGGCGCCATCAAGCCGCCCGCCCCGCCGACCAGGATGGCCCCGCCGCCGACCATCCCGCTCGCCACCGCGGCGCCCACCAGCCGGCCCAAGCCACCGCTCCCGCCGCTGAGAAAACCCTGACGCTGGCGGTTTCCGATGCTAGCCCGGTTGCGGATTTTTGTTAGGGAAAAATCCGCATGAATTGTGTTTTAGCGAGCCTTAACTGATCGTCCTTGTCGTGCATGTCGCACTGGGTTAACCCTCATTGCCATGAATCCGAAAACCTGTCGCCTGCTCAGCACCATCACCTTCCAGTTTGGCTT
>CALMKO010000301.1 GCA_937867415.1 uncultured Verrucomicrobiota bacterium | reverse complement strand
GGAGAAGATATTTTGTCCTGGGTGAACTGATAGTGATCCCACACATGCTGCACCAGCCACGCGCCGCTCACCGGTCCGGCGGCGGGCAGGCAACTGGGCGCGGTTTCGAACCACGGATTCTGCGTGTGATAGGCGACCCTGCCTGGTGCGTTGAAATAGGCCTTGGCGTTTTTTTGCCCTCCTTTGGCATTCCCTCGAGAAGGCGCATCAGCGGCAGCTGGCATTCTGATCGATTCGCGCTGCCGGCGGCCGAATAGTTCATCTAGAGGTTGATGTTGCTGTGGAAGTCACAGCGCCACGGGGTTGAATACTCGTCGCCCCAGATGCCCGCTGCCCGGTTCCCGCCCCAGTAATCATGAAGGCGGCCGTCGTCATCCGAAAACAACATCGGATCCACGAACGTCGGCATGCCGGGGATTTGAGTCATCTGGATCCGGCCGAGGGAGGAAAACGGACCTAGCGGCGAAGTTGCGGTGTAAATTTCCGAGTGCGACGCCAGCAGCGGGAAAAAGGCTTGTGAGGACGAGGCTGAGGTGAGCAGGTGGTTTCATGGTTGGTGCTTGGAGTGGAATAGCTTGAAAATGAGGAAGAATATTCCGGGTGCTCTGTGGTGCTGGGGGGGGCGGGTGAGGCATGATCGAGGTAGGGCGGGTATTGATTTGCGCCGCTCCCCTCTATCAAGCCAGGCAAAGCCTCCGGCGGGAACTACGGGTGGATGACATCTTGGCTGCGAGAGGCCGGGGTGACGACAAGTTTGCGGATTTCACCGGCCTGATAGACGCATTCCACCGTGGTATTGCGCGGGGCGTGGAGTTTGAAATGGACGTCCTGGTCCTTGGGCCAGGCGGGCAGCAGGCGGATGGCATCGCCTTCCGCTTGGAGCAGCATCAACTGGAGCGCGTTCAGGCCGTTGCCGCCGTTGTCCTGGTCGGGCACGTAGTCATAGCCCATTTCCCAGAACACGGGGAAGCGGCATTGCGGCTCCTTGCGGGATAGGACGGCGATGACATTGCGATACGCTGCTTCGACATCGCCGACCAAGGCGGCCTGAATGCCGTCTTGGTGCCAGCAGAAGTTGTTTTTCACGCGGCGGTTCGAGAAGGAGGTACGCGCCAGATCGAGCTGGTCTTTGCCGAGGCCGAAAAGACGGAACGGATAGATGGCATAGAGTTCCGGGTTCTCGGCGTTTCTGGGTTGGTCGAAAGCCTCCGCGGGCAAGAGCACTTTGGTGCCGTTCTTGTTACCGACTGGCAGTTCGGGCAAGGCGCTGGCGAGACTCTGCCAGCGGGCGCGCTGGTCAGGCGTGGTGAGGTTCTCCGGCAAGGCGAGCATGCCGCGCAGCACCCAGCGCAGTCCGGCGAGGTCTGGAGTGGGGTTGCGCACCTTCCAATAGGTCTCGACGGCATTGGCGGGCTCGATGACCAGCTTCCCGTTCGCGCGTTTGAAATGCTGGTCGTAGAATGTCAGGCCGGCCTGGGCAACAGGCAGCAGCGATTGCGCGGCGAATTTTTCGTCGCCGGTATAGGCGAAGTAATCGAGCATCATCGCGGAGAGTTCGAGGATCGGGGTGTAGTAGTGCTTGGTGAAATACGGCGCATCGTTTGGTCCGACCTTATCAAGGCCGCCCCAGAACGGTTTGGTCTCGGCGAAATAGGCACCGTCGTGGCCGTAATAGTCGCGCACCAACCGGGCATTGTTTTCCAGTTGGCCCTGATACATCCGGAACAGCGGCAGCATCATCTCAAAATCGCCGGATTGCAGCATCGGCCAATACATCGCCCGCGTGTTTTGGAACCAATACTGGCCGCCCCAGATGCGGGCGTCCGCGCTCATCACGCGGGTGGTTTCGACACCATCGACCTTCAC
>CALMKO010000300.1 GCA_937867415.1 uncultured Verrucomicrobiota bacterium | reverse complement strand
CCCCCATGACGTCCTCCCTCCCCGGCCTTTTTGGTGCCTGTTTTTTAACGGCTCTTGTCGTAAACGCGCAGTCTGTCGCTCCCACCAACTGTGCTGCCGCTGGATTCTCAAATGTGGGCGGCTCTCCAACAGCCGCCTCCATCGCCATCACATGGACGGACCGAACCACGGATGAAACGCAGTGGCGCATCAATTACTATATCGGCACAAGCACAACGCCTGCCAGTGCATTTATCATCCCATCGAACAACGGAGCCAAAATCAATGACACGATTACCCACACTTGGACCGCAGCTTCGGCAAACACTACCTATCGATTTAGGATTCAATCTTTCAATGGATCCTATTCCCATTTTTCCAACTTCAGTTCTGCGATCACGACCAGCCCACTCGTCCTGAGCACCATCGCCACGCCATGTGAATCGATCAATCTATCATGGACAAACATCGTGAATGAAACGAGCTACGAGGTTTTTATAAAAAACACCCCACCTGCCGCAGATTCACGCATTGCCACCCTTGGTGCGAATGTTACATCCTATTCGGTGACTCCACCGCTCATTGCGCCGACCAAGTCCTCTCAATTTTATGTGAGGCCAGTCCTCAATAACACATCGATTGGTAATTCCAATTTGATAAGCACCTTCTTAAACGGCATGACGAGCAGGCCGGGTGTTTCCGGCGTCTCGGGCAGCCCGTTTTCCCATGTATTCACTCAAGTCTCCAGCTCCATGGTCAGCTCTCGCACCCTTGTGGGAATGCCATCGAGCCTCACCTTCGATGCAGCGAATGGCACCCTCAGCGGGTTCTATCCTCCCGTAGGAAACCATACTCTCTCCTATACCGTAAACTTCGCAAGCGGTTGCGGACTGACTCAGACATTTCACATCCGCTCCCGTGCTGGCACGGGGGCACCCGCCATACAAACCACCCTACCAGCATGGTCCGGAGCAGTCGGAGCCATTCGTGAGACCGCCCTCAACGACGTCTTTCGCGACCCGGATGCGGAATCCGCCTACCGCGTGAACACCACCGTCGGGACCATGGATTTTCTTTTATTCGACACCAGCACGCCTGAAACTGTCACGAATTTCAAAAACTACGTGGAAACCGGAAAATACAATGACGTCGCTTTTCACCGCTGTTTTCCAAACGTAGCAATCCAGTCCGGCAGGATCCAAGGCACCGGCACCGGGAACAATTTCCACCGCGTCATCGCCGATACCCCCGTCTCCAACGAGCCAGGAATCTCCAATACCCGGGGAACCCTCGCCATGACCAAGGGAAGCGACACCAACCCTGACAGCGCAACGAGTGAATTCTTTGTAAACGTCGCGAACAACAGCACCGCGTTCGACTCCACCAACGGCGGGACCACTGTCTTCGGCAGAGTGGCAGGAAACGGTATGACTGTGGCAGACGCCATCGCAGCCCTGCAACGGGGAACCTATAACCTCAGGCTGGATGCGGACACCACCGACACCAACTTCCCTCATATCCCGCTCACCGGCACGACCAGCTTGCCCAGTACGATTCCCCAAACACGGCTGGTAAAAATCAACTCGATCACCCCGCTTCCCACCCTGAGCTACATCATCACTGGCAACTCCACCCCCGCAGTCGCATCCGCTGCCATCATCAACCAGACACTCAGACTCACCGCTCTCGCTCCCGGCACCACCAACATCACCGTGACCGCCACCGATCTTGATGGCCTTACCAACAGCCAAATCCTTTCAGTCAACGTAGGAAATACCTTTTCAACCTGGGCGGCATCACAAGCCTTTCCTAGCGGTCAGAGCGGACCGAACCAAGACCCCGATGCAGATGGCTGGGACAATCTCAACGAATTCGCATTTCTTGGAAACCCCGCAAGCACGAACAGCACCAGCCAAATCGTCCTCCCCGGAGTCACCGGTTCTCCCGCCAGCCATCTAACACTAACATTCCCCGTTCGGAAATTCACTCAGAACCTATCCTATCATGTCGAGGCCAACAACAACCTCTCGGGTAGCTGGACTACCCTGTGGCAATCCTCGGACGGATTCGCCCACCCCCAAGTCGTCAGCGCTGTCAACCAAGTCGATAGAACCATCTTGACCATCAAAGACCCCAACACCATCGGCCCAGACCCGCAACGCTTCCTCCGCACCCGGGTGGTGCAAGACTAAAGCATCTCCATTTTCAAAAAAGCGCTACGGCTCTCGATTGGGACTTGGCAGCCAACGGATTTGGCACGAACCTCTGAGTCATGCAAACTGCAGCATTTCTCAAAGACCTCTTCGATCTGTCAGGAAAAACCGCCGTGATCATTGGTGGGACCGGTGAACTTTGCGGCACCATGGCGGTCGGCCTCGCCCGCGCTGGAGCGGAGGTCGTGCTCGGCGGAAGAATTCCAGAAAAGGCCGAAAAACGCCTCGCCGAAGTCGAATCCTACGGCGGCAAGGGCTACTTCGTCCCCGTGGATGTGACCTCCCGCGACTCGCTGCACTCGCTGCTCGACACCGTGCTCGACCGCTCCGGCCAGGTCGATATCCTCATCAATGGCGCAGGCACCAACTCCCCCACCCCATTCTTGGAAATCCCGGAGGAGGAGTATCAGCGCATCATCGACACCAACCTCTCCGCAGTTTTCCGCGCCTGCCAGGTGTTCGGACAATACTTCGTGGACGAGGGACGGACCGCGTCGATCATCAATCTCGGCTCCATTTCGGGGCTCAATCCGCTCTCCCGCGTCTTCACCTACTCCGCCTCCAAGGCCGCCGTCCACAATCTGACCCGCAACCTCGCCCGCGAGTGGGCGGACCGCGACATCCGCGTGAACACGCTCGTCCCCGGGTTTTTCCCCGCTGAGCAAAACCGCAAAGTCCTCGACGAGTCCCGGGTGCTCGACATTCTCCGCCAGACACCTGCCTCGCGCTTCGGAAATGCGGATGAACTGATCGGTGCCACACTCCTCCTCGCCTCGACCAAGGCCGGGTCCTTCATCACCGGCATGGAAATGGTCGTGGATGGCGGATTCCACGCCATGACCATCTAAGCGCCGCCCATCGCCGCCATGTGAAATTTTTCACAAAGCATCTTGCCCCGCCGCGCCTGCGCACACATAGTCCGCGCGAGCAATGCCGGGGCAATCGTGAACCAGCGCCCGGCGCTCTTTTTTGCCATGAGCGACACAAATTCGGCGACCGCAGAACTGAAACTGCCCAAAGACCAAGCGGCTGAAAAAGGCATGGTCAACGTGCAAATCGACGGCGTGTGGCACCAATTTCCCAAAGGCACGCGGATGATCGAAGCCTGCCGCCAAGCGAAGATCATCGTCCCTCACTACTGCTACCACCCCAAGCTTTCCTCACCCGGAAACTGCCGGATGTGCCTCG
>CALMKO010000299.1 GCA_937867415.1 uncultured Verrucomicrobiota bacterium | reverse complement strand
TGCAGGATTTTGATTTTCAAATCATGGATGCCGCCCGCGACTTGGGGGCCACCCGCTTGCAGGCTTTTTGGAAAATATTGCTCCCCCTATTGGCTCCCGGAATCCTGGCGGGTGGCTTGCTGGCATTCACACTTTCCATCGATGACTTCGTGGTCACCTTCTTCGTCAAGGGCCCCGGCTCGGACACCCTGCCGGTCGTGATCTACAGCATGATCAAGAAAAGCCGCGAGTTCCCGGTAATCAATGCCCTCAGCACGCTCCTCTTGCTCATCACCTTTCTCGCCGCATGGGGTGCCCAGCGCCTTGCATCCAGAAATCACTGATCTTCTCCAAATCAACCACTCCAAACTCCAAGCCCTATGATCGATCGCATTCTTGCCAAACGTATCGTTCCCGTCGTCGTTCTCGACCATGTGGAATCCGCGGAACCCCTTGCCGAGGCACTGTTGGCTGGCGGCCTGGACATCATGGAAATCACCTTCCGAACCGCTGCCGCCGAGGAGTCAATCCAGCGGATTGCGAAGCGCTTCCCGGAAATCCTGTTAGGCGCGGGGACCTTGCTGGAAAAAGAACAAGTCCAGCGCGCCAAAGATGCCGGGGCGGTGTTCGGTCTCGCTCCGGGCCTGAACCCGGAAATCGTCGCCTACGCGTCCAAGATCGGCCTGCAATTCTCACCGGGCGTCATGACCCCGAGCGATGTCGAACTCGCACTCTCGCTCGGCTGCAGGCTGCTCAAGTTCTTCCCGGCCGAAGTCGCTGGCGGAGTGAACATGCTCAAGGCGCTTGCCGGACCCTATGGCCACACCGGAGTGAAATTCGTTCCCACAGGTGGGGTGTCGTCCACCAATCTCGCAGCCTATCTCAAACTCCCCGTCGTGGCCGCCATCGGCGGCTCATGGATGGTGGATAAACAACTCGTCAACGACAAGAAATGGACGGAAATCACCCGCATCACCCGTGATGCGCTCTCGGCAGCGGCAGATGCTTGACCTACATCCATCATGATTGCCGGGATCGAACTGGGAGGAACCAAAACCGTCGTCGCCATCGGCTCCCCGGAAGGCTGCGTCATCGAAGAATTCCGCTTCCCCACAACCACGCCGGAAGAAACGCTAACGGTCGCCAGCGACTGGTTACGCAAACGTGGCCAGCCCGAGCGCCTCGGCGTGGCGGCCTTCGGTCCGGTCGGCATCGTCCGTGGCAGGCAAAGCTACGGAAAAATCCTTGCAACCCCCAAGCTTGGCTGGACGGGTTTCTCACTGCTTGACTGCCTTTCAAATGCATTTCCTCAGGCCAGAATCACCCTCGAGACCGATGTGAATGCGGCCGCTCTTGCCGAGGCAAAAATCGGTGCCGGCGTGGGGCTGGACGATCTGGCCTACATCACCATCGGCACCGGCATCGGCGGAGGAATTCTATCGGACGGACGCCTGGTTCACGGCGCCCTCCACCCGGAGTTCGGCCACCTCAAAGTGCCGCGGATGGCGGGTGATGACTTCCCCGGTGTCTGCCCATTTCACGGCGATTGCCTGGAAGGTCTCGCAAGCGGACCCGCCATCGCCGCCCGTTGGGGAACCCCGGCCCACGAGCTTCCCGCCTCACACCCAGCTTGGGACACTCAGGCATGGTATCTGGCGCAAGGCATTCTCGCACTCGTAGCCATCGTCTCACCCTCCCGGGTGATCGTAGGCGGCGGCGTCTGCCAGGCGGAAGGCCTGCACGCGAAGATCCATAGCAAGCTGATCGATCTCGCAGCAGGGTATTTCCCAGGGGTCACGGAAGAAAACTACGTCCTCCCTCCAGCACTCGGCCAAAATGCCGGCATCTGCGGGGCTCTTCTGTTAGCGACCGACTGTTAGCGCTCAAGCAGGATCTCATCTCCCAACACCACCAGATCCACACTCCCCTTGAGCGTCTGGTCGATCAGAGGCGTGTTCTGGCTCTTGGACTTCATGAACTCCTTGCTGAAGGTCGTCTGCCCCTCTGGATCGAACAAAATCAAATCCACCGCCTGATCCACCGCGATGGAAGGGACCGGCAGCCCCATCAACCGACGAGGCTCGGCCGAATAACGCTTCACCACCAGGTCCCAGCCAAACTTCCCGGTCGCCACGAAGTAATGATAAAGCGAGACCAACGCGGTATCCATGCCGGTGATGCCATTGGGCGCGGCGACAAAATCCTGGGATTTTTCAAAGGGCGTGTGCGGCGCATGATCCGTCGCAATCAGATCGAACACCCCGCCGATCAAGCCCTCTAACAAACCCTCGTTGTCCGCCTTGGTCCGCAGCGGCGGGTTCATCTTGTAGTTGGTGTCGAAGTCGCCGATGTCTTCATCACAAAAAAGCAAATGGTGGGGCGAGACCTCCGCCGTCACCCGTACATCACCGCGGGATTTCCACCAGCGGATCGTCTCCATTCCAAGCTTGCTGGAAACATGCTGGATGTGAATGTGCGCCCCGGCCGCATGGGCAAGGCGGATGTCGCGGTCGATGATGATTTCCTCGGCACAAGCAGGAGATCCCTTGATCCCGAGCCGGTAGCTCACCACCCCTTCATTCAAAGCCCGCGGGCCGGCCAACTCGGGCACCTCGCAGTGGCTTGCAAAAAACATCCCAAATTCGGTGGCATATTGCATGGCTCGCAGCAAAACCGCAGGGTCACCCGTCGTATCGCCATCATCCGTCAGCATCTTCACCCCCAGCGCCCTCATCCCATCGATCCCCGCCATCTCCTTGCCATGCCGGTCCTTGGTGACACAACCGGACGTGTAAACCGGAATCCGGGCCGTGCGCTTGGCGATTTCCAACACATTCGCAACCACCGTGGCCGAGTCGATTGCCGGGCTCGTGTTCGGCATCATCACCACTCCGGTAATGCCGCCATTGATGGCCGCCTCGGACCCGCTGGCAATGGTTTCCTTGGATTCGAAACCGGGCTCACGGAAATGCACATGCGCGTCAAACATGCCCGGCATCGCGATGCGTTGCCGTGCGTCGATGGTCCGGGCCCCATCCGGAGCGACCAGCCCCTGTCCGATCTGACGGACTTTACCATCGGATATGAGAACATCTGCAGCTACCAGGGCCGGTGAGTTTTCGGAAGCGATGCGAGCGTTGGTAATGAGGAGTGTCATAAGAAAATGGGGCGAATCCACCGATCAGGCCGGTCCCGGAGGCTTGAGGAGAACCCACGCCCGTTCAAGTCGATTTCTCGGGAACCCCAGCTTCCGCACCAATCCGCACTCTACCAGCCCTGCAAAATTACAGTTTCTCAGGCGGCGTCCAGATGCTTCGTCACCTCGTTTTCTGAAATCACACGAGAAAATCCGCGGAAAATCTGAATTCTCGCGTGAAAATTTCCATTTACGACTTGCCAGCCACCAGCGGTCTGCTAAATCACCCGCCCCGCGGAGCCACCAGAGCAGTCTGGTCATCCTCTCGTGGTCACGCGAAATCACGCACATTATGGCACGTATCCTAGGCATTGAAATCCCCAATGAGAAGCGCATCGAAGCTTCTCTGCCCTACATGTTTGGCATCGGTCGCCCAACGGCGGCCAAGATCCTCGAGCACGCAGGGGTCGACCCAAACATCCGCACCGGACAACTCAGCGAGGAACAACTCGTCCGTATTGCCCAGGTGATCACATCCGAGTCCATCATCGTCGAAGGTGACCTGCGCCGTGAGCGCCAGTCACAGCTCAAGCGCCTGACCTCGATCAACTGCTACCGCGGCATCCGTCACAAGCGCGGCTTGCCCGTCCGTGGCCAACGCACCCGCACCAATGCCCGCACTCGCAAGGGCAAGAAAAAGACGGTCGGCGTTAAAAAGTAATTTTCCATAATCATGTCTGAAGAAACCAACGAAAATTCCGCCGAGATCCCGGCGGTTGAGCCCATCGAAGCTCCAGCACCCGCAACCATTCCTGCTCCTGAAGCGGCCGCCTTTGAAGCGCCGAAGAAGGAAGTCAAGCGCGACATCTTCGCCGAAATCGGCGGCGGTGAAGAGGAAATCAAGATTCACAAGGCCAAAGGCTCGAAGAATGTCACTCGTGGCATCGTTCACGTGACCGCCACTTTCAACAACACCCTCGTCAGCGTGACAGATGCCCTTGGCAATGCCATCGGATGGTCCAGCGCGGGCAAGATGGGCTTCAAGGGATCCCGCAAAAGCACGGCCTACGCCGCGCAAGTGGTTTCGCAAGACGCCTGCCGCCAAGCCATGGGCCACGGCCTCAAGGAAGTTGACGTCCGCGTGAAGGGTCCCGGTTCCGGCCGCGAATCCGCCGTGCGTGCGGTCCAAGGTCTCGGACTCGAAATTCTTTCCATCCGCGACGTGACTCCCATCCCTCACAACGGTTGCCGCCCTAAAAAGGCACGCCGCGTCTAATCCAACTCCTCTAGAAATCTTTATATGGCACGTTATACAGGTCCACGCGCAAAGATCAGCCGCCGCTTCGGTGTCTCTCTCTTTGGCCCCTCCAAGGCATTTGAACGCCGCAACTTCCCACCCGGTCAGCACGGTGTTCGCGCTGGACGTAAGAAAAAGAGCGAGTATTCGGTCGCTCTTGGGGAAAAACAAAAGCTTCGCTTCCAATACGGAGTTCTCGAAAAACAATTCCGCGGTTACTACGAGGAAGCATCCCGCCGCCGTGGGATCACCGGTGTGATCCTCCTCCAACTCCTGGAATGCCGGCTCGACAACGTCGTCTACCGCGCAGGTTTCGGCAACAGCCGTCAAGCTGCACGCCAATCCGTCAACCATGGTCACATCATGGTCAACGGCCGCACGGTCGACATCGCCAGCTTCCAAGTCAAGCCAGGTGACGTGATCAAGGTGAGCGCTAAGCCATCCTCACAACAGCTGGTCAACCGCATGACCGATCTCACCCAAGCCATGCCCGTCAAGGACTGGCTCACGGTGGACAAGGACAAGCTCGAAGCCACCGTGACCCGCATCCCGGATCGCGCCGACATCGACCCGCTCGTCAACGAGCAGCTCATCGTCGAGCTCTACTCCCGCTAATTCCAGCTCACGCCGGAAGAGGTTTTCACAAAACACCTGGACGCAAGTCCAGGTGTTTTTTTGTGTGCCTGTCCTGCTTAAGTGGACCGTTTATCGTCTCCAACCTCTTCACCATCCGTTCAATCAGTGGTTACCATCTTCCTTTCCAGCGATGTTCCGTCTTCCAAAACTTTTTCCTCTTGGCGTCTTGGCGGCGAAATCAGCTTCAGTTGCTGGGGGGGGTAAAGGTGGCTTCTCCGTCATGGAAGAGTCCTGTCCCGACAGTCATTTCCTGTCGTGATCGAGAAACTTGTTTGGAAAAATCGGTGAGCTTGTCCGATGGGCCTCCGCCAGCTTGAGCATGGCTTGCAGCCGCTCCGGCTCCTCGTCGGCCAGGTTGTTGGTTTCACCCAAATCCCGAACGAGGTTGAACAACATCGGCTTTCCTTGGTGCGCCATGTCGTATTGCACAAGCTTCCAATCCCCTTGCCGCAGCGCGCGACGGGTGTCGAGTTCATGAAATTCCCAGTAAAGGAAGTCATGCACCCGTTGCTCCCCCACCCCGGTGAGCGTGGGTAAATAGGAGAGCCCCTGAATGTCTGCGGGCGCTTCCAGTCCGGCGATTTCACAAACCGTGGGCATGAAGTCCCAGAAGGCACTGGGATGATCACTGTTGCCCGGCTTGGTGATCCCAGCTGGCCAGTGGGCAATCATCGGCACCCGGATGCCTCCTTCATACAGATCGCGCTTTCCACCGCGCAAGGGTCCGGAGGAATTGAGCATTTCCGGTGAATAGCCGCCCTCGAAATGCGAGCCGTTGTCACTGGTGAACAGGATCAGGGTGTCGCGAGCCACTCCTTTTTCTTCCAAGGCCGCGAGCAAACGTCCCATATAGGCGTCCAGAGCTTCAACCATGGCTTGATAGTGTTTTGCAGGATTTTCCACTTTGGTAAGACGTCCAGTCTCAGGCTTCCCCCCAAGATCGCCCGGAACCGATCCTTCAGGACCGAGCATGGAAGCATGGGGAATCGGATACGAGAGAAGCATGAAAAACGGCCCATCCGATTCATGGATCACGCGCTCGGCCCGCAGCGTGTAGAGCTCCGCATCATAGAACTTTCCACGGTGCAGATCATTGCCCGCCAACTCCACTCGCTGGGTCTGATCATACACAAACCGCGGGTAGCGGTGATGCCCGTCTTTGTGGTCGGTAGTGCCGTAGAAGAGATCGAAGCCCTTGTCCAACACCCGCTGCGGATTCTGGGTGTTTCCCGAGACGCAGGATTTGCCAATCATTGCGGTGCGGTATCCGGCGCGCTTCAACAGAGTGGCAACCGTTAGATCATCCGGATCCCGTCGCAGTTCGTGCTCTCCATTGCCACGCAACCAAGTCCGCCCGGTATCCAGGCCGGTGACAAGGGCGCTGCGCGATGGGGCACAGACCGTCGACCCGGAATAGTGCTGGGTGAAGCGGATACCCGCTCCGGCAAGCTTGTCGAGCACGGGTGTCTGGATGGTTTTCTGCCCATAGCAGCCGAGATCACCGTATCCAAGATCGTCCGCAATGACGAAAATGATGTTCGGCTTGGCTGCTGCAAGGCAGATGCTGAGAAGAAGGAGAAGGCCGATTCGCATGAGTTCAAGACAATCGCTCATCAGCCCCGCTGTCAATACGCTTGGAGTCGCCTTTGCCTGCTTCCAGTGACCTTTCCGGACCATGCTTCCAGAAGTAGATCCCACTGCCCAGTC
>CALMKO010000298.1 GCA_937867415.1 uncultured Verrucomicrobiota bacterium | reverse complement strand
GCTTCTCATTCGCTTGCGGGCTGAGCCAGCCCGCGCTACCGGGCTTTGGCGCTTCCGGTGCTCTGGGGTTGACCTGGGGGGATTTCGGGTGCAAGTTCCGCGGTGACATGAACCGTTTCATATCAACTTTTCCGAAATATCTGGCTTTTTTGAGTTTCCCGTTGGGGCTCATGGTGTCCTGTGCGCCGTCCGGCCCGGGTCGCTCGAATTACCTGACAGGCGTGGGTGGGCCGATCCAGCGACAGACGTCGGGAGGGCCGCATCATCCGCCGCCAGCGATTCCGGATGATGTTTCGTATTGGGATGGCGACAGCGCGACGGGCAGCCCCTTGATCAAGATCAACCGTGCGCAGCAGAAGGCGTTTTTCTACAAGGGCGGAACCCTGGTGGGGATCTCGCGGATTTCGAGTGGCACGGAAGATCATGGCACGCCGGCGGGAAGCTACAAAATCACCCAGAAAAACAAGGATCACAAGTCCTCGGTTTACGGGGTTTTCAAGAGCAAGGCCACGGGCATGACCACGAATGATAACGTGGACATCCGGGTGGACAAGGTGCCGCCGGGCGAGGTGTTCTACAATGCGCCGATGCCGAATTTCATGCGTTTCAATGGTGGGATCGGGATGCACACGGGTTATCTCCCGGGTTATGCCGCGTCTCATGGCTGCATCCGGATGCCGCATCACATGTCCACGCATTTCTTTGAAAACGTGCAGGTTGGCACCCCAGTGATCGTCGAGTGAACGGGTCCACCGGTCAGCTGCCCGATCCATCGGTGGCGTGGGAAATCTCGCCCACGGCGGTCGCTGCGTGGGCCCACCTTCCGCCGGACCAGCGGCCGCGGTTGATTGATTGTCGGGAGGAAGAAGAGCTGGCGATTTGCCGGATCGACGGCTGTGAATGGTTCCCGTTGGGGACCTTTTCGGTGGCAGGCGAGCGCCTCACCAGCGACCACGGGCGAGGCGTGGTGGTGTATTGTCACCACGGGATGCGCTCGCTGCGGGCGGCGGCATTTCTGCGGGCCCATGGCGTGGCGAACACCTTTTCCATGCAGGGCGGGATCGACGCCTGGTCGCAACTCATCGATCCGGGCGTGCCACGTTATTGAGAACCCACGCCGCGTAGGCCGGGGCAATCTGCGCGGGCGAGAGGGCGATGATTTCGGGGACCTCGTAGGGGTGCAGCTCGGTGAGCACTTGCGAGAATTCCGCGAAGCTGGCTTGGGTGGTTTTAAAAATGGCCAAGACCTCGGTGGCATGTTCGACTTCCCCCTGCCAACGATAGATCGACTCCACCGCAGGCAGGAAATTCACGCAAGCAACCAGTTGCCTTTCTACCAGAACTGTGCCAATTTGTCGCGCCTGATCCCCATGGGGGAAGGTGCAAAGGATCACTAAAACGTCGCTCATGGCTCCTCCTGAACACCGAAAATACAAAACTGGCAACCCAAAGGTGAAATCCGGGTTTCTGGAAAAGCTGGTCACCCGGCTGGATCGGGTGGTGCCGGGCGATGTGCAGCAGCTGGTCACCCGGCTGATCCGCGACAAGGGGTTCTTGGAAAAAGTGTTCGAAGCCCTGCATGAGGGAGTGATCATTCTGGACCCGCAGGGAGTGATCGACTTCGTCAACCATGCCGCCTGTCAATTCTTCGGTCTCGATCCCGAGCGGGCGACCGGAGCCTTCATTTCCTCACAGATCCGTGGCTTGGACTGGACCGTGCTCGGCAAGCCGGGCCGGACCATCAGCCGCGATCTGGAAGTGTTCTATCCGGAAAACCGCTATCTGAACTTCTACCTCGCGCCCATCGATGATACCGATGACGCGAAGAAGCCGCTTGGTTACGTGATGCTCATCCGCGACCTCACCTCCACCCGCGCCGAGGCGGAGGAGACACTGGAGTCCGAGCGGCTCAACGCCCTGACCCTGCTCGCCGCCGGCGTCGCACATGAGATCGGAAATCCGCTCAACTCGCTGGACATCCACCTTCAGCTGTTAGGCAGAAAACTTCGCAAGCTGCCACCCGGCGACCGCAAGCCGCTCGAAGAGAATCTGGCGACCGCGCGCGAAGAGATCCAGCGGCTCGACCTGATCCTCAAGCAATTCCTGCACGCCGTGCGCCCGACCACGCCGCACCGCGAGCGGCAGAATCTTCATGCGCTCCTCCACGAGACCCTCCGCCTGTTAGAGCCGGAGCTGGTGTCGCGGAAAATCGCCGTGCATCTCGATCTGGCGGAGTCCATGCCGCCGGCGATGGTGGATCCCGGGCAGTTCCAGCAGGTGTTCTACAATCTCATCCGCAACGCCTTCCAAGCCATCCCTTCCGACCAGGGACAGATCACCGTCCGCTCGCGGGTGAATGACTACGAGTACGTCATTTCCATCGAGGACAACGGCACCGGCATCTCTCCCGAGCACATGGGGGCGATTTTCGAGCCCTACCGCACCACCAAGTCCTCGGGTTCGGGGCTGGGGCTTTTGATCGTCCGCCGCATCATCCGCGAGCATGGCGGGCAGATCGCCATCGAGAGCGAGGAGAACCACGGCACGCGCGTGCTGATCCACCTGCCTCACAGCGAGAGGTCCGTTAGGTTGTTAGGATCATCGGAACCGGTTCCGGTGATCGATCTTTGAACATCATTTTCCGCAAGCCATGTTACCCACCTTATTGATCGTCGAGGACGAGCGCGCGACCCGTGAAGGGCTGCGCAGCGCCTTGGAAGAGGAGTTCGACGTTTACACTGCGGCGGGCACGAGCGAGGCGCTGGCGATTTTGAAATCCGAGCCGGTCCAGCTGCTGCTCACGGACCTGCGGCTCGGGGGAGACTCGGGGATGGACCTGCTGGATGCGGCGCTGGCGCTGCCTGAGCCGCCCTTGGCGATCATGATGACCGCCTACGGGTCGGTGGATACCGCGGTGGAGGCGATGCGGCGCGGCGCATGGCACTTCGTCACCAAGCCCCTCAACATCGACGAAGTGGAAATGCTGCTCAAGCGGGCGCTGCGCACCCGGAATCTCGAAACGGAGAACCGACAACTGACCCAGCAGGTCAAGAAGTCCCACAAGCTGGACCGCCTCATCGGCAAGTCGCCCGCCATCGGCCGGGTGACGGATCTGGTCCAGCAGGTCGCCCCGTCCCGCGCGACCATCCTGATCGAGGGGGAATCCGGCACGGGTAAGGAGGTGGTGGCGCATACGCTGCATCACCTGTCAGGGCGGCCGGCGGCGAAGATGGTGATCGTGCATTGCGCGGCCTTGTCGCCCCAGTTGTTGGAAAGCGAGCTTTTCGGGCATGAAAAAGGAGCCTTCACCGGTGCCTCCCAGCGGCGGATCGGGCGCTTCGAGCAGGCGGACGGCGGCACGCTTTTCCTGGATGAAATCGGTGAGATCGACGCATCCACGCAGGTCAAGCTGCTGCGGGTGCTTTCCGAGCGCACGCTGGAAAGGGTCGGCTCAAGCACGCCGATCAAGGTGGACGTGCGGGTGATCGCCGCGACGAATAAGAACCTGAAAGACCTAGTCGCCAAGGGGGAGTTCCGGGAAGACCTTTATTTCCGGCTGAATGTCGTCAAGATCGAGATGCCGCCGCTGCGCGACCGGCGGGAGGACATCGTGCTGCTGGCAGCGAGTTTTCTGCAGGAATTCGCCAAGGAAAATGATCGACCGGTCAAGCCGCTGACCGACGAGGCCATGCGCCTGCTTCTGGCCTACCGCTGGCCGGGCAACGTCCGCGAGCTCCGGACCGCCATCGAACATGGCGTGATCATGAGTAACGACCCGGTGATTGAAGCTCGCCACCTGCCGCAATTTCTGCATTTTCAAGCCGCCGGGGGGAATCTGCCGCTGGAAACCGCGGAAGCCTCCGAAAAAAACACCCTTGCTGCGCCCACCGAATTCAACTTGCATGCACTCGAAACCAACACCATCCGCGCAGCGCTTGCCCTATCCGGGGGAAACCGAACCCATGCCGCGGATCTACTTGGCGTCAGCAGGAGAACCCTCCAACGCAAGTTGAAAGACCTCGGAATCTAAACTCGTCCCATCGCACCCGTTCCATTTTTTCATGAATATCACCTCTTCTGAACTCTATACCGGCGTGATCATCCGCCGATCTTTGTTTTTTCTCGTGCTCATCGCGCTGACTCTGGGGAATCTGTTCGTGCTCTTCCGCGGCTTGAACGCGCCGCAGGCCATGGAGCAGGCCCAGATCGCGCGGGAAATCGCCCGGGGCAATGGCTTCACCACCAAGATGATCCGGCCCGCCGCTTACTACCAGGCGCAGAAGTTGCAGAACCGCTCAGTGTCCCTGGTGGGCTTTGAGGACACGTATCATTCCCCGCTCAATCCCCTGCTCAATGCGGCGGTACTCAAGATCATCGGCGCGGACAGCTCGGATGCCTGGCAGATGAAGGACAAGGAGATGGTCTTTCCGCTGGATCGGGTGATCGCCACGGTCAGCACCTTGTTTTTCCTGATGGCCATCGGGGTAAACTACCTTCTCATTTCCCGAATCTTCGACGCCAAGATCGCCGGGGTGTGTGCGATTCTGATGTTGTTCAGCGAGACCTTCTGGAACTACTCGCTGAGCGGCTTGCCGCAGATGTTGATGTTGCTGCTGTTTTCCTGCGCCATCTACTTCGTCTACCGGGCGGTGGAGGCGGCGGCGGAAGGGCGGATCGCGATGACTCCCGCGCTGATCGCCGGGGTCTTCTTCACGCTGCTGGCGCTGACCCACTGGATGACCGTCTGGATCGCGCTGGGCTATATCATTTTCGCGGCGGTGGCATTCCGCCCCCGCGGGATCATCGCGCTGTCGGTCTTGATTCTCCTGTTGATCCCTGCGGTGTTCGTGATGGTGAGAAACCACTCCATCACCGGCTCCCCCTTCGGCACCGCGTTTTACACGATCTACAACGGCCTGGGCAACGGCTCGGAGACCTCCGTCATGCGAACGCTCAATCTTGATTCCGAGATTCTGGATCTCAACGGGATCATCGGAAAAACCCTGCGGACGACCTTGCTCCAGACGACAAACATCATCCCATTCCTGGGTGGTATCATCATCGCGCCGCTGTTTTTCATGTCCCTGCTTCATCCGTTCAAGCGGGCATCGATCGCGAATTTCCGCTGGGCCATCCTGCTGATGTGGATCACCACCGCCTTCGGGTTGACGCTGTTCGGGATCTCGACCAAAGAGCTCGACCCGAATCAACTGCACCTCTTGTTCGCGCCGATCATGGTGGCTTACGGATTGGCATTCATTTCGATTTTATGGAGCCGGCTTGAGTTTGTGGCGAGCACCCCGATCCTGCGGAACGTGCATCATTTTGTCATCATCGGCGTCTGTGCCTTACCGCTTGTGCTGGCCCTGCCCTTGAAGGTCCGCGTGGGGATGCAGCTGCGGGATCGCGGCGGGGTACCGCATTGGCCGCCTTACTACGCACCCGCGCTCAACAGCAAAAAAACCGGGGTGAAGGGATGGATCAAGGAGAACCAAATCACCTTCGCCGACCAACCGTGGGCGGTCGCCTGGTATGCCGACCGCATCAGCGTCTGGCTGCCACCGGACCATCAGGCGTTTGAAAAAATCGAGAGCATCGCGGAAGACCTCCAGACACCCGTCGCAGGCATCCTCATTTCACCGCTTTCCCATTCCCTCGGGTCGCTGTCGGAAATCGCAACGCAGTATAAGGATTTCACCTTCATGGTTCTGGATGGCAGGACCTTTTTCACCAACTATCCATCCGGGGTGTCGCTTTTTGACAAAGAGCCGAAGACACTCGGGATCGCCAAGCGCTACTCGTTCCGGCAGCCGCTCGTGGGCATGGACATGATTTATTACAGCGACCGCGCCATCCGCGCCAACCAAGGAGAAAACTAACAACCATGGCACGCCGCAAATCCAGCACCGAGGAGGACACCTCCGCCCCATCATTCGAGGAAGCCCTCGGGAAGCTCGAATCCATCGTCGAGGCGATGGAAAACGAGAGCCTTCCCCTTGAGGACCTGGTCACCCATTACGAACAAGGATTCGGGCTGCTGACTCATTGCGAGTCCATCCTGCAGGCCGCACGCAGCCGGATCGAACTGATCACCCTGCGAAATCAGCCGGAAATTGGGCTGGATGCCCCCGTCAAATCCATGGATGCTGCACACGATTCCGCGTCGGATCCCGACCTGGACGATTCTGACGACGACGATAATGACATCCGCCTCTTCTAAGCCGCCTGTTCTTGGCCCGCTTCTCGCCAAGATCCATTCTCCCAACGACGTCAAAAATCTGGATGATGAGGATTTGCAAAAGCTCGCCGCCGAGATCCGCCACACCCTGATCGATTCGCTGTCAAAAACCGGCGGCCACCTGGGACCAAATCTCGGGGTGGTGGAGCTGACCGTGGCGCTGCATCACGTGTTTTCCACACCTCATGACAAGTTCGTATTCGACGTCTCCCACCAAGGATACGTTCACAAGATGCTGACCGGGCGGGCGGCGGCGATTCATACCATCCGCACCTATCAAGGGCTCAATGGCTTCCTGCTGCGCAGCGAGTCCGAGCATGATTCCTACGGCGCAGGCCATGCCGGCACGGCCCTGTCCGCAGCCCTCGGCATGGCTGCCGCACGGGATCTGGCAGGCGGTGACAATCACGTGGTGGCAATCGCAGGGGATGCCGCCTTCACTTGTGGCCCCACACTGGAAGCCCTCAACAACATCGCGGAAACCACCAAAAAATTCATCGTCGTGCTCAACGACAACGAATGGTCGATCGACAA
>CALMKO010000297.1 GCA_937867415.1 uncultured Verrucomicrobiota bacterium | reverse complement strand
GCTGCTTGTAGCGGCGTCTCTATGAGCGCCGAAGCCAAAGAAAAAAGCGGGAACCTCCTCTTCATTCACTTGGGCGCTCATAGACACGCCCCTACAACGCCGCGCATCAGCAAGCGGGAACCACCTCTTCAGTCACATACACGCCCCACAAAGACCGCCGATTGAAGAATCGCTTGGCAAACGTTGTCTTGAAGTGGATGATTTCCCGAGATGGGTTTGACACTTTCCGAACTGCGCGATGGCCTGCCTGATGGAGGTTTGTTTGGCGGCGGCGCGTGGCGTTGGTCGCCAGAGCCGTTCAGGCTCGGACGGGCTGAGGCCGCCCGCATGATGGCGCTGGGTCATCCCTTGGCGCGCTTTCAACAAACCTGCGATCAGCTTTACCGGCGAAGCGCGGCAGGAAAACTGCCCGCGTGGTTGGCCGAGCTACTTGATGAAGGGAAGCCGGAATGGATGGTGCGGCTCCAGCGGAATAAATCAACCATGGGCCACTTTCCCCGGGTGATCCGCCCGGATTTAATCCTTACCGAAACGGGCTTTGCGATGACCGAGCTGGACAGCGTGCCAGGTGGCATCGGGGTAACGGCTTGGCTTTCCCGCGTTTACCAGCAGGCGGGGTTCGATGTCCTCGGCGGGGCGAACGGGATGCTCGAGGGCTTTCGTTCGTTGCTGCCGGACGGGGGAACGGTTTTGGTCTCTGAGGAGGCGGCGGATTACCTCCCTGAAATGACCTGGCTGAGTGATGAGCTGGGTGCCGCTTGGAAGGTCGCCTCCGCCGAGGATTACGTGGTGGACGGGCAGGCGCTTTATCGGTTTTTTGAGTTGTTCGACTGGGAGTCCATCGAGTCGGCACGACATCTTGCAGAAGGTGCGGCGGAGGGGAAAATCCAGATCACTCCGCCGTTCAAGCCACACTTGGAAGACAAGTTGTGGTTGGCGCTGCTGTGGTCGCCCGCGCTGAAAAAAGTGTGGGAACAGAGCCTGCGGGGGAGTCACTTGCAGCGTCTGCGTGACTTGGTGCCTTTCGGCTGGGTGCTTGACCCGGAGCCTTTGCCGCCTCATGCAGCCCTGCCCCGTCTCAATGCGCACTCGTGGGGCGAGGTGGCGGATTTTAGCCAAAAGGAACGCCAGCTGGTTCTCAAGGTCAGCGGCTTCCACGAAACGGCCTGGGGCTCGCGCGGGGTGTTCATCGGCCATGACTTGTCTGGCCCAGAATGGTCACAACGCTTGCAAACCGCCCTCGAACAGGCGTCCGAACAACCATGGATCCTTCAGGAATTCCGCGAAGGCCGGCGGGTCGAGCATCCCGTTTTTCGTGAGGATGGCTCAGTCGGAATGATGCAGGGCAGGGTTCGCTTGTGCCCGTATTTTTTCACCAATGACGCGGGCGAAACTTCTTTCGGCGGCTGCCTCGCCACGATCGTGCCTGCGGATAAAAAGAAGATCCACGGCATGAGCGACGGGGTTCTCGTTCCCTGTATGATCGATTGATCACGAAAAAAGGCCCGGTGAAACCACCGGACCTTTGGAAAACAAACCTTGCTGGCGATTAAATGATACCAGCCTTCTTGAGCGTCACGAAGGCACCGTTCTTGTTGATGGTCTTCAGCGCGCGGCAGCTCAGCTTGATGCGGACGAACTTGCTCAGCTCAGGCACCCAGATGCGCTTCGTTTGGAGATTGGGTGAAATCGTGCGCTTGACCACCTTGGTGACGTGACGACCGATACCGCCTTTTTTCTTGGCCAAACCAGAACGGTGGATTTTGCCGCCAGAGCGGACGCGGGTTCCTCGAATACTGCAAATGCGTGCCATGATAAAAAATTGTTGGTGTTGCGGGACGCGGAGAATGGCCATCAGGATCAACCCGTCAAGTCGAATCCTGATTATTTCCGCGTAAAATTCACAATCGTCCGCGCCGCAGCCGGTTTAGCCAGCGTTCGACGTCTTGGAAAATTTGCTCTTTCTCGCTGTCATACATCAGTAAATGGTAAGCATCGGGGTAATTGTGGTAGGTTTTCGAAACCCCGGGGGGAATGCGGGCGACGAAGCCCCGCACGTCGGAGTCATTGTTGAAATAATCCTTTCCTCCATGGAGAACCAGAATAGGGGAACGAAAATGGGTGGCACAGTCGTTCATGTCCTCGATGTGGCGGGTGAGCGTGCCGATGAGCCGCAGGGTGTGCTGCTCGACGTTGTAGGAATTCGTTTTCACCTGGTCCTTGTGATGCGAGCTCTGGGTCATCTGCACGTCCTGTCCGCCCGCCAGGGTGTCGAGGGAAACCCGCGCAAGCGGCAGGGTGGTCGCGGCGATTTGCACCAACCCGGGCGTCCATGCGGGAATGTCATCACGGAAACGGACGATCGGGGATGAGAGGATCAAGCCATCGCAAGGCGGTGAGTTGGCGGGGGCCATTTTCCAAGCCTGCGACGCAATCATCGCTCCCATGCTTTCCCCAAACCACACGATCTTGGCCTCCGGGTGCTGCTCTTCCACCAGCTGGGTGAAGGCGAATAGGTCGCGATACCAGTCCCTGGGGTCGCCGATGTCGCCGCGCCTTTCGTGGATCGGATCGCTGCCCTGGCCGCGCACTTCATAGGCGTAGAGTCCCGTCCGCGGTTGGTGCCGGAGGAGGTGCTGGCCAAGGTTGGTATAGTCGATGGAAGCCCCGCAAAAGCCGTGAATGCCGATGATGATGATGTCCTGCTCGACCCTCTCGGAAATCCACTTGCGGTAGCCGAAGGAGTCATTCTTCCCAGAAATATGGCCTTGGTGGTTGATCAACGTGGTCTCCGGTGCACATCCCCAAACCGCCATCACCATCATCAGGGAGATGGCTTTCAGAAAACGGGCTGCTGGAGAATCACTCACATCGACAATCTGACTGGTTTCAAATGAAGTGCAATCCTAGAACCGCAAGTTCCCGGTTTCCAAGCGCTCGGGAATCACTACAGTCTCCGCATGTCGTTGCTCGAATCCTTCTTAGATCCCGCCCGAGTCTCATTGAAAATCTGCGGAGTGAGAACCCGTGCCGATGCCGAGAAACTCGTAGCCCTTGGCGTCGACGCCCTGGGAGTGAACTTCTGGCCCATGTCAAAACGCTACCTCACGCCGGAAGACGCCACCTGGTTGCGTGCGCTTGATGGAAAAATCCTGAGGGTCGGCGTGTTCGTCAACGAAACGTCGGCCTTGCCCGTGCGACTTGTCCGGGATGGCTTTCTGGATGTGGTGCAGCTTCATGGCGATGAGGAACCCGAGGATGCTGAGGTTTTCAGAGCTGGCGAGATTCCGTTTTTCAAAGCCATCGGCGTCAAGACACTTGCTGACCTGGCTCGGGCACCGGAATTCCAAGCGGCTGCAATATTGTTGGACGCCCATGCGCCGGGAATCTACGGCGGTACTGGCGAGGTCTTCGACTGGGAAGTAGCCTCCGACTTCCGCCGGCGGAATCCAACTCTGCCGGTTCTGCTAGCAGGAGGAATCACCCCGGAAAACGCCGGACTGGCTGCAATGAGTGTGCAACCCGCAGCCCTCGACATCGCCTCGGGCGCGGAGACCTCTCCCGGCATCAAGGATTTTGGAAAAATCTCCGCCTTTTTAAAAGCGCTGCACCGTTGATCGATCATGTTTACCGACTCTCACTGCCATCTGGCATCAAAACGGTTTTGTCCTGAAGAAATCCCCGCTGTGCTTGAGCGCGCTCGCCTGGCGGACGTGACCCGCATGATCACGCTGGCAACTTCGCTTGATGACGTCCCCGCGAATTTGCTTCTCGCGGAAAACCCGGCCATTCACGCCTGTATCGGCATCCACCCTTGTGATGTCCATCACGCTCCGGATGATGCAGTCGCCAAGCTTGCGACCTACGCCGCAGATCCTCGGGTCTGTGCCATTGGAGAAACGGGACTGGACTTCTATCACCCCGCACCGGACGAGTGGGAAGAACAACGTTTCCGGGATCGCCAAAAGGCCATGTTGCGCGAGCACTTCGAACTCGCCGCCACGCACGGACTCAACATCGTCATTCACACCCGCGACCGTGAGGAAGCTGCTTCATTCGAAGCCGCGCTTGCCATTTACCGCGAATTCCACGCCTCCGTGCGCGCGGTTTTCCACTGCTTCATCGGCCCCTGGGAAAACGCAAAACGCGTTTTGGACCTCGGCGGCCTCGTCTCTTTCGGTGGCGTCGCGACCTTTAAATCCGCCCATCTGGTCAGGGAGACCATCCTCCGCTGCCCATCGGATTGCTTCATGTTAGAGACCGACTCTCCCTACCTCGCACCCGAGCCGCACCGCGGGAAACGCAACGAACCGTCGTTCGTCCGTGATACAGCGGTTGCCATCGCCGCATGGCGCGGCGAGCCTCTTGAATCGCTCGCATGGCAAACCGGCGAGACGGCCAGCCGCTTTTTTCGCCTGAGGGCGCATTCCATTTGAATAAAACCAGACACCTAAAACGTTCCAGTGCTTGGAACTCTGCATCCGCAGGTTCCGACTTCACATCTGCAAACCAAATCATCAAGATCACCCCATGAACCCCATTCGTATTCTCGCCCCTTCGGTCATCGCTTTTGCCTGCGTCTCGTGCTTTTCCCCAAAAGCGGACCAATACGACACCTCCAGTCCCTACGGCCCCGCCGATTCAGACCAGGTCAGCGCTCCGGCGACGGACGCGGTGAACCCGGTTTATGATACTCCCGCCGCTTACGAGGACAGCGCCTCCTCCCCCAGCCCAGTCAATCCACCAAGCACGGTCACGTCGCCAAACCTTCCTGCCCCAGTCACCAAGCCCTCAAGCAATGGCGCTGCCATCATCCATACCGTGGTGGCCGGTGATACGCTTTCCGGCATCAGCGCAAAATACAAGGTGCCCTCGGCAGCCATCAAGCAGGCAAACAACATGACCAAGGACACCGTCGTACTTGGAAAAAAAATGGTCATCCCACCAAACCCCTGAGTCCCGTCATTCAGGCACGCAACACTCATCCGTAGGCCTGCTGTTCCCATGCGCCTCCTTCTCTCAGCCATCATCCTGCTCGCACCACTCGCAGCCGCGCAGCCGTCCGGGACTCTCCAAACAACGGCCAGAGAGACAGCTCTCGACAATCTGCTATCCGAGCGAAGATCCGCGCAGGCCTTCGCTGAAGTCGTGGCGGCAGCACGGAAAAACGGCATCAATGAACAAGCGATCCTCGAAGCCCGCTTCATCTATCATGTGGACCGCAATGAGGACGACGCCATCGCTGCCCTCTTGCCGGAATTCGACAAGGTCGGCGATGCCTTCCGGCTCGAGGACTCGGCAATCTTTGGTCAGAAGGAGGACTGGATGGCTGTTAGAGAATACGTGCAGGCCATCGTCGCCTTGAAGAAGGGCGACAAACAAGCGTTCAAGTCCCATATCACCGAAGCTTTCTGGCTCAGCCCGCAGCAGGCATCCGCTTTCGCTCCGCATATCGAACGCATGCGGCTTGAGGAGGCGATGCAGCAGGTGAGGATCGATTTCCAAACCCGACTGAAACGTCTTGTCGGTGGCGAGGCGCTGCCGCTCCAAAGCTTCATGGGCGAACAGAAAGCCGTGTTGCTCCACTTCTGGTCTCCTGCCGCTCGCGAGTGTGAGGCGAGCATGGCCGAATTCATCGCAACCGCCAAGGCGCTCACTGAAATGAAAATCACCATCGTTTCCATCCTGCCTGACGACTCGCCCGAAATCATCACGAAAGCACGGGCGATGCTCGAACCGCTCGGCGACAACGCGCCTGGCGCATGGTTGATCGACCAGCAGGCGAACCCCTTGGCTCGTGAACTCAGAATCCAGAGACTCCCCGGGTTCGTCCTCGTTTCCAACGAAGGTCGCATCCTCTTCAACGGCGAACCCACGGACGATCAATTTTGGGAAATGTTGAAAAGAATCGATCCTCTGATAGATCGTCCGGCTTCTCCGGGCGCGGCGGATTAGTCGCTGATCAGCAACTACAAATCTAGTAGTTGATCCGGGCCGCAGAAAAAATATTTTGTTTTTCCTGAAAATCGACACGTTTCAACTTGACGTGCATGCAAACTACTAGTTTCATCGTCGTCAGCGAAGAGATATCAGTTCATGGCAAGGCCCATTCATCCATCCAATCTCGAACTTCAAGCCCTATCTGTTTTGTGGCATGAAGGTCCATCTACGGTGGCAACCGTACATGAGACACTGCCCGATCGCAAGGATCGGGCTTATACCACGGTCCTGTCTGTGATGCAGAGTCTGGAGCGCAAGAGTCTGGTAAAGCGGGCACTGGTCGGCAGGGCTCATGTTTACGAGGCGACCTATTCGCAGGAGGTGATCGTGCAGCGCGCGACGCATGACTTCCTCACCAATGCTTTTGGAGGACGTCTCGGTGAGGCGCTCCTCGCTATCCTCTCCGCCGGCACATTAACGCCGGAAGAGAAAACAAACATCGAACGCGAACTCCAACGACATAAAACTATGGCTGCAAAAAAAACAGCGAAGAAAGCACCGGTTAAAACCGCCAAGAAGGCCGTGAAGAAAGTTGCAAAAAAGGCCCCGGCCAAAAAAGCAGCAAAAAAAGCGGCTCCTAAAGCCCCCGCCAAAAAAGCTCCTGCTAAAAAGGCTCCCGCCAAAAAGGTAGCTAAGAAAGCGGCGAAGAAAGTAGCGAAAAGCGCTAAGAAAGTTGCCAAAAAAGCAGTGAAAAAAGTAGTCGTCAAGAAGGCCCCTGCGAAGAAGGCTGCTCCTGCGAAGAAGGCCGCACCAGCCAAGAAGGCTGCTCCTGCCAAGAAGGCTGCACCAGCCAAGAAGGCTGC
>CALMKO010000296.1 GCA_937867415.1 uncultured Verrucomicrobiota bacterium | reverse complement strand
TTAGGTAGCGCGGGCTGGCTCAGGCCGCATGGGGAAGATTAGGTCCAAGGGGGGACGGAACGGCTTGGCTTGGGCGGGGCTTCCGCTTTCCATTCGCATGCGGTTTGTGTCAAAACCGCGCTACCTTTTCGCGTGCGGTTTGCGGCGAAACCGCGTGACTGGAATCACCGATTATGACCGGCTCAGGCGATGGTCCAGTGCGTGCTCAAAGCTAACAAGTTCGCGGATCAGCGCATTATAGCGGCTGTGAGCCTGGTTTCCTTCGTGGGCCAGAAAGTGGTAAAGTTCGAGTTCCGCACCGTCATCGAGGGGTGGCGCTGGTTTCAAAAGTCCTGCCCTAATCAGTCTCCTCTGTGCCATGCGGACGAGGCATGCTGACATCGTCTGGCGGTTTTCCTGATAATCTCGCAAGCCTTCGAGGATGCGCTCCGCGCCAGGCAAGCCAGCAAGTAGTTCGGCAGCGTGCGGGTTCATGCAGGAGTGGGGGAGGACGTTCCGGGCGGAGCCAGGCAGAATTCCTCGACCACAGAGCGGAACGAGGCCGGGTCGAGTGCTGGATAGCGGATCAATTGTGGTTCGATCAGGTGATATTGTTCAAGGAGAAGGTCGCGCCTGATGAGTCTCGATCGAAGCATGGCTTCCACATCGGTCAAATCGCGCGAGTGACCTCGCTCCAGTTTCGAGAGTGCCTGACTGTAAGGATCGTAATGATAGAATTCGATGTGGCCATGGCGAGCAATGAAAAGACTTCGTTCGCGCCAGTTGGGTAGCTCGGGGATGAAGTCAGAGGGACTCGCCAGTTCAATGTTAACGGAGAGTTCATCCTTGAGAGAGGCAATCGCTTCGAAGAGCCCGGCGGGTTCTGGGTCGGCCTTGAAGTCCACGTCCACAGTCATGGGTCGCCAACCGTGCAACAACGCGGTAGCTCCACCCGTGAGGTAGATCCGACCGGCGCTTTTCACCCGGCGGCCCATGGCAGCCATGAGGGTTTCCAGCTTTTGCAATTGGACGGGCGGGCGCACGATTTGAAGGGAAGAGGGAGATGTCTAAAAGTCGGTAGGGCTGGACCGCCGGGCCCGCCCACTTGTCGCCAGCGGCGTGAGGTGTGAAGCGGCTTTGAGTCAATAGCTATCCGCGACGTGCCCGAAGGGGACCGCCGAGGTGGGGCGGGATCAATGCAGTGATCAGAGGTCAGAGATGATATTTCTGACGAAAGGAATGGCGCGTTGGAAAGCTTCCTTTAGTTCAGGGATGTCTTGAGGTATTTTTACCGAGACAAATGCAGTTTCGATCTCAGTGATTGTGACTTTATCAGTGTTTGCCAGGAACCGGATATCCTCCATGTCCAGTTCATCGTTGCCTCGCATCATCTTGGTGAGGATAAGGTCGATGACGTGGGGACGGAACAATTTCAAGAAGCGGGTTTGAATGGAATGGATGGGAACGATGTTCCGTTCCCAATCGGGACGAAGGAAGACCTGGTCTTCAGCGAAGAGATGCGTGATGTAGAGACCTTTGGGGGAGAGAATCTGATTCGTCCGTTCAATGGCATCCCAAAATTGTGTGTCATTGGTGAGTGATGGGAGTTGAGAGAGACTGATGATGGCGTCCACGTCCTGAGTGGACTGGAATGCTGCCGGTGGTTGATCAAAGCCAAGACATAAGGCGGATCGACCGTAGAGCACCAAAGGAACCTCATGATCGAGTTCTTGGTCGAGGGTGAGAAGGATTTCTGCCGGATTGTTGGGTATCATGACGTTGGGCGTATCCACTGTGACTGGTTTGCACGACCCGTGCGATCAAGACCGGACATCGCGACAAAGCGCGAGGGATGGGGTAATACATCAGGTGGAGTGAACTGTGATTGGGGCAGATGCTCGAGCAATGTTGACCAAAACAGGTTGTTGGGTTCCACCTTGGAAGCGCACTCGGCAATATATCGAACAACTTTTTCACATCGCTCATGGCGTGCGAGTCGATAGATATCAAGGGGCGAAATGTTTTCCGCACCTAGCATGGCTGCTGCCATTCGGAGACGAGTAAGCGAGTAGGGGAGAGCTGGAGACATCAGGGCGATGGCCAGTTCTTCGTTTGTAAAAAACTTGGGATCATAAGCCGTTATGGCTGATTTTGCATAGGGATCATCTTCGGATCGATGGGTTTGTCCGAAATAACGAAGACCTCTGGTAATGGCGATTTCTTCGAGATCTTCCGGTGAGCTTACACCAAGGCGTTTCGCTTTCTGCAGGAGAGGCGAAAGGTGAGTGCTGGTGCCGAGACGATTTGCGAGGGTGGGGGGCATAGGGTAAAAGCTGAAAAGCTGAAAAGCTGAAAAGCTGAAAAGCTGAAAAGCTGAAAAGCTGAAATGAAGAGGGAGAGGAAGAGGTCTAAAAGTCGGTAGGGCTGGACCGCCGGGCCCGCCCACTTGTCGCCAGCGGCGTGAGGTGTGAATGAAAGTCGAAAGTCGAAAGTCGGAGCTTAGGTAGCGCGGGCTGGCTCAGGCCGCATGGGGAAGATTAGGTCCAAGGGGGGA
>CALMKO010000295.1 GCA_937867415.1 uncultured Verrucomicrobiota bacterium | reverse complement strand
AGGGTGAGTTCGCGGTCGGCGGTGTCGAGGATGGCGGCGATGGCTTGTTGTTCTTGAAGATCCGGACAGGGAATTGCGATCTTGAGGAAGTTCTTTTTACTCAACACTCGATTGCGTCCAGCGCCGCCGGGAGAGGCAAGGCCGCATTCGAAGACAAATCCGTGGGTTTGAATGACGTGGCGAAAGAACTCCGAGCAGGTGAGATCCTGTTTGAACAGATAGGTCGGGAAACGGTGCGAGACGAGTGCGCCGTTCGCTTCCTCCGGAACAATCGCGATGGCACCTTCCCATGCGAAGGTGATGTTCACCACGAGGTCATTGGTTTGAATCTCGTAGAGTTCGTCGAGCATGATGTCGGCGGGCTTGAAATCAGGCTTCAGGAAAACTCCTCGCCCATGGCATCGGATTCCTGCTGCCAGAAACGGCGATGATGGCTTCGCGGTTGCTCTGATGATTGGCGTTAGCAATTCCGACAATTTGACTTTGCCCCATTTGCCTTTGAAGCCCGGGAGACGTTTCCTGCCCGAGAGAAGCTGCTCCATGAGCGCTTGCTTGCGGCGTTCTTTGGCGGAGATGAGGGATTCCAGCGTCTCGATGGCCCGGTCCCAGGTGGTGAGGATGTCCGCGATTCGGCGTTGCTCGGGGAGCGGGGGGAGAGGGATGGGGAACTCAGTTAGGACATCTAGGGCAAGACGCCCAGTGCCATGTCCTGCTATCGTAGCGCCTGCTCGAATGTCGTCGCCTGAGGTGTCCAAAAAATATGCAAGGTATTGTCCCGTCACCTTATTTTCATTCGGGACTATTGCCTTGAGGTCTTGATTGAACGTCACTGGAACAGTGGTGAGTGCGACGGGAAAGCGCTTCAACAGTGTCATGCCTCTGACCAGTACGAGTATCGAGCCAGCCGGAACTAAACGTGCTCCGTCTTTGACCGCTTTATCAGTGACTCTGTCGATTGAGGTGCTGACCCTCGACCACTTGAGGTCTTTCGCGCTCAGCCAAGGTATATGGCCATTCCAGTAGAAGGAGTTTTCTTTGGATGGGGTGCTGCCGCTTCGAATACTTGCAAGCGTTTTCAATTCGGCCCACCCCCAATCCACCGGGATTTCCCCGGCGGGGGTGTGTTTGGTTTTCTTCGAGGCGTTGAGGGAGAGCTTGGGCATGGTTAGCGATTCAGCGTTTTCTAGCGCCCCTTCAGGGCGCAGTATGTGAATGGGATGGGAACCCGGGGCATCGCTTTGCTCAGCCCCGGGCTGGGTTCTTTCGACCCGTTGGGCCGGGACAGAGGCGACCCGTTGGGACGAGAATGGGACGACCTGTTGGGCCGGGTGGATGGCCTGAAGGGCCATGGGAACCTAGCGAAGGGCTGAGGGTGTGAATGCGAGGGCCATGGAATCGCAAATGAAACCGCCAAATCCCGATGCCCTGGTGCCGAAACGTCCCCCGATGCGGTCCGCGGAATGGCCCGAATCATCCTCGATGCGGTTTGCGCAATCATCCAAACCATCGCCAACGCCGTTCGCGAAATATCCGCCCACCCCCAATCCACCGGGATTTCCCCGGCGGGGGTGTGTTTGGTTTTCTTCGAGGCGTTGAGGGAGAGCTTGGGCATGGCGGGTGGTTAGCCGAGGAGGGAATTGAGGTGGCTGGAAAGATGTGAATTCGTTTCAATCGAAAGTGACGATGCGGCCTCTCCATTGGTGGCTCCAGACTTTGGAGATGCAGTGGTCAGGAACGCCGAGTTCGTGAAGGAGTGCGGATTCAACGATCCAGCGGAGTTTTTGACTGAAGTCGTGAAGATCGAGATCGTCGAGGACCTCGGGATCGGTTTCGGGCGATGGTTCTCCGTAGTGGGTCCAGTAGTTGCGGGTCTTGCGAAACAAGCGGATGAAGGTTCCACGGTCCCCGAGCAGTTCCTGAAGTTCTGTCGGGGAGTTCAAATAGGCTGATTTGGCGGCGCGATCAACGATTCCTTTGCCATCCGTGTCGCCAGAGCGGGCGCGGTGCAGTGATTCAACTGCCTGCGCGAGGAAGAGGAATTCCTCGTTGAGCCAAAGACCGCGGCGATGACTGATGGCAAAGAAGCGATGCAGGACTGCGGCCCAGGGTTTGTGCATTTGGTTCCATTTTTCGATCAACGCAGGAAAGACGTTTTCCACATCGGAATAGGTGAAATGGAAGTCGTAGCCAGAGCTTCTTGATTCGGGTGCTTTCCGGGAGTGGTCGCGTTTCATCCAAACATGGCAGGGTCTCATCGACTCCTTACCGATGGGATGCCTGACATCCGAACGATAGAGAGCGAACTCCCTGACATCCACGGCACGCCGGGTAGCGAGGCTCAGAAGCCACTGCCAGCGGTGGACTTCATGGAGCACTTCGGACCAATCGCGTGGGGTGTCGAAGTAGCGGTCGAGATAAACCCGGCTTTTCAGGCTGAGTTCCGTCTCGCCGTCTTTGAGACTCCAGGCACAGAAAAATTCACTTTTCGAGTAACCAGGGAGGGCGAGCGGAATTGAAAGGCTGCGGGAGATCGGAATGGTGAGCTTGGAAAGCTTTCGTTCGCCATCCTCGGTCTCATAGGATTCCGAGTATTTCTGGAACGCACGTCGTGCGACCCAAGTGTCAAGATGGTCGAGGTGCAGCCTGATCCCGTGGCAGTTGAGGTCGTCTTTTTGCAAATGAACGCCCAAGATCGCCGCATTGCATGAAAACCTATGGCTCGCCATTGCCAGGGTGCTGTGGGATGAACCGGCGTGGCAGTTGAGCAACGTGACCGGCGCACCCTGTTCATCGTGCCCGTGGATAATCTTCGGCGAGGGGAGGCTCATCGCCTTGTAGAAATCGTCTCCCGTCAGCGTGATGGTTTTCCCTTTCTCAGGCTTGGGCCGGTTTGGGAACCAGTTGGCCATGCCTTCGTTGTTGAAGGACGCGGTGTCCAGTCGCGCGGATTTCCCTGCTTTCAAACGCAGGATTCCGCTGAATGTTTTGTCCTCCTGTTCAGGAAGCCAAAACATCCCTCGGATGCGTTTTTGCGTCTTTGTGAGGTCAAGACCCATGGGTAAACAAATAGGAGTTAGAGGAAGAGAGGTTAGTCGAGGAGGGAATCGAGATCGGCGAGCAGGGATTGAATGAGACCCGCGCCGCGGAGGTCGGGAGTGGTGCGCCAGCCGTGGGCGACGGCGACGCGGTCGATGGCGGGCTGGAGCGATTCCAGCGCGTCGCGGAACTTGATGGCCTGGAAGCTCTCGGACTTTTCGTCGAGGCCGGGAATGGCGAGGGTTTCCGAGAGGCGGGTGAGGATGGCGAAGACGGGCATCCAATCGAGCCAGACGGGGAAGACGCGTTCGTCCTTCGCGCTCCCGTGGGGGGCGAGCAGGAAGTGCCAGGAATCGGCGGGGACCCGATAGATTTTCTCCCGGCCCTGGCGGGAGGAGAGGATCTGGCAGGATTCCTCCAGCTCGTTGAGTGTGAGCTGGACGGATTTGAAGAAGTAGCCGGTATCCCGCGCGATGGCGGTGGGGTTTCCGCTGCCATGCACCAGAAGCCAGGCGAAGATCTCCGCCCGGGCGTTCACCCCGAAGAGGGAGCGAAGGAGGAAGATCAGGTTTCCGGACACGCGGGCATCGGGAGCCTTGCTCATGCCGCGATGCTCCACGGCACCGCGCAGAAGGCCGGCGGCTTGGAAGGTAGGGTCGGGCTCGCCAAGAACTGGCAGGTAGCCGCCCTTGGCGGAATAGAAGAGTGGCTCCGGCTCGGCATCCGAAGATGCAGGCTGACCGAGGTCCCGCCATTTGCGCAGGACCGATTGCTTCCCCAGAATGCCGGAGATGGCGGCGAGCACGCGACCATCGGCGACGCCGGGCCATGCTTGATCGAGCGAGCGCAGGCGAAGCACGTTGATCCGGAGACCGTTGCGGGCGAGCCAGTCGAGCGACTCATCCATCAGGCGTGGGTCGTGGCGACCGTAGCGCGAAGTGGCGAGCACCAGCGCCTCGGGATCGATCATCCAGGTATCGCTGGAGCGCGCGCCACCGGCGACGCCGATGGAAGACCACTGGCGCCAGAGGAAATTGACGGCCAATTCGTCAAGGTGCTGTCTGGTATCTGGAAAGGAGATGGCCATGGCCAAGGTGGTTGAGGATCTGTGAAATTTTTGGGTGCGTGGTTTGTCCGAGGATTTCCCTCAGGATCCAATCGAGGTGACGCGCGGTTTCCTCCGCAGAGGGATTGAGGGCGGTGAGGTCGGTGAGATCGCGAGGTTCATCACGGTCCAGCGCCGCGTGGAGTTTGAGGAGGATGAGTCCGTTCCTGCGGATGTAGCTGACGCGGAGGCAGGAGCCGTAGGTGCGGGTGTCGAAGCTCCACCACGTGAGTTCGGGCAACTGATCGCGACCGATGAACAAAGACACGGAGCTGTTGAGCCAGTTGGAGTCCAGATCCAATTCCTTGGCCACCCGTGCAGCAGCGTCGGTGAGCGTCTGGGGCAAGGGGTGAGCGCGCGTGTCGCCTCCATCCAGGGCGATCACATCGACGTCGTGGGTGTTGCGGGAGGTGATTTTCTGAGCCAAAAGGGCGCTCCCACCTGCGACGACCAGCGAGTAAGTGACTCCGGTCTCCTCAAGCAGGGTGCCGAGAAGACTGAGTGTCTGTTCCAAGGTGTTTTCAGTAAGTTCGCTCACGAAGTATTGTGAAAATATCTTTATTTAGATAATTTTGCAAGTTTTTAAATGGTTGGGCTATGATCTATAGATTTTTTAAAATCGTGCTCAATCATCCATGATGGCTGTTTGATCGCTATTTTGGGGTAAGGCCGAGCTTTTTCAGGTGGCCCCGCATTTCCGTCCGGACGGTGGTGAGTTGGGATTCGAGGTCGTCGATTTCCTGCTGGACGGCCGGGAGGTCGATGACGGCGGCTTCCTCGAAGGTATCGACGTAGCGGGGGATGTTCAGGTTGTAGTCGTTCTCCCGGATTTCCTCCAGGGTGGCGCGGTAGGCGAATTTCTCGACGGACTTGAAGGCGCGGTGGGTGGAAACGATGAGGTCGATGTCCTCGGGGCGGAGCTTGTTCTGGTTGGTGCCTTGGGCGAAGTGCTCCTTGGCGTCGATGAACAGGGTGTCCTTGTGCTTTTTCCCTTTGTCGAAAAGCAGGATGGCGGCGGGGATGCCGGTGCCGAAAAACAGGTTGGCGGGCAGACCGATGACGCAATCCAGCAGGTTTTCTTCGATGAGCTGGCGGCGGATGGCTCCCTCGGCGGCACCGCGGAACAGGACACCGTGGGGAACGACCACCGCCACGCGGCCGGAGCCGGGCTTGGCGGTCTCGATCATGTGGAGGATGAAGGCGAAATCGGCCTTCGATTTCGGCGGGATGCCGCGCTTGAAGCGGCCGAAGCGGTCGTTGGTGGCTTTGTCCGCACCCCACTTGTCGAGGGAGAAGGGAGGATTGGCGACGACGATGTCGAACTGGCTGAGGGTGTCATCTTCCAGCAACTTGGGGTTGTTCAGGGTGTCACCCCAGACGATGCGGGCGCTGTCGATGCCGTGGAGGAACATATTCATCCGGCAAAGCGCGTAGGTGCCGCTGTTGATTTCCTGGCCGAAGAGGGAGAAATCCTGGGAAACCTTGCCCATCGACTCGCGGATCTCACGGGCCACCTTGACCAGCAGCGAACCGGAGCCGCACGTGGGATCGCAGATGCGGTGACCGGGCTGGGGATTCACGAGTTTCGCCATGAGGGTAGAAACCTCGGGAGGTGTGAAGAACTCGCCACCCTTCTTGCCACCCTCGGAGGCGAAGCGTGCGATGAGATATTCGTAGCAGTTGCCGATGACGTCGAGGTTGCCGATGCGCGAGGGGCGGAGGTCCAAGCGGGGATCGTGGAAGTCATTAAGCAAGTGTTTGAGACGAGCGTTTCGATCTTTCGTTTCACCCAACCGTTTCTCGTCGTTGAAGGACACGGTGTGGAGCACGCCTTCGAGCTTGGCTTTGTTCGCATCCTCAATGTCCCAGAGCGCGCGGTCGATGATTTCCCCGAGGTTGTCGGCGTCGCGCTGGCGGTAGAGGCTGTCGAAATCGCAGCCGGCGGGGACCTGGAAGCGCTCGCGTTCGAGGCGGCGCTTGACCATTTCCGGCTTGCCGGGGAATTGCTTTTCTAGGTCCTCGCGTCTCTCCTTGATGACGTCGGAGAGGTATTTCAGGAACAGGAAGATGAGGATGTAGTCTTTGTATTGGTCGGACGACATGACACCGCGGAAGGTGTCGCAGGCTTTCCAGACGATGTCGTTGATTTCGTCCTGATTGGCGGTGGGGATTTTGGGCATGATGGGAAGTGTGGCTAGAGTGAGGCGGCGAGGGTGTCGAGCTGGCGCAGGCGGGCGGCATGGATCTGGTCGGCGAGGGCTTTCTCGCGGTGGATCAAGCGGGACAGGGTGACGATTTCGCGCTGGATGGGAAGAGGCGGCAGGGGGATTTCGAGATTCTTGAGCGCGCCGAGGGTGATGTTCGGGATGGAACTGCCGGAGCGGAGTGCCTTCAGCCGGGCCTGGAGGGCGGGCTGGTTGAGGATAGTGGCGAGGTAGTCGGAAAGAAGGACAGATTCATCGGTCACACGCAGAGTGCAGAAGGAGTTCTGGGTGACGGTGGGAGGCAGAGCGGTCTCGATGAAGACGGCATAGTTGTGGTCGCCGCGGGTCATGAGTAGGACGTCACCGGGCTTCACCCATTTCTCCGGATCCGACCAGGAGCGATCAGGAAGGTGGATGCGGGTGAGGTTTTGGGCGTCGAGCGAGCGGTCCGAGCGGATGTCCTTCCCTTGAATCACACGGAAGGACCCGCCCGGATCGTTCTCGATACGAGCACGGAATGTGTACCCCGTCAGAATGCGGGCAAGATCAGCAAGCGGGACTGACGGGGATTTTACCATGTTACGCTGCGTCTGACTTTTTGATCTTCATCGGGCGTTGCGCGGGAATCTGGTTCCACATGGTTTCGAAGCTGGAAGCCTCGCCCTGAAGAAGGGGCTTGAGACGTGTGTCCGCAACCATCGTGGTGTAGAGTTTTCCGCGTTGAACATCCAACAACCCGATCACCGTGCCGCAGGCGACCTCGCCCTGAAGTGAGTCCGCCATCAGCAAAAGGATCAACTCCGCGTGCTTTTTGGCGAGAGGCTCCGCACGGAAGTAGAGTTTGATGACATGGGGAACACCTTGGATGGTTGCTGAAAGCTCTGGATTTACCTGAACATTGAGTGAACCATAGTTCCATGTGGCACGCTTCGCAGGCATACCTTGGAACAGTTTTTTCCCTAGGAATGCCTTGTAACCCTTCAGCGCGACTGGGTAGGCCTTGAGTTTGGGAGGGTGGGTAATGCCGTTCATCACGCGATCCAAGCGAGATTTCACCATTTGGTTGGTGCGATGGTAGTCGGCGATTTCCTCTCGCAAAGCGCGCCAGAAGTCGGTTGCTGGGTCATAGGCTGGACGCCATTTGACTTCTTGGACGTGGGTCAGCTTGGGGCGGCCTGACTTGGACACGAAGTCCACGAAATCCGTTAGGCTTACGAGTATTGAGGATGCTTCCGATCCTCTGCGGCTGGTTGTATCATTGGTACTAGCCATTTGTTTAGATGCCAGGGGTGACTCCCAGCTGTTTCAGTTACAGGCTTGACGAGTTGCCCCCCGAATGACATCCAACCGCTGCAACACGTGTGAATTGCTTCTTCAGGAAGCGAATCGCCAACAAAGGTCCCGGTCACCCCGGGGCCTTTATTTTTGGGCAGAATTACCCAAGAACGAGATCATCATAAAGAAATGACCGCTGATGTCAATTTGTTTTTGCTGTAGTTTCTTCTACTGCGTAATTTTCGTGATGAGCCATCATGGGCGTGCGCCATCGCGCCGTTTCCAAACCGATGAGGAGATCGCGCGAGCGACATCGCCAGCGGAACTTCTGTGAATCGCAGTCGGGATTGAAGCCAAGGCTTTCAACAACGGCTCTGCTCCGGGATTCTGTTCCGACCAAACGTTCAGGTCGGCAAAATTGATCCAATCGGTGGATGCCTCCGCGCAATCCCGAAAACTCGCACCGAAGGCAAAAGGGACGAAGCCCTTCCATTTGGGCTTCCGATAGCGAAAGGCGCTCGCGTTGTTTTCAACTCCGGCAGGTCCGAGGGCCTGGGTCAGCTTGCCGTAGAAATGCACCTCATTCCTCTGGAGATCCTCATTAGTGGAGATGAGGCAAAGGCCTTGCCGATCAGCCGCCAACACTCGTTTCAAATACTCTGTTGGATACAAGCCCCAACCTGGGACCCATGTGCAGTCCTTGGGAACATCCTCGAAACACAGGGGTTTTCGCTGTTCCACCCGATTGGGATTCACTGCGTAAAACCAATTCGGGCAGTTCATATCGAGCATTTTCCTAGCTAAGGATTCGCTCCAGAGTGGTCCATATTGCAAGTAACGTCGGCCAGATGGTGACTCGGTGCCTTTTGTCAATCCGAAGGCCCGTTCGACAATACCTTCCGCCACAAGGGTGCAGATCCAAGCTATGTCTGGAATCTTCTCCCCGTGACAGTCCTCCTGTGTGTAGCCGCTCATGGGCATGGACAAATGCCACAGTTCATCGAAACCAAATAGCCCGAAGCCAGGCGGGACTTCGACGGGGCGCGAGCCTTCGGTGATTTCTTTCCACGCGAAGACCGGCAACTCGATCTGAGGATTGGGTTCCAGCGGGATTTCGGGAAGTTCCGGGAAAAACGTCTCATGCCCGTCTAGGATCAGAGAGTCAGCAGAGCGGCAGAGCAGTTCATGCATTGGCTCGTAAAGCACCTGGTCTTCCTCGCCCCAGCCCGGGGGCCATTCATCAAACCCCGCGAGTGCGGCCATTTCCGAGAGAGCCGGCCGGGAAACGGTCGATGGCAAGACTGGGGTGGAAGGGGAAATCGGATCGCCGGCCGGAATCGAAGAATCAACGGTGCCGACAACCGGTTCCACGGGAGCCGGATATTCTGTCATCTCATGTGGCAGAATGTGGTCATTGTGCGTAGCTGCGATATTCTCAGAACTAGAATCGACCGCGCGCTCGGCGGGCGCGGTGGAGTCCTCCAATGACACTCCGCTTAGGGAAAAGGTGGCAGAGATCTCCGTTACCGGCTCGGAGGGTGCCAGTTCGAGATTTGCCCTCATTTTCAAAACCTCATCGATACCCTTGGCGATTCCGATCCGAAGCTCGGCAGTTGTAGGCTCTCCCAAGGAAGGCTTCACACGCTTCACCATCTCCCACTGCCTGACAAATGTCTCGACGCCGTCAATGGCTGGATTTGAGGGAGCCGGCTCCCTGGGAACAGGAACATCTCCCGCATCGTATGGGGCTGCGGTTGCAGCCGAAACACCGCCGGTCAAAGCGCTCGATACGGGAAGATTGAAAACCCTCCTCAGCCAAGGAGGAGCTTCTGGATCCCACGGGCCAGTCTGATGCTCTTCCAATAGGCGAAGCCCCGAAGGATCGAGTTGGTCAGCCAGGCCGCCCTGCACCAAACCATTGCAGACCTTGTCATAGGCGGAATTGATCGTGTGGACTCCGGGCTTGCCGACCATTTGAGGAAATACGTCACACAACAAATCCCGCGCAAAGGTGGGAGAAAATCCGCCCAAATAAAGCAGGGCAAGTTCTGACCGAAACTCCCGGAACCGATCCTTGCCTTTGTCTCGGAGTTCTATTTGCCGGGCCGAAAGGAGATCGCGAACTCGTTGTTCAATCGGGTGCAGTTTCGCGCGGCGTCCTACGGACTTCGACTCAGACCTGCCCAGATCAGCGAGAAGACGCTCCCGTTCGGCACCCTCCAAACTCGGGGATTTCCAGCGTCCCCCTGGTCTCCAACACGACCCGCTTCGTCTGGATTCTGGGAGATGTACACGGTCGGGCATGTGGTTTGATACCATAACAGACAACTTTCGGCAATATTTCGTTTTGGTAATCTAATAAAACAATCAATCTCATTGAAAATTGTTCTCACGTCATTCATTATTGTATCAAAAATTGATAGTTTTATTAGTGTAATTTGGCCTGTCCGTTAGTTCAAATCGAATGACAGAAGCTTTTTGGAAGGCTCAATCACGAGCATGCGATTCACTCGCTGGGCGCGATCCGGGTTTCCTCCCGTTTCACCTCAAACGGGAGATCAGGTTCTTTCTATCTGCCTAAAGACGGCTCGGGCATCATTTGGCAAAGGTTCGAGCGTTCAGCGAGATACCCTACATTCCGCGCTCCCGCGGCCCTCGGAGAGCAAGCAAGCAGACCCGGTAGGGGCTGCGCCAAGCCGACTAAATACAGCCCCCGAAGGGTGGCGGCCACGAAGTGGGTATTTAGTCGGCTTGTGCTTGCCGTAAACAATTAATCGGGCCTTGAATCGGCCCGCTAAATATGCTGAAATCTACCCATGGGCAAAGGGACTAACACGACACGGGGCCGAGGTAATCGAGGTAGCCGCGGACACGGCACGGACCGGTCCAAAAAGCAGCTCGCTGATATCGGGCAACTGAAAAAATTCGCGAAGAGGACCACCCAAAAATTCATCGCGGTGCCGGATCCCGACGCTGCGGAACTCGCAGCGTTTCCATCAAACTTTGGAGCCTTGCGGCGGGATGAAACTGACAACATGGGCTATCGAATCCCGAAGGTCGTGCCCGGGGAGCCGGTCGATGCGAGAGGTAGAAAGAAAAAGAAGAAGAAGCGGCCAGGGGCAAAGAGGAAGATCAAGATGCCCTATCGAGAGATCCGGCCAGGCGAGCCGGACATTGATGCGGGCGTGGCTGGCTGGGTGCGGCCGAAGGATACGGCTGACTTTTTGAAACTGGGTAACCGGATGGATTCACTCTTGGAAACTTTTGACCGAGTCACATGGGTAGGAGGGATTCCCTATGTGCGCTCATTTCACGCAGAGTCGACAAAACTGGTGGATGTGGGTGGTGGCATCGTCGCACAGATTAAAGCAAAGGCTGATTCGGTCACAATTAGGGACACCATCGGAGTTTCTCCAGGGCTCTCACGCGCACTTGAACTCATGGTGAACGTCGGTCGGATCGAAGAGGCCCGGGCGGCGATTGAGTCGATTCTGGAACCTCTCGGGAAAAAATATGAGTCAATGTTTCGAGGGCCGAAAGCTGGCGCTAAGGTGACATCGGCGGTTCCCCACATCCAGGAAAAGGACGGTCACTTTCATGTCGATTTGTGGGTCCATTCGACCTACCTCGCCGAGGCAGAGCATGGGTGTGAGCGGCTTCCGATTCCGGTGCGATTTTGGGATGCGAAGGCGCTTTGTCATCATGGACCAGGCCCCGGAATTGTTTTTTGGAAGCGGCATTTGGATGTTCTGGGAGACCTGGACGAACTCGCAAAAACTGAACCAGAGGCTGCCGAGCGAGCAAAATTCACGGAGCTTGTTTGCACCCAGGCCATGGAGAGTTGTCGGAAGCGTGCGCGGGAAGAACACGAAAAGCAGGTTTCCCGCAAGAAAGAGGAAAAAGGGGAAGTTCCCAATGAATGGATCCGCCCGCCCGATGACTTCGCTCGGGATGTCCGAATCCATCAGGAAATTGATGAACTTCTGGCAAACGCATTACCCGCAGAGTTTGTCGAAAAGGGGCGGCAACAATATCGTGACCACCTCATTGAGGCATACAAGGCCGGGACAACGGGCGTCAAACTGAAGACGCCTGAGGATACGGAGAAGGTGAAGAAAATAGCGAAGAGAGCCCTGACTAGAGCCAAAAACTATCGGGCAGCAGCTGCCAGCGAACTGAAAGTTTTGTCGGAGGTAGCAGCAGACGTCATGAAGGCGAAAGCCGAGGCTGATATCATACGGACAGAATTGGAGCGCCTGAGAAATGATGCGACAGCGGAAGCCGCAGCAGCAAAGCAAGTCCTTCACGAGGCAGAGCTTGATCGACGGCTGGCCGTAACTGCCAAGGAAGTTGCGGAAGCCGAGGCTGAGAGAAAGGCTGCTACTATTCTCGGGATGGCGAACCTGAAGCTTTCGGCGGTCATATCTCGCGAAACAGCAGTTTCCCAAAGGGAAGCCGCCCTTCCCGCCAAGGAGGCTGCGGCAGAGGCAAGTGGACTCAGGCTGGCAATCGAGTATTTGTTTGAACGCGATGCGATAGGGCGAGGAGTGGAAAAGTTGCGAGAGGAGATTGTATCCGGCATAGGTACGTTCCGGAAAAGTGTGGAGGAGAAAATTTGGAAGAAGGTATTCCAAAGTGTGGCAAAACGGTTGCCGCGAAAAAAAGCAGCAAAAGAAGTGGCGTTAGAACTAGAGGAAGTTTTGGAAGGGGAAAAACGCGGATTCGTGAAGCGAGTTTTCGAGGCATTGGGGGGCGTGAATCGGGAGCCCACGGTCGATAATCTTCCAGCGGTGATCTCAGACTTCCAAAACCAGGCCCGCGTTGAAGCACTCCGGGACAGCCTCGGGGAAATTCGCGGTGGACGGACACCCGAACATGACAGCATGGATGAAGCGGCACTGCGCGCGGAGATTCAGAGCGAGGCTGGAAAGTTCCAAAGTGGAGTTGCCGCACAAACGAAAGTGGCTCTTGTGGGTCTTAGCCGCTACCTATTTGGAAAAGGCGCGGCGAGTGACGTCATTGAGTCGAAAGAAAATGAGGAGGAGATGAAGTCGGTCCTGAAGGATGAATATGACCGGCGTGCTGTCTTGATGAAAAAAGCGCTGCCGATAATTGATAGTCAGGAACCTGCTCTCGCTGAAGAATTGCGGAAAGTGATCGGTAATTGGCCGGAGGATCCTACGCAGGTGATGGCTCCGCCGGATCCACAAAAATCTACTCAGGGCGAACAGCCCAAAATTTGATAGGCCGCGACCTCATCACATAGCGGCCACGATCTGAGTTTAACGGAGGCTGTGCCAATATTGAAAAACTGATGCTGGATAGACCTCACTGCGACAATCGCGCCTGTGATGTGACCGCTGATATCAGGTCAAAATTGGATCAAAACCGGACCGGTCGGTCCGGTTGAGGCGGAGCGCATTTGAGTTTGATTACGACGGTAGAGGTTGAAGTTATCGGACCGGTCGGTGCGGTCGGATGGAACCCATTCGGGTTAGAACATGACTACAAAGGTGGGGGCGATCGGACCGGTCGGCGCAGTCCAAGGGGGCGAATTTCCAAGCCGCTCCGGAAACCCCCAAATCAGGCCTGCTTTTAGGGGAGCTCAGTTTCAATCCCGTCTGAGGGTGTCATTTAACAGGTTGCCATGAGCGACCAAACAACACAAACCAACGACACACACGATCATACTAACGCAACTGATCGTGAGCAACCTCAAATTGCAACAACCCAAGAGGAAATCAAAACGCGCGCCTCGACCTTCACGATGTTAGACAGCATTGTCGTGGACGATCTGCGTTCTTTCCGAATAGTCGGACAGGCGTTGCGTCGCATCAAATCCGAGGAACTCTGGAAAGAAATTACCAGCGGGTGGGTCAAATACTGCGAATTGCGCGGCGGTTCTAGTAAGCGTGCCAACCGCATCATTCAGGCCGCACGGGCCGATGAAGTGATTCGGAACACCCTTCAAGATCTACCTGATTCCGAGTATCCCGCCAGCGAGTGGCAGATCCGGCCATTGGGTCCTTCACTCTCGGATGACGAAATCGTGAAATCCTGGAAGTTGGCCCTCGGGTCGGTTGAAAATCGCAAGCCCAAACAAAAGGACGTCGAAGCGGCGGTGAAACAGATTCTCGGTGACGGTGACGATGACGATGAAAAGCCCGAAAAGAAGCCGGACAAGAAAGCTGAAATCCTGGCGCGTATCGAGCGTCTCCACGACCTGATTGTGAAGAGGGAACTGTCCCGCGAGGAGGTGAGTTTCGAAATGGTTGAAATGGCGTTCAGGAGCCTAAAGGCCGCCGTGTAGGCTCTAAGAATGCAAGTGAACTCGACTCGATCAGAGGAGAGATGATTGCGGAATGAACCTCATCCAAGGACTTTCTCAACCACCCGTTTGACGGCCTTGGGGGTGCATTTGTAGCCCCAAGAATTGAGGATTTCCGTGCGTTTCACGAGAGTAAGTTTGTTTCGCTCCCAAATATCCCAGTGGATCCAGAGGGCCACATCACGCAACATGGTGACCTCCTGAGGGTTAGCTGTATTGACGCCAAGGGTTCGGTAGGAGACGGCGAATTTGAACGATGCAGATTCGATTGCCGGGAAATTGATTCCGCCTTTGCCAAATCCTTTCCACGCCGCACCCAGCGCGGCTTGGGCGCATCTCCGGCTGATACCCTTCGTGTCCACATCATTGACAATCCATTTTCGGTGTTCTCCTTCGAAAGAGGCACCTAACCCGTATAACACATGAACAGGGCGGGCGAGGAGTATAGCCACCGGTAGAAGTATTCTTTCCGCTGTCACACCTTTATCTGGGATGATCCCTTGGGGTGGATAAAGTTCGGGCAAAGGGAGGGGCTTGTCCTTACTTGGAATTCTGACAATTCGTTTTTGGCAGGTAAGGACCTCAAGCCAATTCTTGGTGTAGATATCTGGTGAGCAATCTTCTTTCTTCAAGAAATCCTTATCAACCTCGGCCAGTTGTGGATTCAAGGCGAGAGTGCTCCAGATCACCGGTTCAAAATCGTCTGTGTCGAATTTGCCCGACATCTTTTTGCGTTTGGCCGGATCCGGTTGATGAAGCTGCTGTTTACTGGTTGACATGCCGGTGTTTTGTTTCGGCTTTCTTGATAGACGTCATACCCTTAACATTCAACATTAAAGTGTAGGCGGTCGAGTCACCGTGATCAAGTTGGGGAGTGCAAACAATCGAGGTGGGGGGAGGCATCGCGCGGCGGCTTTTCTTGAGAAGGCTGCGATTAACGGATTGATCGAGGTCGAAGTGATCGAAAGCTATCCGATGCAAGGCGGCTTCTCGCCCGCGAGCGCGTGGGGGAGGAAGGTGCTAACGTAAGTCACTTGCGTGTGATTCGGCAAGTACTCGGCAATTGCCGTGTTTCTCTGCTAGGAATACAGCTAGATTTTTATTTTCATAACTTGCTGAAAATGAATGGAGGATAGGTTGGGATTTGAACCCAAGGTAGCTGTTACACTACGTCTGATTTCGAATCCGTGTGATGATTGATCGGTTGGAAACGTCCCTTGTGAATTCTGCTCCATTCGTCGAAAGTTGGAGGTTGAACGGGCGGGTGTGGACTTCCACGCTGGTCCTGAGAGTGCGACAGGTGACAACCTCACGGCCTCGGGTAGCTTCCTCTTGGATTGCATCCCACGCCACGGGCCAGTGGGAGGAATGTCGGGCGACGTCATGCGCGGCAGTTACGCCCGCCTGAATAGCCTTGGGAATCTCGGGGTGCCCCGGTGAAACGCGGGTGAGGCTTTCTAGGCTAGCGATTGCCTGCAACGCAATATCTCGGATTGCCTCAACCGTTCCGGCGTCGCCTTCGAGTCCGGCGCAGCGGTGAAGGGTTTGCAGGGCGGCGCGGGCGGTGGCGGTTTTCGTGGTTTGTTCGTGGTTTGTTTTATGCGACTGATTCCACGGGTTGAATGGTTGCGGGTGTCGGCCGGGATGCCACGGCGGCGATGGTGGGGAGCTCCACACCGGGCGGGAGGACGTGCCAGTAGGGGATTGCCTCGGCTTTCGTGACGGCCTTGTGGTAGTGGTCGAAATAAACGGCGGTGGTGCCGTGTCCCATGTCGCTCTTGAGCATGTCCAGATCGTTCTCAACGGCGAGCGTGTAGGTGCCGAATGAATGCCGCAGGGCGTCCTGCATTTCCCGTCCGTCGATCCCCGCATTGATGCGGACCTTGGCAGCTTTGTATCGCCAGCGGGCGGGAATGATTTTGCCTTTCCGCTTGTCCTCGGGAATGGAGGAAATCCATGCTGCCAGTGTTTCATTGATACGGACGTTTCTTCGATACAGCTTCTTGGCAATGGTAGAACCGATCCGAATGTTTCGGAGTTCAAGAGAGACGTTTTCCCATTTTAGCTTTGTGATTTCCACGGGACGAATTCCAGCAAACGCCATGAACGCGAACGGTGCCACGCATTCCGAGCAAAGCCTGTCAGCTTCTCCCATCGTTGGATAGTCGATGCAGGCGGCAAAGAGGTTCTTGAGTTCGTCCGGCGTGTAAATGACAACCTCGTCGTCGGTTTCCTCGGCACGGGCCACCATCATCTTCTTTGTGGGATTCTCGGGAATGAGTTCCAGCTTCACAAGGTCGCCCATCACGCTCGAAATGTAAGCTCGTCCGTTTTTCCATGCGGTTGCTCCGGGCGTGTATTCGTTCAATGCTTTCCTGATGTGATCTGGCGTGATGTCGTGGCAATTCATATCCATGAACCAGCTCGGAAGTTTCTTTTCCATCTTCCGGTATGACTCCAAGGTGGCCTTGCGGTGATTCTTCCGGTGTTCGATTGCGGATTTCCAAGCGTCCCGCATGGTGGGTGCCTTTGCTCGCTTGTCGTGATGCAGCACGTAGAACGCTGCCGCTTGTGCCAGCGTCACGTCGTGGCCTGCCAGCAAATCGCGGGCCTTGATTGCGTCCTCAGCGGTCGCCGTGGTGATATCGGCAGCGAGTCCACGCTGCCCCTTCTGAATTTCCTTGAGTCGCTGGCATTCTGATTTTGCCTTGTCACGTGTCTGGAAATATCGGCGACGGAATCGCCCGGTGTCTGATAGGCTTCCTGGCACATTGACGAGCCATCCCTTGGGGGTTTTGCGGTAGTCGAGTTCGGCGGTTCTTGGCATTTAATGGCCTGCGAGTGGGTTAGCGACACACCTTTTCCGGCGCTCTTCCCTGTGTCACTGTTAGGCTTGCGGGGATTGTGCGATATCGCAGTTAAAAGGCGAGAATAAACGGAATATGACTTTCTTTTCGGAAGTTAACCCATTGATCCTTATGAGCATAAGGAGCAAAACGCCGTTTGAAAATTCACGTGTCGGCGGTTCAAATCCGTCTCGGGCCACCTTTAAAACCTCAAGTGTCAAAGGGGTTTGATTTTTTTTCGTAGCTAACAGGCTTGGTGAGGGATTCCCCCATCCTTTCGAGAGTCGAGGCTGATCTGGTTGCTCGCCAGTTACGTGGGTTCCGGCTTTTACTCGGGAGCATCCGTCGGGCGGCTCGGCGGGGAATCAATCGGGCGGGGAAGCGGGCCTGTCCCTTGATCGCCGATGGCGGCTTGGGTGCGGATGGCGCTGGCAATGTTTACCGCAAGCTTCTGCCGGTATCCCAGATCGCTGATGAGCTGGCTTTCCGCGGCGTTGCTGAGGTAGCCGCCTTCTAACAGAACGCAGGGAATTTCCGGATTGCGGGTCAGGCGGACGCGCCTGCGGACGAGGCCGCGGTTGCCATTCTCTGCGGGGCTGGCGGATGCCATGGCGCGTTGCAGGCGGGTGGCAAGGCCATGACTGTCGACACGCCAGTAATAGGTCTCAGGACCGCGGATGCTTGAAGGGCCGCTGTTGTAGTGGACGCTGATGAGGATGGCTTCACCGTGGCGGTTGGCGCGGATGACGCGCTCGTCGAGGTCGATGAAAGTGTCATCGCCGCGCATCATGATGACTTTGAAGTCGCCTTGGAGTTGTTTGGCAATGCGTTGGGCGGTGTCGAGCGCAAGGTCTTTTTCTTTCTGGCGGGTGTGGGCGGATACGGCACCACTGTCCTTGCCCCCATGGCCGGCGTCGATGATGACGGTGCGGAAGCCCTGCGGGCCGGGGCGGTGACCGTAGACGTCGCGGCCGAGTGAGGATGATTTGCCAGGTGTGGCGCAGGAAGCGAGAAGAAGGCCCATGGCAAGGCCGAGGGATGAATGAATGAAGCGGGTCACGGGCAGGACTCATTGCAGGAATCCTCGTGAAGGGGAAGTGTTCGTTTCTACCGGAGCGAGCTTTCCGGAGGTGCCCGTGGATGGTGTGGGGACCCCATCGATTTTCCGGGGGCCGGAAATCATGGGTCAACGGAACACGCGAAAAAACCAAGCGGGAGCGGAGCCATCACGCCCCACTCCAGCCTCACCATCCGCGCGACTTTGCGGCCAGGTGATCAGAGGTATTTGTCCGTCACCGCGCCTTCGCTGGCAGTGGCCACGAGCTTGGCGTATTTCGCGAGCACACCCTCGGTGTAGCGGGGCGCGGGCTGGACCCAGGCGGCTTTGCGCGTGGCGATTTCCTCCGCGCTAAGGTTGACGTCGATGCGGTTGTTCACTGCGTCGATGGTGACTTGATCACCGTCCTGAAGGATGCCGATGGTGCCGCCGCAGAAAGCCTCGGGGGTGATGTGGCCGACGACGAAGCCGTGGCTGCCGCCGGAGAACCTGCCGTCGGTGATGAGGGCGACCTCCTTGCCGAGGCCCATGCCCATGACGGCGCTGGTGGGTCCTAACATCTCGCGCATCCCAGGGCCGCCCTTGGGGCCCTCCATGCGGATGACGATGACGTCGCCCTTGTTGATCTGCTTGGAGAGGATGGATTTCATGGCATCGTCCTCGGAGTTATACACGCGGGCGGTGCCGGTGAAGAGTTCGCCTTCTTTGCCGGAGATTTTGGCAACCGAGCCGCCTTCCGCGAGGTTTCCATAAAGGATGCGGAGGTGGCTGTCTTTTTTGATCGGGTTGGAAAGCGGACGGATGATCTGCTGGCCCTCGGGGTAGGGGGTGGTGAAATTCTGGATGTTTTCCCGCATGGTGCGTCCGGTGACGGTCATGCAGTCGCCGTGGAGCAGTCCGGCATCAAGCAGCATCTTGAGCAGTGGCATGGTGCCGCCGATGGCGACGAGGTCGGACATGGAGTATTTTCCGGAGGGCTTGAGATCGGCGAGCACGGGCACGTTTTTGCCGATGCGTTCGAAGTCGTCGATGGTGATGTCCACGCCAGCCGAGTGGGCGATGGCGGGGATGTGGAGGGTGGCATTGGTGGAGCCGCCGAGAGCGATGAGCACGGTGATGGCGTTCTCGAAGGCTTTTTTGGTGAGGATGTCGCGCGGCTTGATGCCGAGCTTGATGAGGTTGAGCACGGCGGCACCGGAGTCGAAGCAGTCGCGCATCTTGTCATCCGAGATGGCGTTTTGCGCGGAGCCGTTCGGGAGGGACATGCCGAGAGCCTCGATGGCGGAGGCCATGGTGTTGGCGGTATACATTCCGCCGCAGGAGCCGGGGCCGGGGATGGCATTGGACTCCACAAGTTCCAGTTCTTCATCGGTGAACTCACCGTTGGCGTGTTTACCGACGGCCTCGAAAACGGAAACGATGTCGAGGTCCTTCTTTTCTCCCTGGACGGTGGCGCAGCCGGGAAGGATGGTGCCGCCGTAAACAAAAACCGAAGGGCGGTTCATGCGTGCCATGGCCATGAGGCAGCCAGGCATGTTTTTGTCGCAGCCGCCGATGGCGACGAAGCCGTCCATGCCTTCGCAGCCGACGACGGTCTCGATGGAGTCGGCGATGACCTCGCGTGAGACGAGGGAGTATTTCATGCCCTCGGTTCCCATTGAGATCCCGTCGGAGATGGTGATGGTGTTGAAGATGATGCCTTTGCCGCCGGCGGCGTTGACGCCTTTGGAAGTCTCGATGGCGAGTTTATCGATGTGGATGTTGCAGGGAGTTACCTGGCTCCAGGTGGAAGCGACGCCGATTTGGGGCTTGGCGAAGTCGTCTTTTTTGAAGCCGACAGCATAGAGCATGGCGCGGCTGGGAGCGCGGTCGGGTCCGTCTACGATCTGGCTGGAGAATGGGCGTGTGGAGCAGTTCATCGGCATGAGCATCTTGCGTGCGGGGGGTGGACGTCAAGGCAAGGAGAAGAAGAATTTTCAGATTTGGGATTTCCGAAAGGTGGATTGTGGTCATCTTGGCGCGGTGGAATGGTTGATGCACGCAGCGCTGGGCGCGGTAACGGGTGACTGGCTTCTTGGTAGGAGGCTGGGGAACCGGGCGCTTGCGTGGGGGGCGTTTTTCGGCGTATTGCCCGGGTTGGGGGTGTTTGTTGCGGGTTTTTTCGATACCGCGCGGGAGTTGGCTGCGGAGCGTGGTGCGAGTCACTCGCTGCTGGTGATGGCCCTGGGTTCCTGGGGGATCGCGCAGGCCTTGGTCAAGCTCTGGCGCCGGGAAAACATCACCAAACGGCAGGCAGGTGGATTTGTTTTTGGGGTATGGGCGGCGCATGTTGCGGTGGATTGCTTTTCGGTCAAGGGAGCGGCCTTGTTCTGGCCGGTTTCTCAAACAAGGTTGGCCTTCGCGTTTCTGGACTCAGGGGATGTGCTCTTCGCGCTGCCGATGGTGGTGGCGGTGATGATTCGGGTGATTCAGCGGGAACCCGCGGTGAAGAAGACCCGTGGCAAGTCGGTGGCACCGGCGGCGAGCCACAGGAGGCGGTATGTAGGGTGGCTGTGCGCGAGTGCGTTGTATGCTTTAACCTGTTTGGGCTTGAAGTTCTGGGTCACGGCGGGCTTCCAGGCGGACCTGGCGCGCCGGGGGCTCGTGCCGCAGCGGCAGACGCAGTCGCCCGCGGGGGCTAGTCCGCTTTTTTGGCGTGCGGTCGTGGATCATGGAGATCAGTTCCGGGTGGGCTACCGCAGTGTGTTCGAGCTGCCCTCTTCACCGGTTAGGTGGACGGTGTATCCCAAGGGCGAGGCGGCTCTCGCCAAGGTTGCGGGGCTGAGGGAGGTCAAGACGATCATGGCGGTGACCGATGGCTGGTGGCTGGCACGGCCTCATGCCAAAGGCGCTTGGGTGGGCGATCTGCGGCCGCCTGAGTTCAGGACCTGGGGGAGTAAAAAAGGGATGGTGGACAGTCGCTTGGTCGACTCATGGGTGATCGACACCGATTCCCAAGGAGACCGCCTGCGGAGGGGCTATGTCGAGGATGCCGCCACAACCGAGTATTTGAAGCGGATGTTAGCCCGGGTGGTGGGCAAGCGGGAAAGCTGGGAGGCGAATCCGCGCTTAGCCGGAGTGGCGGGAAGCCTGCCGGAGTTTTTATACGCGGAGGATTGACCTGCCATTTAAAAATCGCCCGGGGTTGTGCCGGTTGCTTTTTCGGGAATGGCGATGGATTCGAGCAGTTGGTCGAGCCCGTCGAGGACATGCAGGATGCCTGACGCCCATTGGGAGCCTTGCCAGGCCGGTCCCGCGAGCTCTAACAAGTGATCGAGGGTTTCGGGTTTCAGGAATGCTTCCAAGCCGTAGCCTGGCATGATGGCGGCTTCACTGCGGTTCGGATCGAGAGCGATCAGCAGGGCGTGATTTTCTTTTCCGCGCTTGCTGTCACCGGCGAAGTTTCCCGCATTGAAAAGCCAGAAAACGTGCATGGAGAATGGATGATCCGGTGGGAAGACATGCATGACCACCTGCAAGACGAGTTGGGGGAAGCGGCGCTGGATGGAGTGGATGCGTTTTTTTAATCTTACCAGGTCTTGGGCGCTGAGTTGATGCGTGGTGTCCGCCACCACCGCGCCGAGCCTTGGCAATGCGCCGACGAGGGCGCTGGTGCGGGGGAATGTCAGGCGGCAAGCGGGGCACTCGGGGGCGTCTGCTTTAAGGGTGGTTTGGCAGAAAGGGCAGAGCATGGTCTGGTCGGTATCTAAGCACCTGCGGCACGCTGCGCGAAGCCAAATTGTTGTGGCTCACCGGTGGGGCGTTCTCAGGACGGAGTTGATTTGTGTGAAGTGCTTCGGGTCGAAGCCGATCTCGGATTTGATGTAGTAATCCCGCTCGATGAGATTGCCGATTTGAGCCGCCTTTTTACGGACATCCGGGGGGATGAGGCCGCGGAGCCTCGCATACCAGGAGCCGATGGGCACGGGGTAGTCGCTGCCATGCAGGAATCGCTCCTGGAGCGGGTGCTCGAGCACCTTGCTGAAGGCTGCGCTGCGGAAGGGGGTGTTGAGCGCGCTCGTGTCCGCGTAGAGCTGCGGGAACTCCAGCATCATGGCGGCCAGGTGCTCGAAGTAGTCCGGGTCAAACCATGAGCTGCGGCTGGCGACATGGGCGGCGATGACTTTGACGCCGATCTCTAACGGGCGGCGGAGATACTCGGGATTTTCGTAAAGCTTGTTGGCAACGGGGACTGTCATTTCGCCGCCGGTGTGGGCGAGCAATGGAAGGCCTGCTGCTGCCATTTTTTCCCAGAAACGATCATACTGGGGGAGTGAGCAATTGACGTTGTGACAATTCGGCAAGAGCTTCAAGGCCCTTGCTCCGCGCGCGAGCGAGTGGTCCAGCTCTTCCAAGGCATCGCGCCGCGCCGGGTGGATCGAGGCGGCGGGAAAGAACTCAGGGTGCCGCTCGCAAACGGAAAAAAGATAGTCGTTAGGCACATGGAAGGAGCCGAAATCCCGTTTGGTGCCGTCTTCATTGAAGACCTCATCCTGGGCTAACAGGAGTGCATGGTCGAGTGAGGATGTCTGGATCATCGAGACGAGGCGCTCGACGTAGATCTGATCGAAGGTGGCGTGAGTGAAGCTGACCGGCATGCCGACCATTTTGGCCATCATGCCGCCCATCATTCGGTGCCAGCCGGTCATTCTGAGCCAGCAGCCACTGCCGGTGAGGCCGTTTCCGACCAAGTGCACGTGACCGTCTATCTTCGGAGGTGATTGCCGGGGTGTCATGAGGGTTTCAGGCGTTTGCCCGTTTCCGGAAGGCGATCGGGGCTAGCACGAACAAAGTGAGAACCGCCGCCATGGCTGAGGCGGCGGGCAGGTTGCGATCCGCAAAATTGCGCTGTGCGATCTTGTTTCCGAGCATTTGGCCGTCTGTTCCTCCGACCAGATCGGGGACGACGTAGGAGCCGAGCATGGGAATGAAAACGATCAACAGCGCGGTGCTGAGGCCTTTGCGGATTCCCGGCAGGAATACCGACCCAAACGCTTGGAAGGCCGTCGCACCAAGATCACGGGCGGCATCCAGGAGCCCGAAGTCGAACTTTTCCGCGGCGGCGTAGAGCGGCAGAATCGCAAAGGGCAGATAGGTATAGACGCTGACTAACAAGACCGCTCCCGAGTTGAAGAGGAGCGAATCGTTTTCGCCTAACAGATTTATAGCCCGGAAAAACCTGGCGAGTGCTCCTTCCGAGTGGAGGATCTGGTTCCACGCAAAGACGCGGATGAGGAAATTCGTCCAAAACGGCACGATGACCAACAGCAGCAGGCGGGAGCGCCATTTGCCGCTGGCCCGCGCGATCCGCCATGCGACCGGGAGTGCGAGAATGAGGCAGAGCAGGGTGGTCAGCGCGCTGATCCATAGAGTCCGCCACACGAGGGTGAGGGTGCTCTTTTCCGCGAACACGCTGAACTGTTCCCAAGTCCATCCCGCGCCGATCCCCCCGGCGGGATCGGTGTTGCGGAAGGCGATGGTCAAGACCATCAGACTGGGAACGAGGACAAACAAGGCGAGCCAGCTGAGACTGGGCAGAGTTGCCAGAATCTCGACCTGTTTCCTTTTCATCGAGCGCGCGCTTGGCGGAATCAGGCTGTCAGGGAGGGGATGCCCACTGAAGCATCGGTATCAGCGGAATAATCCACGCCGGCAAGCCCGAAGCCGAAGAGGCGCAGGAAGCTGGATTGGTAGCCCTCGAAATCACCGATGTCCTTGAAGTTTTCGGTATTCACCGCAGCCCAGCGCTCGGCGATGATCTGCTGGACTTCGGGAGTCATTTCCCAGTCGTCCACACGGATGCGTCCCGCTTCGTCGGGTTGGGGATTTCCGTTGTATAGCCGGTCGCGGAACAGGCGATCCATTTGTTCGATGGTGTCTTCGTGGGTCCCCTCGTCCTTCATGACCTTGTAGAGCAGCGAGATGTAGAGTGGCACGACGGGGATGGCGGAGCTGGCCTGGGTGACAAGTGCCTTGTTGACCGAGACCCATGCCTTGCCAGCGAGCGGGGCAAGCTTGGCATCCAGCGAGCGCTGCGCCCGCTCGAGATCTTCCTTGGCGCATCCGATGGTGCCATTTTTGTAAATGGGCCAGGTCATGGACGGGCCGATGTAGGAGTAGGCCACGGACTGCACCCCGTGGGCGAGCACTCCGGCTTCCAGCAGTGCATCCGTCCAGAGTTCCCAATCCTCACCGCCCATGACATGGATGGTCTGCTGGATTTCGTCCTGGTCGGCAGGCTCGATGGTGACCTCATTGACGACGCCGGTGGAGGTATTGAGGTTTTTGTTGGTGTAGCTTTGACCGATCGGCTTGAGTACGGATTTGTAAACCTCCCCGGTTTTTGGGTCGGTGCGGCGTGGGGATGCGAGGCTATAAATGACCAGATCCACTTGGCCGAGGTCCGCCTTGATGGCCTCGATGACTTCCGATTTGACGGCATCCGAGAAGGCGTCCCCGTTGAAGGAGCGGGCGTAAAGGCCTGCGGCCTTGGCTTGGATTTCGAAGGCCCGGGTATTGTAAAATCCAGCGGTTGCGGTGCTGTCGGCCGAGCCGGGGCGCTCGAAAAACACGCCGATGGTCGAGGCGTTCGCCCCGAATGCGGCGGCGATTCTTGAGGAAAGGCCATAGCCCGTGGACGAGCCGATCACCAATACCCGCTTGGGTCCGTTTTCGATAGGGCCTCGGCTTTTGACGACGGCGATTTGCTCGGCAACATGTTGCGCGCAGCCGTCGGGGTGCGCGGTGGTGCAGATGAATCCGCGGATTTTCGGTGCAATAATCATGGAGGGGGGCAGGGTATCCTTAGCGTGCGGGGTGGCAACTGTTTTTGCGATGATGAGGAAGGGCCGCTCGGGAGCTGGAATCTGGGTAGTAGTGCCGACAATGCTTGTTTTTTCATGCAGGCCAAGCCGTCAGCGGTAGTGGGATGGCGGGCGGACAGCCCCGCGTGGGGTGGGTTTCCAAGGTCGGCGGCCGGGATGATTTCCCGGAACTTGCGTTCTTTGAGGTTCTTTTCCGTGGATCTCCCGCTCTTCCAAGGTCGTAAAATGTCAGCCTGTGGCGGAGCTTGCCGTGACGGTTGACCCCGCTTTGGGAGCTCAGCGGATCATCTGCGTCCCGCTGCCGCTTGTGCGCATACGCTCCGCGAGTTGGGCTTCGTAGAGGCTGCGAATCGCGACGGGTTGGTTTTTTGATTGAAATTGGCCGGCACCCTTTTTCACCCCACGCTCCGGACCGTTTGTGACGAAAGAGCCCGCCTTGCAGCCGATCGCCCAATTATGTGCGCCGGGCGGGCTCTCGACGATGAGCTGCTTGGCGATGGTGCAGTTCCACGCCACGCAGTTCGCCGCAGCCCAGCCGTGGCCCAGGTGGTAGGGCGGTTTCTTATGTCGGCGCCCGTAGTTTTTACGGTGGTAGAAACTGAGTCGGTCGGAGATGGTGACGTTGTCCCACAGCACGCCGCTGGTCCAATGCCGGTGTGGCCCGCTCTCCGAGTAGGCGTTGACCGCCTTGCAATCGAGAAAAACATTCGGCCCGGCGACCTTGTATTCGTTGCACACGAAATCGTGCCGCCCCTTGCTTGCGAGACAGCGGCGCATGAGTGAGAGCTGGCCATCCATGCAGAACGAGTAGCGCCTTCCACCCGCGATCGTGGAGATGGGGTCGATGCTCTTGCAATCGGTCACGGTCACCCACTTTGACGTCGTGGCGATGTGGACTGCGGAATAGGCGAAGTGCTGGGCGACGAAGTTTCTAACAAAAACGTGCTGCGCGTTGGCGATGTCCACCGCACGCCACGAGTGATCCTCGTCTTTCGGGTTCGTGTGATCGCTGATGGCGATGAGGTTCTCCACGCCGCATTTCTCGATGCGGCCGGGCCATGAATACCGGGCAAGCACCGCGCCGCCGAAGCGCTCCTCGATCGCGGTGGTCACCGGCGCGTCGAGCTGGACGGTGTCGCCCCGGATGGCTGTGATCACGCGATCCCACTTCACTTCCGCGAAGCGCACCGGCCAGTCGACGCCCGGCTTGTCAGCCCCGATGAATTTGATCCACTGTTCGTTGCTGCCGCGTGTTAGCATCACCGTGTCGCCCACGGAAAGCCCGTTGATCCCGTCAAGCCGCACGGTGTTCGCGCCTACCGGCACATAGGCATCGAGGATCTTGCGGGGGATCTTCTCAAGCTCGGGTTTGCCTGCGCCGCAGATCAGGATGAGGGGGTCTTTGTCCTTGCCCGTATCGCGAATCACCGTGCCTGTTTTCAAGTCCTGACCTTCGCCGCGCAGCACGATGCCGCTGGCGCGGATGAAAATGGTGCCGCTCACCGGGTACTCCCCCCGTTTGAGCACCAGGGTGCCGCGAAATCCGTCTGCTGCGAGTGGTAACTTGGCAAGGGTGTCGAGCGAGTCTTGGATGCGCTTTGTCTGGTCACCACTCCAAGGTCTGAGCGTAAGCCGCACCGGCACGAGAGGTAGTGGACAATTTCCCGTGCCGTAGCCCACTCCGCTGAAATTCGGGATGCGGTTGCCCTGCGGATCGGAACGGTAAATCAAGCGGCCATCCGCGCCCAGACTTACCCACGGCTGCTCAGCCTCAGCGCAGAACGCTGATGTTGAAATCATGAAAGTGAATAGCAATTTCTTCATCATGGGTTGCTGAATTCCTAAGCACGTTTCGCGAGGAATCCAATGAAGAAACGGTGATGCCCGGTTGGTTCTCTCGGGAAGCCGCTGAATGCACCCGATGCGCGCGGGCTCTCTCCTCCGCTCCGGGTTCAGGCGAGCAGGCGCTCGATCACGTCCTTGGCGGTGTAGTGGTCGCGGCCTTGGAGGAGGGACTCTTTCACGGCTTCGAGGTCATCACCGAGGGTGATGAGCTGGGGTTCTATCAGACCGTGACGGACTTGTGCGACGCCAGCTGAGGCGGTGAGGGAGTTGCAGAGGCAGATGCGCCCGGCGGTCTGCGAGGGGTCGCCGCCTTTGGAGGCGTAGATGGCGGCCGGCTCGGCGGAGCAGCGGAAGCCGAGGCTGCCGTCGGGCTTCTGATAGGTCTCGCGCAGGACGCCGAGATCGCAAACCCGCTCGCGTTCGTCATAGACGGCGGGATCGGCGATGCTGCCTGGGATCCGGGCGACCTTGAAGGGAAATCCGGTAGGCGAGGCGACGGCGTCGGTATGGATTTTCAGGGAACCGTTTTTCACTTGGGAGATGACGCTTTCCTTGACGCTGGGAGCGAAGCCGGACTCGTCGCAGAAGGCGAAGGCTGTCCCCACTTGGATGCCTTTTGCGCCGAGCGCTTGGGCTTCGCGGAGTTTTCCAATCCGACCGTAGCCGCCAGCCAACCAGAACGGCAGGCCGATTTCGGCGAATTTCGCGGGATCGATCCGGTCGCGTTCGCCATAGATCGGCTCGCCGTCGGGGGTGAGTTGCATGGGCCCGCGGGGTGGGGCGTTGTGGCCACCGGCGATGGAGGCTTCCACGACGAAGCCGTCGACCCGGCCGGATGACTTGCGGCGGAGGTTCTCCGCCAGCACGGGTGATGAGACGATCGCGAGGAAGATCGGGCGGCGGAGAGCGGGGGGCGGGCCGTAGTCGGCCGGGTTGATGTGGATGGCGACGGGGGTGCTGCCGCCGCTGACGTCGAGGCGCATTTCGGTGGCTTGGCCGGCGGCGAGGTCGTCGAGGATTTTCGGGATTTGTCGGGGGATGCCTGCGCCCATGAGCACGACATTCACACCGGCAAGCATGGCCCCGTAGAGCGCGAGCAGGGTGGGGGGTTGGATTTTTTCGAGCAGGTTCAGGCCGACGACGCCCGAGTGGCCTTCCTTGGCGAGGTGGACGGCCACGAAGCTGGAGGCGATGACCAATTCCTGGGTCGCGCGTGATGGTTCATGGGAAATCATCGCCGGGGTCTTGAAGGTGGCATCGTCTGGTTTTCCATCGGGGATGAAAAAGCGATCGAGGATTTTGGCTGCGATTTCCGGGTAGGGGAAAGCCGCGAGGGCGCGGCGGAGATGCCCGCCGATGTCACCGAGTTGGAGCTGGCGGGTGAGTAAGATATCCAGCGCGGTTCCCGAGACGACTCCGAGCTGGCCCTCGCTGGCCACGGCCCGGGCCAAGCGCCAACCCGAGACGCCCACGCCCATGCCTCCTTGAATGATCGGCGGTAAATCAGCTGCGCTTGTGGCATCCGTTTTCATGAAATCGATAGTCATCCTCCGCATTTTGATTCGCCGGTGCCGCGAGCCAATCTTAAAGCAGGCAGTGCGCAGGAAATCGCGGGAAAAGCTTCGTGAGTCCGCGGGTGTGGCTTACTTCGCCTGCTGGCGGAGTTGTTCGAGGCGGGAGAGCGGCTTGGCCGCTGGATCCGGGGTGGCGGTGGCGGCGGGCTTGGATGCTGGCTGGGCGCTGGGAGTCGGGCTTGGGGCGTCGATGCGCAGGGTGCTTCCCATGGCGGTTTGATGAAGAATCGTCGTGTTGTTTTCCGGGATCAGGACCTTGCAGAAGACGCCGTTGTGTTTTCCGACTTTGGCATCGGCGGCGATGGCGATGGGGAAGTTGATGGTGGTCTGGTCTTTGGTGAAGGTAAGAGGCGGGCAGCTGCTGCCAAACGGGAGTCCCTGCAGTTCGACTTGCGCGGATCCTTCGAACGGGTGCGTGGTCTCGATTTTTCCGGCCATGAAGGTGGCTTTGCCTTGCTCAGTGGCGGCGAGATCGAGGGTGAGACTCACGTAGGGCTCGGCAATTTTAAGAGGTATGAGACCGGATGCCACCAGCACCGGGCCTTGCGGGGTGTTGGCTTCTGCAAGCACGCAGACCTGCCAATCGGCGGGCGTGGCGTCGGCGCTGGCGTTAAGCTCGTAGTCGGCTTCCGACTGGTCGCCCGGGATTTCCACGGTGACGGGGCCGCTGATTCCGGGTGGGTTCCAAAGGAAACGAACCGTGATTTTTTCCGCATAGCCGGCGCTGCGGGTGGCGCGCACCTTCAGGCGGGCGGTGCCGTTTTTGACGATGGGAGCGGCGGGGGGTAAGAGGTCGATCTTGAACGGGGCCTCGGTGGTGACCGCGGTGGCAATGCGGTCGAATGAAGCGGAATGATAAGGGCCCTCATTGTTGACATCCACATGATGAATCGTGTCTGTTAGGGATGCGCTGAGAGCCGGCCCATCGCCGGTGGAGCGGAGGGTGAAGGAAGAAAGAAGTCCGCTAACAGGTGCCTCCGGCGCGGCCTCGAACACCACGGGAAAGGTGGTGATGGATCGGGGGATCGGCGGGCTGTGAAGGGTGATGCCGGCGGGCAGTGAGCCGGCCTCGAAAATCGCGTCGCAGGAGGAGTTTTCCCGGGTGAGATTGATGACCGCCGCGTAGCGATTCCCGCGTGGCACGGGGAAGGTTTTCCATTTCTGCGTCTGAACACGCTCAATGGTCGGGAGGCTGGCAGCGAGGCGGGGGGTCTTCGGGGAGATCTCGATGCGATAGGTGAAATCCGGGCCGGTGCGCCGGAGTTGGTCGCAGATTTTCAGCGCGTAGTCACCGTCTGCCGGGCAGGTCCAGGTGATGAGGCTGTCGGGAGCGCCTTGGTCGTCGTTTGCCGCGACTTGCTTGCCATCGAGCTGATGGATGGAAATCAACGAGTCGAGGCGGGACCGGTGGCTGCGCGCGAGGACTTGGACGACGAGGTTTTGGTCTTTTTTCGCGGTGAATCTGAACCAATCCTCGGGCGACGGGCCATCGATGATGCCGTGAAGAGCGCAGGGCAGCGGCGGAGCAGGGGCTGCCTGGGCAAGGGTGTGATTATCCTGCGTCTCTCTAGCAGACTCTAACGGAGATACCGTGATCCAGTGGGGCGACGGCGCGGAGAGGTTGTTGTGGACTGGAAAGATGGCAAAGCTGGTATCCTCGTGAGGCGGGAGGGGGATGGTTTGCAAAATGGGCCCGGCGGGGTCGCCGATGAATTTGAATTCGATGGTTTCTCCGGGTTTTCCGCCCGTGGGAAAGACCGCGCAGGGGCGAGGGAAGGTGCCGATGTGGAGGCGGTATTGGCAGTTTTCATTGCCTTCATAGGCGGCTTCCCGAACCACGATCCGGTAGTCGCCATCGGCAGGAGCGAGGATGGAAAGGAAGGCGTCGTTCCGGAGCAGGGGACTGTCATCGCAGGAGGCGATTTCAAATTTCCTGGGATCGAGGATGGCAATGTAGGCGTCGAACATGACCCTGCCTAGGCGCATGGCTTCGATCTCCACGGAGAGGCGCTCGCCTTTTTTGAGACTACAAACATAGTAGTCCTCATCCTCGTTCGCGGCGATGCCCTCGACGGTATGGTTGAGCGGGATCCGTTGCGCTTGGTCGAAGGTGGAGTTGGGCTCGACCTCGGGGATGGTGGGAAACTGGCTCACCCAGAAGGAGCGCAGCTCGGTCAAGCCGCCGGGACTGTGAAGTCTTAACGAGTGTTCGCCCAAAGATGCGTCTGCGGCGATGGCGAGCTTGGCGGTCACGTGTTTGCCGTCCTTGGTGGTGATGTCGGACAAGCTGAGGCCGGGCTGGTAGAAAAGCGCGCCGGTGATATCCGCGAGGCGCTCACCGTGGAAGTGAACCTCCATTTCTGTGCCGCGTTGGCCGCCGCGGGGATTGACCAGAGCGAGCTCCGGTGAAAATCCGGCAAGCGGCAGGAGTGAGGCGAGCAGGAGGATGGTGGTCGGGCGGAACACGGATTCAGGCCTTTTTGGCGAGAAGGGAGTCGAGAACCTGGCCGCCGTCGACGATTTCGATCGGCCGGTTTCCGGGCGACATGAGTTCGCTGTTCGAGTTGATGCCGATCTGGTGATAGATCGTGCTGGCGAGGTCTGCGACGCTCACGCCATCGGTATCCACCTCGCCACCGAGGGCGTCCGAAGCGCCGTGGACGTAGCCTTGCTTGGTTCCGCCGCCTGCGAGGAGTGTGGAAAAGACGCGTGGCCAATGGTCGCGACCGGCGGTGGGGTTGATCTTGGGACTGCGCCCGAACTCGGTGGTGACCATGACGAGCGTGGACTCCAACATCCCGCGGCGGTCCAGATCCCGGATGAGGGTGGCGATGGCCTTGTCCGTCTGGGGGAGCTCATTCTGGATACCGGATTTCAAGTTGTCATGGTGGTCCCAGCTTCCCGCCGTGAGCGAGACGAAGCGGACCCCGCCCTCGATGAGCCGCCTTGCGAGCAACATGCGCTGGCCGGCGGCGCTGCGACCGTATTCATCCTTGAGGGCCTCCGGCTCGGCTTTGAGATCGAACGCTTCACGGGCTTTCTGCGAGGAGATGAGTTTGTAGGCGTGTTGATAAAAGGCATCCATCGAGTCGATGGCATCCGATTCTTCCAGTGCGCGGAAGTGGTGATCGACTGTCTCTAACAATGATTGCCTGCGTGAGAAGCGCGCATCATCGACTCCTTTCGGGAGATTGAGGTCGCGGACTTGGAAATTTCCCTGTGCTGGATCCGCACCCAGGGCGAAGGGGCCGAAGGCGGAGGACAAGTATCCGGAATTGGCGTATTCATTGGGGACGGCAGGGACGCAGACATAGGGCGGGAGATCATTGCGCGGACCGAGTTGGTTTGAAATCACCGAGCCGATGGATGGATACTCGAGCGCGGGGGATGGACGGTAGCCCGTGAACATGTTGTGCGTGCCACGCTCGTGGGCGGCCTCGCCGTGGGACATCGAGCGAATCAGGGTGACCTTGTCGGCGATTTGCGCGGTTTCCTTCATGAACTCCCCGAACTGGATGCCGGGGAGCTTGGTGTTGATCGCGCCGAAGGGGCCGCGGTATTCGGCCGGGGCGAAGGGCTTGGGATCGAATGATTCCTGATGTGCCAGGCCCCCCGGCAGGAAAATGTGGATGATCCCCTGTGCGACGGGTTGGTGTTTTTCAAAGGATTTGGTGTCGCCGAACGCTTGATTCCTGAGGAACTGGGGCAGGGTCAGGCCGATGCCGCCGAGCAGGCCGACGTAGAAGAACTCGCGACGAGAGGAATATCGTTCAAGCGGATTTCCGGGGCATTGGTGGTTCATGGCACGAGGGTAGGGTTTTTGGCTTAGCGGAGGATTACGCAGCCTCGTTTGGAATCGTGTCAAAAAATTGAAAATTGTTTCAGGTGTCGGGCAACTTGGGGGAGATCGCGAGCAAGCGGCTGAATTTCGGATGAGTTCACCTTAAGGATTGGCTTGAAAAGATTTTTGATCTAGGGTTCCAGCCACATGAACGTGCCGTTGTTGGATGGATTTGTGGTGGGTGAACTCATCGGCTTTGGCGGCTGTGGGAAAGTTTACCGAGCGCAAGACGCGGCGGGGGTGGAGTGTGTGGTCAAGGTATTTGACCGCAAGGCGGTGTCCGCTGAGTTGTTAGGCAGGATGACCCGGCGCCTCGAGACGGGAGGGTGGCCGGACGGGGTGATGCCTGTGTTTGCAGGGGACTTCGACCCGGGCCACTCGTTTTGGATGACTCCGCTTTTTCTCAAAGGGGATCCGGAGCGGGTTCCCGTGCCCCAGAGTCTGCAAATGCTGATGAACGAGTATCCCGGTCTGGATTCCTGGAGGGTGGTGAAAGGAATCGCCAATGCGCTTGCAGGGATGCACTCGCACCGGGTGGCGCATGGGAATCTCAAGCCGGGGAATATTTTTTTCAACAACGACAAGCAGGTGCTCTTGAGCGATTGGGCGATGGGGAATCTGCCGGGAGACAAGGAGTTCCACTTCACGGATGCGGTGCTCTATCAGCCGCCCGAGCAGCTTAGGAATCCAGCGGGCTACTTGAATGAGGCTGGCTATCGCTGGGATGTTTTCGCATTCGGCGTGCTGGCTTATCGAATTCTAACCGGGAAATTTCCTCGCTGTCACCGGACCTTCGATTTGGTCGCTCCACAAGCTGGAGAGACCCGCAGGGAAGGGCTGCAGGCGGACTTGGCCAAGATCGCAAGAAATCTTGAAAACGAGCCTGAAGTCGCCTGGGAAACCGCGCCGCATGATGCGCTTGAAAGGGGGTTCCGCGAGTGGATCGACCGTTGTCTGCTGCTTGACCCCATGGGGCGTCCCGCGACGATGATGGAAGTGGTCGCGGGTTTCGAGGCCGCGGAGATCAAGGATGAGGTGGCCCGCGAGCGGGAGATGCTCATGGACCAAAGGCGCAGGGCCGAGCGGCGCGCATGGCGGAGCCTTTTCCTAACGGGTGCTTCGGTCACAGCCGCGCTGACACTGGGAGCGCTCTGGCAGCTGTCCAACTCCCAGGCGATCATCGCAGGCAGGCAGCAGGCGCTTGAGATCGACGTTTTAAAATCCTCCGTCGAAGTGGCAAAAGCCGCCAAGTCCGATGCGGAGCGGCAGCAAAAGGAGTCCGGGCAGCAACTCACCAAGGCCGAGCAGGCGCTCACCTATGAGCGGGAGGTGTCGTTGGCCCGGCTCGAATCGTCACGCTTGATTGGGGACCTGCTTTTCGGATGGGCGCTGGAAAAAGGGAATCGGCGGCTTCCTCCGCTGGATGGCCGGGAGTTGCGTCTGAAGCGCTTGGAGCAGTATTTTAATGAATTTCTCACCCGCTCCGAAGGCAATCCCGCATTGGTGGATGAACGGGCGCGGGTGCGCTTGCAGCTCGCGGAGGTCTCTCTCGCTGCCGGTGATACTTCCAGGGCGGGCAGGCGATTGGGTGAAACCATGGATGCTTGGAAGGAATTGCCGATGAATGGCGAGTTCAAGCTCCGGATGGCGACCAATTCCCTTCTGCTTGCCCTGCTCCACCAATCAAACGCCGATCCTCAAGCTGACGCGGCGTTTGTCACGGCGCGAACGAATCTCATGAACGTGCCGCAGGCAGAAGTGGATACGGATCGCTTGAACCAGTTGTTGGCGATCCTGGATTTCCACGAGGCGAAGTCACTTGCTGCCAAGGGGGAAAATGCCAAGGCGCTTGATCAACTGATGCGCGCGACGCAGACGCTCAACCGCATCGCCGATCAACGTCCGGATGCGGCGGTTCTGCGCTCCGAGCTCGCGGCCTGCTACCTGTCATCCTCAACCATCCTTGAGGGGATGGGTAAACTGGGCGATGCGCGGGAGGTCAGGAATCTGGCATCGGTGGAATTGGTTGGATTGTTAGAAAAGACACCTGATGATTTCGACCTCAGGCTGGAGCTTGCGGGTTGTTATTCGGCGATGGCGGAAGCGGCATTGCTCGCGGCGGATGTTTCCGGTGCGGAATCGATTTCGAAAGAGGCGATGAAACTGCTCGATCGCCTGGTCGTCGAGCAGCCGGATCATGCGGATGCGGTATCACGAAAGGCTTCCCAACTTGGATTGCGAGCCGGGATCAAGCGCGACCGCGGACTGGCGGATGAGGCGTTGCGGGATTATGAAGAAGGGATCCGGATGCTGGAGGCCATCCGCGTGTCCGCCCCGGCTGACGCGATGGTGTCGTATCGTCTTGCCCTGCTTCTTTGGCAAAAAGGACGGATGTTGGGAATGGCGGGAAGCCGTGATGAAGAGATCAAGCTGATTTCCCGGGCGGGTGATATGCTGAGTCAGTTGGAGACCGGGAGCTCTTCCCGTGGCCCGCGTCCCGATCAACTCCAGAGCGCGGGAGCCTACTTGTTAGGGGATCTCGGTCATGCCTTGCAGATGGCAGACCAGAAGGAAAAAGCGCGCCAAATTTTCTCGGATGCCGTGACGCTCTGGGAAGGTCTGCTGAAATCCCGGCCAGGGAGTGAGGAATACAGCGAGGGGCTCGCGTGGTGCCGCCAGCGCTTGGATGATTTGAAGTAGGCCGCGGCTCAGGAACGGGTGAAGTCCAGCGCCCGTTTTTTCATTTGATTGGCCATCAGGTTCAAGGCGTTCGCCCGGGTGGGTGCCAGGTGTTCTTTCAGGCCGGTGCGGTCGATGAAGCTCATGTCGGCGGTCAGGATGTCGTCCGGGGTCTCGCCGTCGAGCACCCTCACGAAAAGGGCGATCATCCCCTTGGTGATCAACGAGTCCGAATCGGCGGTATAGTGAATCTTTGTGCCGTCGCTGGTGGCGTCGATCCATACCTGGGATTGACAGCCTTTGATCAAATGTTCCGGCGTCCTGGATGACTCGGCCATGGGCGCGAGCTTTTTTCCCAGCCCGATGACGTATTCGTAACGCTCGGTCCAGTCTTGGAAAAGGCCGAGTTCCTCGATGAGGAGTTCCTGTTTTTCTGCGATGCTCATGGTTCGCGGGAGTGGAGCGCGGGAAGCGGCTTCCCGCAAGCCCTGATCAAGTCGCGGGGGCAAGTCTTTGCAGTGCCAGTGCGGAGAGGAATGCGAGTGGCGGCAGACTCAGGCTGATCATCGCGATGAGTCGGAAGTCTTCATTCGAAGCAGGAGTGGCCAAGATCCAAAGCGCGAGCGGAATCAAGGTGATCGAGTCGATGAATGGAATTCCCGCCAGAAGTGCCGAGACATAACTTGATACCGTTTTCCGGTAGCGGGTTTGGCAAAGAGCCCACCAACCGAGGAAGGGCAGGGGACTCAAGCACCACCAACCCGGCTTTTCGATGGAGAGAAAATGGGGGAAAACAAGCAGCGCGCTGATCGAGAAGCACCACAGCGACAGGACCCTCGGAGATCTCCCGGCGGTGGGATTCGCTTCACTCCGTGCGCTCAGGGAAAGTCCGGCGATGTAAAAAAACAAAGCTCCGCCCGCGAGTGCGGCCATGGTGGCGCTCGTTTGAAGGCTCCCCGGGGCGGATGGCCAGCGCATCATTCCAAGTGCGCCCATCACCGGTAGCAAGCCCCGGCAGAGCCCCATGGGAATCACCATCCAAGGACTGCGTTTGTGCCAGACGGTGTAAATCACGATGAAGGATAGGATTCCAAGCGCGGTCGCCCCCGCCAACCGCTGTGCAGTGAATGCTGCGGTGATCCCTCCCGCGGAAAGGATCACCGCCACGCCGAGATAGGTCCCCGGAGTAAACAACCCACGCGGCAATGCCCGCTCGGGCCGGTTCCGGGAATCCCACGCTCGATCCATCCAGTCATTCAGAAAATTTCCCGCGAGATAGAGGCACATCCCAGCTGCCATCACGCAGGTCATGGAGCGCCCGTCCAGGAATGGATTGACAAAACAGCCGTGAATCATCGCCCCGACCCAGACGTTACTGATCACGCTGGGCAGATTGGCTATCCGTGCGGTGGCGCAGAGGGCATGGATTTTTCCGTGAGGGCGCATGGGCTTGGATCAGTTCGCCTCCTCTTCCTCCCAGGCGCGCTTGAGCGCAGGGCCGAGGGGGCTGTCAAGCGCTTCGGACCAGTGAGCGCTGGACTGGATGATTGGCAGTTCGGGGAGCAAGCGTGTCGGCACGTTCTCCGACGTGTCAGCCGCTTGAGCGCGGAGATAGTGCCCACCCTCCCGGGCCGGCCCGAGAATCCGGTGAGTGCCATGCCCCAGTCCCAGCAGCGCGGCATGGACCCAGCGCGCACCTAGATTTGGACACAGAATCTCGCCAACTGCCTGAATCTGAAAATTTTCTGAATCCCCACCAAAATCAATCACCCATCCTTCCGAGCGGTAGACCGAGTCATGCGCATGCCACTGCTTGGCCAAGCGCGGGAGCAGCCAGAAGCGCACCGCTTCGTCGGCGTCGGGTGGATCGATATCCAGGCGCAATCGAGCGTCGGCCAGTCCGCGCAGCTGCCTCAGCGTGGTGATCACGATGGCTCGATAGCGGCGCGCGGCCTCCTCTGGGCCATGATCCACCGCCATTTGTGGTAGCACATGGCCGGGCAGAGGTTCTTGGATCTTCAGGGTAAGCAGGCGCACGAGTGCAAATTGAACCGCAGTCGGGTCGCATCCAAGCGCCGATTGTTTTGTAATCGTTTATTTTACGGGTCTGAAAACAATCTTGCCCCCGGGCGCAAGTCGGGAGATGCTCTCCGCAGAGGAGATTGGATGGCAAGCAAGGATAACAAGAAACGTGGTGAAGTCGTCGAGCCGACGCGGTGGTCCAACGAGATCACCGGGATCATCTGGATGGTGGCTGGATTGCTGCTGCTGCTCTCGTTGGTGAAGTATAGTCCGGCAGACCTGCCGAGATGGGGGCTGTTGGAGGCTTTCGCAGGGAAGTCCGGCGAGGCTGGTGAAAATCTCATCGGTCCGTTCGGTGGCATTCTCGGGTTTTTGCAGGTTCTTTTGTTTGGTGCCGCGGGGTATCTATTGCCTGTCGGATTCATCTGGTTTGGAGTCATCAAGTTGGCCTTTGACCAGCGGATTTGGCCGCGGGCGGTGATTGGCTTCAGTGTGCTTTTGGTAGCAGGTGCCGTCTGGCTGGATGCCGCGGATTATTTTTTCAAAGCCTGGTCACAGAGTTGCAACCTGCCCGGCCCTGGAGGCGTCATTGGTGATGCCTTGGGCGGATTGACCTCAACCTACGCCGTCGGGCGCGCCGGCACCTTGATCCTCACGAGCGCCGCTTACCTGGTCGCCCTCATTCTCATCACCGGACAGCAGCCCCTGCACTTTACCAAAACCTGCTACCGTCTCGCCCGTTATCAATTCAGCGAATGGCAGGCAAGCCGCTCGGAATCCGGTAAAATCGCCGCCCGCGAGGCGGAAATGCTCGCCGAGCGTGAACGCCAGCGCGAGCAGCGCCGCGCGGAGCGGGAAAATGCCAAGTCCTCCAGCGCCAAGACCGCCGCCGCCGAGGACCCCCAGGCAGTCCTGCCTCTCCGCGAGACTCCTCCGCCGCAGATCATTGATGCCTCTCAACGCCGGGCTAACGAACCCCATGTGCCCGGCGCCGCGCCTTTCGAACGCAAAAAACCCGCAGGCCATCAGTTTCTATCCGTCACTGGATTCGAGAATTACGAATTGCCGGGCTTCGACCTCCTCGATGTCGATGAATCCGCCGAAGCGCCCGAGGCCAATCGCGAAGAGCTGCTCTACACCCAGCGCACCATCATCGAGACCCTTCAAGCCTTCGGCATCGAAGTCACCGCCGGGGACATCACCCGAGGACCGACGATTACCCGTTATGAAATCTATCCGTCCACCGGCCTGCGGGTTTCAAGGATCTCCCAGTTGGAAGCCGACCTGGCCCGCGCGACCTGTGCCGAGCGCATCAATATCCTAGCACCCATTCCCGGTAAAGACACCGTAGGCATCGAAATCGCCAACTCGCAAAAAGTCGCCGTACCCCTTCACGAACTGCTGCATGATCCCGAGTTCCGCTCGGCGAAAAAGAAGATCCCGCTCGCCCTCGGTAAGGATGTCTACGGCAAGACGGTCATCGGCGATCTCGCGGCCATGCCTCACTGCCTTGTCGCCGGTGCCACCGGTTCCGGTAAATCGGTTTGTATCAACTCGATCATCGCCTCCATGCTCTTCAAGTTCGGCCCGGATGAACTGCGCTTCATCATGGTCGATCCCAAGGTGGTGGAAATGCAGATGTACAACCGTCTTCCGCACCTGGTCGTCCCCGTCGTCACCGATCCCAAAAAGACCGTGGCAGCCCTCAAGTGGGTGGTGAACGAAATGGAGAAGCGCTACCGCATCTTCGCGAAAATCGGGGTCCGGAACTTCGACAGCTTCAACGGCCGGCCCCGCCCCGAGGTGTCTGAAGTCGCCGAGGAAGAAGCCGCCCCGGAGCCGGAAGTGCTCGTCACGGACGAAGAACTGGAAGCCATGGCTCTCGCCCTCGAGTCCGGCGAACTCGGGCCCGAAGAAGACCCCGAGGATGAGGAAATCTTCGAAGAAAAAATCCCCGATCGCTTCCCCTACATCGTCGTGCTCATCGACGAGCTCGCCGACCTCATGCAAACGGCCCCGGCCGATGTCGAGATGTGCATCGCCCGGATCGCCCAGAAGGCGCGGGCTGCGGGCATCCACCTCATCATCGCCACCCAGACACCCCGTGCCGACGTGGTGACCGGTATCATCAAGGCCAACATCCCGTGCCGGATCGCCTTCCAGGTTTCTTCCGCGCTGGATTCCCGCGTCATCCTTGACACCAAGGGGGCGGATAAACTCGTGGGCAAGGGGGACATGCTCTACCTCCCGCCGGGTTCCGCCAAGCTGGAACGCGCCCAGGGAGCCTACGTCACCGACGCCGAGATCGAGCGGATCATCGACCACTGTGCCAAGCAGGGTAAGCCCAAGTTCGAGACCGACATCCAGGCTTCGATCAACAGTGCCGACGACGAGGATGAGGATGATGACGTCTCACAAGCCGATGAAGAACTCATCATGAAATGCATCGAGGTCGTGCGTCAGGAGCAGAAGGCCAGCACTTCGTTGCTCCAGCGCCGTCTCAGACTCGGTTACACAAGAGCTGCCCGGATGGTCGATATTCTCGAACAACGCGGCATTGTAGGCCCGGGAGAAGGAGCCAAGGCGCGGGAGGTCTTCCTGAAATAGTGCGGTGGCGGTGTTTGATCGACACGGATGGGTTGCGCGGCATGGGATTTGCTGACTAGGGTCTGCGCGTGTCGGATTTTTCCTTAACATTTCTTGGTACGGGCACCTCGGTGGGGGTGCCGGTGATTGGCTGCAAGTGCGCGGTGTGCAGCTCGGAGGATCCTCGGAACAAGCGTTTTCGTTCCTCGGTGGTGGTTCGGGCAGGCGGGCACACGCTGCTGGTGGATTCCGGTCCTGACTTGCGGATGCAGGCGCTGCGCGAAGGGTTGACCGAGATCGACGCGGTGATTTACACGCACGGGCACCTGGACCACGTCGCGGGCTTTGACGAGTTGCGGGCCTTCTGCTGGCACAAGGCGGGGCCGCTGCCACTTCACGCCACCAAGGGATGCATGCAGACGCTTGAGGAAATGTTCCGGTGGGCGTTTTTCCCGGAGCAGGTCATCGGTGGTTACGTCAGACCCGGACCGCGGCTCATCGATGGTCCATTTTATTACGGTGACCTCAAGGTAACGCCTTTGCCGGTCAGGCATGCCGCAGTGGAAACGATCGGGTTTCTCTTTCAATACCCGGATGCGGGCAGCATCGCCTATCTGCCGGATGTGAAATCGATCCCCGACGAGACCATGGATCTTCTCAAGGGGGTGGACATTCTGATTGTGGATGCGCTTCGACATGCCGACCATCCGACGCATTTCACGCTCGCGGAGGCCTTGGCGGCAGCGGAGGAGGTGGGCGCGCGGGAGACCTGGTTGACCCACTTGAGTCATGAATATGTGATGGAGTCCGTAGTGCGTGAGCTTCCGCAGGGAGTGCGCATGGCGTGGGATGGTTTACGGATTTCGCTCTGAACGTCGCTGGTTCTTGCATCATGCCGCCAACTGGGCATTCTCTCCCGCGATGAGAATGTTCGTATGCCTGCTGCTGATCTTCGTGGGATTTCCTCTGAAATTGTGCGCGGCGATTTCTCCGGAAGCCGTCGCGGTGCTTTACAACTCCGCAGTGCCTGAATCCCGCAAGCTGGCCGACCTGTATCGGATTTCCCGCGACATCCCGCAGGAGAATCTCATCGCGCTCGACATGCCGACCACTGCGGATATCTCGCGGGCGGAGTATGAAAAATGGATTCTTGCGCCCTTGCGCAGCGAGTTCGAGAGACGTGCCTGGTGGGAACGGCAGGTGGACAAGGCTGGGGTGATTGTGCCGACGGTGAACCGCATCCAGGTGTTGGTGGTGATGCGTGGCGTGCCATTGCGGATCAACGCGAAGCCTCTGCCGGAAGGGATGAGTCCAGCGCCCCTGGACCCGCAGAATCCCGTGGCGGGGCATGACGAGGCGTCCGTCGATTCGGAGTTGGCCATGTTTGGCGTGGAGAATCTACCCACCGATGGCATTCTGAAAAACAAGTTCTATCAAAGCGCGGTTGCATTTTCCGAAGCGAAGATGCCGTTCCTCGTTTTGACTTCACGAATCGATGCCCCGACGTTTGCCACCTGCGAGCGAATGATCCGGGACGCCGTGGAAGTCGAAAAAACAGGGCTCTGGGGGCGTGCCTATGTGGATATCGCCAACAAGTTTCCACAGGGCGACCAATGGCTCGCCGCAGTCGCAAAGGCAAGTGACGCAGCGGGCATTCCCACGGTGGTCGACTCCTATCATGACACTTTGCCGAAGAATTATCCCATGACGGATGCCTCGTTGTATTTCGGCTGGTATGATGGCAATGTGAGCGGTCCCTTTCTCAATCCCCGGTTCCAGTTCCGTCAGGGGGCGATTGCGGTCCACCTCCATTCCTTCAGTGCCCAACAGCTGGCTGATGGAACGAAGAACTGGTGCGGGCCCTTGTTGGAAAAAGGGGCGGCGGCCACGGTTGGAAACGTGTTCGAGCCATACCTGCATCTCACCCATGATTTCGGAATCCTCCATCAGAAGCTGCTCGATGGATCGACGTGGGTGGAAGCTTGCTGGAGTGCGATGCCGGTGACTTCCTGGCAGGGCGTGGTCTTGGGGGATCCGCTTTACCGGCCGTTCAAGCGCTTCGACGGCACGGGGGTGATGCAGGACCAGGACATCGAGTTCCGTGCCCTGCGGGCCGCGGTGCTTGAGTGGAAGTTAGATGCGCAGGTGCGGCAGAATCAGTTGGAAAAAGCGGCCGAGCGGATGAAAAGCGGCGTCATCGCCGAGGCGGTGGCGCTCGATCGCTTGCAGCGCAAGGATTTTGGTGGAGCGGCGACCGCCTTCCGGACGGCCAAGACGTATTATCCGAAGATCGATGACAAGCTGCGGCAGGATTTTCAAATCATCAGCATCGACCGGGCGGGCGATCGCAAGGATTTGGCGGTGCGTGGCCTGCGGGATGCGCAGACACTTTACAGCGGAATCCCGGAAGCGGATGCCTTGAAGGGCTGGCTTGATATCCTTGATCCTCCTGCTCCGCCGCCTGCCGATCCGACGAAAGCACCGCCTGTCAAGCAACCCTGAAGCGATTGAGATTTCCAATGACCTACGGATTTTTGTTAGAATCTATTTGGCATCCGCCACTTGCGTTTGAGGAGGCTTCCACGCAATCGTTGCCCTCTGAGTTGGAGTTGCAGGCGCTGTGGTTTGCCGGCGCATTTGGAAGGGATTTCCGCACCACGACTGGCAAGGCGGTGAAGATCGTCCAGTTTGGCGAGTGGAACCGTGGAGCTGGACCGGACTTCATCCAAACGGCGGTCGAGATCGACGGTGAGTTGCGCACCGGACCACTCGAGTTGGATCCTGAGGCGGGAGACTGGGAGTTGCACGGGCATGGGACGAATCCTGCTTTTCGCGATGTGGTGCTGCACGTGGTTTTCCGCTCGGACGCACGGCGTGCCTTTACCAGGACTTTGGAGCATGGCGAGGTGCCGCAAGTGGTGATTACGGAAGTGTTGCTGTCAGACGCGTTGAACCGGCCGCAACGGGAAGTGGCGATCGCCCATCCGGGGCGCTGTGTTGCGCCGTTGAAGGGCTTGCCGCCGGGGGCGGTGGGGCGTCTGTTAGGCGAGGCGTCCGTCTATCGGGCCGTGAACAAGGCGGCGCGCTGGCTGCGCACTGCCGACGCCCACGGCCGGGATGCCGCCCTTTTTCAGGCGACTGCCGAGACGCTGGGGTATCGGGGGAATGCGCTTGCCATGCGGCTGTTGGCCCAGCGGGCACCCTTGTCCCTGCTCAAGGCGGAGGGCGATGCGGCTGAGGCCCTGCTCTTCGGAACGGCTGGATTTTTATCGGCGGAGCTGCATGAATTGGCTCCGTTGGACACCCGTGATTATTTGCGGGGGCTGTGGGATACCTGGTGGAAAAACCGGGCGCGTTGTGAGGCCACGGGGAGCCGGGCGATTCCGTGGAAGACCCACGGCCAGCGCCCGGCGAACCACCCGCACCGGCGGGTGGGGGCCTTGGTGGAGTTGGTGAAGGTTTGGCCGCAGTATCGCCGCCTGGCACTGGCGCGTCCATTCGCAGCCAAGCCCTTGATTGATTTTCTCCAGACCCTGGAGCATCCGTTCTGGAGTTACCGACACACGTTGACGTCTGCGGCGGCCACCTCGAAGGTTGCCCTGTTCGGGCGGACGCAGGCATTGGAGCTGGTGGCGAATCACCTCGCCCCACTGGCCATGCATGAGGATGGCATGACCTTTGCGGAGTTTCACAAGCTGCGGAACTCCGCAGCGAACGACAAGGTCAAGCGATGTGGGATCCGGTTGTTCGGCTCGATCAAGGCCGCCCAACCGTGGATGAGACGGATCTCCCACCATCAGGCGCTGTTGCAGATCTATCAGGATTTTTGTCTGGAAGATTTTTCGGACTGCGACAAATGTCCGTTCCCTGAACAACTCGCGCAGTGGAGATAAGCTGCCCCCTACGATCATGAATATCCGACTCAATGGCCAGGAGCACGAAATCGAACAGGAAGTCACCGTGGATCGCTTTCTCGAGAGCATCGGATTCGGTGGTAAACCGTGTGTGGTCGAGCTCAACCAAGAAGCTGTTTTTCCAAGAGATTATACGAAGTGCCTGATCCGCGAGGGGTCTTGTGTCGAGATCGTGACGCTGGCGGCCGGAGGGTAGGGGCATCGCAGGAATCGATCCCCGCAGTGAAAGCGGCATTGCTTGAAGAGAAGGCTGTCGCCATCCAGCTGCCGCACGCTTGGGAATCACCGCGTGCCCTGTCCGGACCGATATCAGCGACCGTCTTGAGATGACGGGGATTGTCTCCCTGAGCGGACCGATGGGTTAGATGTGAATGAAACGTGAAACAGAAGGCCGGAACGCCTCGAGTATCGGTCCCTGCCTTCGATCGTATTCACACAGTTGCTTGAGCCCGTCGGCTTGGCAAGGGATCTGGGTTCAATCTAACGAAAACTCGCCGTCGCTATCGACTCCGAGCCAGCCAAGTCTTCCAAAGGCGCGGTAGAGGGATGGGATTGGCTCGCCTTCTTCTTCGCCTTCACCGTGTTCGATGGTGGCGGTGCTGCTCAGCCCGTTGTTACACTCGATGCTGATGACCGTGGTGTAGGTTGACAGATAAATCCAGTCGCCCCACGCCTTGGCTTCGTGCCGCGGCTCGAAGTGTTCCTTGCGGAGCGAGGACAGGATTTCGGAAATGGTGCTGGGAGCAGAGTTGTCGGGAAGCTTGAGGAGTGTTTCCATAATGGGGTGGGTGAAAGTGAATACGCCGGAGAGTAAGGGATTTTAAGCGTGGGGTCTAGAATCGTTTGAGAAAGTTGCTTCGCAGAGTTTGGCGTAGGCTCCGCCAAGTGCAAGAAGCTCGGCATGCGAGCCTTGCTCGATGAGTTTTCCGTGATGAAGGACGCAAATCCGGTCCGCTTTCTGGACGGTGGAAAGGCGATGCGCAATGACAAAGCATGTCCGGTCGGAACGCAAATTCTCGAGCGCCTCCTGCACGAGGCGCTCGGTTTGGTTGTCCAGTGCCGAGGTTGCTTCATCTAACAAAAGTAGCGGCGGGTTCTTCAACAATGCCCGTGCGATCGAAAGCCGCTGTTTTTCACCTCCCGAGAAGCGGCTCCCACGTTCACCGGCGATGGTATCCAAGCCATCTGCGCTTGCTTTCACGAAATACGCCGCATTCGCCGCCTCCAGCGCGCTCCAGATTTCATCGTCCGTGGCATCCTGCTTGGCGAGCTGAAGATTTTCCCGAAGCGTGGTGTTGAAAAGAAAACTCTCCTGGGTCACATAACCGAGCTGATCTCTCAACCACTCCTTCGACACCCCTTCCAGCGGGACCCCGTCCACCAGGATCCGGCCTTCTGTCGGCTCGTAAAACCGGGTGAGCAAATTTAGAACCGTTGACTTGCCCGCTCCAGTCGCTCCCACCAAGGCGATGGTCTGCCCGGGCAATGCTTCCAGTGATAGATCGTTGATCGTCGGTGTCTCGTCGGAGTAGCAGAATGAGACGTTCTCAAAGCGCACGTGCCCCTTCATCCCGCTTGGACGCAGGCCTTCCGTTAGATTCGTCTCATCCGGGCTGTCGATGATTTTAAACACCCGCTCTGCCGAGACGATGCCGCGGGTGAACGTCTGTGCCAGCGTGTTGATCCGCGAAATGGGATCAAACAAAAATCCCCATGCCACCAGG